>DATDOE010000083.1:0-58994 GCA_035293405.1 Vicinamibacterales bacterium | reverse complement strand
CGCAACGAAACCACGCGCGGAAGGGGGAAGAACGAAGACGTCACCTCCGCAGACCTCATAGCTAGGTAGGAGGTCCGCTCCGGTGACGTCTGTCGAGACGGAGGAGTTTGACATCAGTCCGGCTCATAGGAGCCGGACCGTGAGCGCTATCGGGTACCCCACACACGCGTCGAGGCCCGGCGTGTCACCTGCGCGCGGATCGCCGCGAGCTCCGCCGGGGCGAACGTCCAATCAGGCCCCTGACCCCGCCGGACTTCTTCTTGTGACCAGAACGCGCGCATGAGACCAAACGGGCCGTGCCCGCTCGTGGCCAGCAGCAGGTGGCCCAGTTCGTGCGCAATCGCCCGTCCAAGCAGCGCCTGACTGTCGGCGTGCGCCTCCCGGGCCAGCCACAGGACGCGATCGATGTAGATCGTGGCGAGCACGCCCGCGCCGGCACGCGTGTCGATCAGCGCGTCTCCCAGTGGCAACGTCCCGTGGTACCCCTCCGGCATGCGCGACCGCACGATCCGGATGGCCAGCTCGCCCGGGACCATGGGAGCATCGCAGCGTCCGGGCGCCGTCTGCGACGCGAGGGCACCGGCCACCGCGCGCGGGGTGTTGGCACATCGCTTCCAGACGACATCGATCGACGCAGCGGCGAGCGTCCTTCCCGCGAGGTCGAGCGCGGCCTGATTCGTCCCCGGCATCGCGCCGTTCGCGTCGTAGATGCGGACGACGACGTTCGTCCAGCCGGTGACCGCCCCTGCGGCGATCGATGGCCAGAGCAGGACTGTGACAGATACGATGGCCAGGGCCTGACGAAGACGCATAACCGCGCTCCCGTGGTGTGACCGTGAGCGGTGTGCTCACGAGCCTCACTGTGGAAGGCGGCAACGGGTGCCTCAATGCTCTGGAGGTGACTCGAGGTGACATGTAGGTGACCTGCGGGTCATTGTGCGTCGCACATCGCGATTGGCCCTTTCCAAACGGCGGCAGTTGCGGCATAACGAAGAGAGCATCAGGCTCTGCCCGCCGCCGCGCGCGTGGACTCACCGCGCTGAGGCGGGGGCTCAGGCTGAACACCATGGACACATCGAACCCGCTGCGCTTCGGCACCTTCGAGCTCGACCTGCGCGCGCGTGAGCTGCGGAACGGCTCGACTCGCATACGACTGCAGGAGCAGCCGTTCGAGATCCTGCGCCTGATGCTGGAGCGTCCGGGAGATGTCGTCACACGGGACGAGCTGCGACAGCGTCTGTGGCCGGACGGGACCTTCGTCGATTTCGAGCACAGCCTCAACGCGGCAATCAAACGGCTCCGGGCCGCGCTTGGCGACGATGCGGACAGGCCGACGTTTATCGAAACGGTGCCGCGCCGTGGCTATCGGTTCATCGCCGCCACCCCTGATGCCCACGTCCTGGCGAAGACGACGGCCTCGCCTGCGTTGCCGCGCGTGCGTCTGGTGGTGCTGCCCTTCAGCAACCTGAGCGACGACAGCAGTCAGGAGTACTTCAGCGATGGGCTGACCGAGGAGCTGATCGCCCAGCTGGGCCCGCTGTGTCGTGGGCAGGTCGGTGTCATCGCGCGATGGTCGTCGATGTTCTTCAAGGGCAGCCTGCAGCGGGCGCGGGAGATCGGCGAGACGCTCAACGCCGACTATCTGCTCGAAGGCAGCACGCGACGCGACGGTGCCCGCGTCCGCATCACCGCTCGACTGGTTGAGGCCTCGTCCGAGGCGCACTTGTGGTCGGAGACCTACGATCGGACGACCGAGGACTGGCTGTCCGTGCAGGCGGACGTGGCCAGTCGCGTCGCCCGTTCACTGATGAGGGAGTTGGTGCCCCCGGCGCCACGTGGCGTGGCGCCGCATGAGCCGCCGTCGGCCTATCAGGCCTACCTCAAGGGGCGCTATCACTGGGCCAAGCCGGGTGACGAGGGTCTCGAGATGGCGCTCGAGTGCCTCGGAGAAGCGGTGCGCATCGCGCCCGACTTCGCTGCCGCTCAGGGGGCGCTCGCGCGGATGCGGGTGGCCGCCGCCGAGTACTACCATCAAGTGCCGCGGCTCGCGCTGGTCTCCGCGCGCGAAGCCGCGACGCGGGCGTTGGAGCTCGATCCGACCGTGTCGGAAGCACAGGCGGCGCTGGCCGACGTGGAACGCATGCTCGACATGGACTGGAAGGCCGCTGAGGCCGGATACTCGCGCGCGCTGGTGCTCAATCCGAGCAATGAGGCGGCGCTGCGCTCATTCGGACTGACGCTGGCGCTGCAGGATCGGCATGTCGAGGCGACGTCGCAGATCGATCAGGCTCGCGAGCTGGATCCGCTGTGCCTGGCGACGGGAACGCAAGAGGCGTGGATGCACTACCTGGCCGGCGACTACGAGGGCTCGATCGCCAGTGCTGCCCGCATCATCAGCATCGACCCGGAGTTCGTGTACGCCCGGCGCGTGCAGGCGGCGGCGCTGCTGCAGTTGGGCAGGAACGACGAGGCCGTGGCCCAGCTCGAGTTCGCGCTGACCATCACCGGATCGCACGCCGTTCTGTTGACATGGCTGGCGCACGCCAAGGCCGTGACCGGTGCTCGCACGGAAGCGCTCGCTCTTTTGGCGCGCGCCTGCGCGCTCGAGGGCACGCAGTACGTGCCGCCCTTCCACATGGCGCTCGCCCATACCGGGCTCGGCAGCCTCGACGCCGCCTTCGCGGCCCTGGATCAGGCCTGGCTCGATCGCGACCCTTCGCTCGGCAGCCTCAGCGCCGAGCCGCGCTTCGAGCCGCTGCGGAAGGATGCGCGATATATCGAGCTCATCTCGCGCCTCAATCTGCCGGCCTCACGTGTCGCAGCCGGTAGCCGGTAGGCGGTGGGCAGTAGCCGGTAGCCGGTAGCGTTCTTGGGAGTTGGGAGTTGGGCTCAGGTTCGAGTTGGGAGTTGTCTGATACTGTCTCTTCTATGACCGATTTCGCTGCTCTTGAACAGCAACTGACCAGCACGCTCAATCTCTCCCGCCGCCCCGTGGCGATCGCGTTTCGCGAGACGCCGCCCGCCGGCGTGCCGGCGCTCTCCGGATCGCAGCCCTCGGGTTGCAGCTTCTGGCGCCTGGCCGCCGCCGGGCAGACCTTCTACACGGTGCCGTCCGATCACTACAACTGTCCGGTCGGCAGCTACACGCACAACATCCCGCTGCCGAAGGCACGCGAAGCCGAGCTGATGCAGACGCTGTCGCTCATGGTCAACGTCGGCTACCTGCGCATGGAGGAAGTGCCAGGCATTCCACGCTTGCCCGCGACTCCGGCCGTGACGATCTACTCGCCGCTCGCGACGACGCCTGTCGATCCGGATGCTGTACTGCTGGCTGGTACGCCGGCCCGCCTGATGCTCCTCCATGAAGCGGCGACCCGCGCAATAGTTGCAGGGGCGACGCATGCGTCGCCCCTACCGCTGCTGGGCCGTCCCACGTGTATGGCGATTCCGGCGGCGCTGTCGGCGGGCGTCGCGTCGAGCCTGGGCTGCATCGGCAACCGCGTCTACACGGGCATTGCCGACGACGAGTTCTATACTGTCATCGCGGGGAAAGATCTGGCGCCGGTCATCGCGGAGATGGACACGATCCTCTCGGCCAACGCCGCGTTGACCGACTACCACAAGGGCCGGCGCGCAACGTTGGCGTCCGCGTGAACGGGCGACCCTGACCGGCTTCGCGCGCTTGCGCTTCGGCGGAAAGGACCGGCCCTACCACGAACCACGAACCAAGAACCACCACCACTAACCACCAACGAGCTCAGCGTCCACCCACTCCCGCACGCTGTTGATCAGCCACAGGCGCGACGCCGCGGACACGTCTGCGCGCGTGAGGACGCGCTCGTGGATGTGGCCCGAAGCCAGCAGCTCGGCACGGAACACTCCTCCCAGCAGCCCGCAGGCGATCGGGGGCGTGTAGCGAACACCGTCAATCTCGACGACCACGTTGGCGATCGTTGCCTCGGTGACTTCTCCCCGCTCATTCCACAAGATCACATCGTCCACGTCGGGCCGGGCGCGGCGAGCGGTGTCGTAGACCACCCGATGGGTCGTCTTGTTGAAGAGGAACGGGTCGCGCTGGTCAACCGGGTCGGTCGCGAACGCCACGCGCCACGGCCCGCGCGCCTCCGCGACGTCTCTGGTGCACTCGATCGTCGGCGTGCCGTCCTTCGCGAGCAGCAGGCGCACGCGCCACGAGTCCTCAGGATGTGCGTGTGCCGTCCTGGCCATCGCCGAACGAATCGCGGCCTCGTCGTACCGAAAGTCGAAGTGCGCGGCCGCCGCTGACAGCCGCCTGAGATGCCCCTCGAGGCGGACGATCGTCCCCGCATCCAGGCGCATCGTCTCGAGCAACGAGAACTCCATAGGCCTCTATTCTGACTAACAAACCCAATCAACTCCCAACTCCCAACCCGAACCTGGGCCAACTCCCAACTTCCACAGCCCAGAGCCCAGGGCCTGGTTCGTGGTTCGTGGTTCGTGGTGGATCACGCAACGACGTCGGCGGTCGTGGCTCGCGCAGCGAAGCAATTCGAGGCATGCCGACACGTCAGCGGTGAAAGCGTGAGGCGGCCGCGGGCCTCAGCGAGGTTGAGCGGGCGCGAGAGCGCACGCGACCCGAGCGTCGAGCGGTCGCGGGTAGCCGTCCGAACGCTTTCCGGCGTGCCGAGAGCTTCGCGGAGCGAGCTACGGCCGCCGACGTCGGGGACCGGCAACACAACTCCCAATCCGAGCCTGGTTGAAACTCCCAACTCCCAACTCGAACCTGGCCCAACTCCCAACTCCCAACCTCCAACGCCCAACGCCGCCCAAAGCCCCAAGCCCTAAGCCAAGCCCGGTTGGCCGCGCAAGGGCGGGATAGAATCTCCTGAGACCCCATCCATGCGCGTACTCGTCGTTGAAGACGAACAGAAGGTCGCCAACGCCCTTCGCGAAGGGCTCGAAGGCGAGCGCTTCGAGGTCATCGTCGAGCGGACTGGCGAGGGCGCGTTCTTTCGCGTCAACACCGAGTCGTTCGACGTCATCCTCCTGGACCTGACGCTGCCAGGCCGCGACGGCCTCGAGATTCTGCAGGCGCTGCGACAACGCGGCCTGAAGACGCCCGTCCTGGTGCTCACGGCGAGGGACTCGCTCCAGGATCGCGTCACGGGTCTCGATTCAGGCGCCGACGACTATCTGATCAAGCCGTTCGCGTTTGCCGAGCTCCTCGCGCGCATCCGCGCGCTGGTGCGGCGCGGCCGCGTCGCGGAAACGCCGCGGCTCTCGGTCGGCGACCTCGAAATGGATCTCGTCACCCGCAAAGTCATTCGCAACAGCCAGCCCGTCGAGCTGACCGTGCGGGAGTTCGAGCTGCTCGAGTACCTGCTGCGGTACCACGGCCAGGTGGTGTCGCGGGAGACGCTCGCGCGCGACGTCTGGAAAGAGACGGCGCGGACGACGCCGCTCGACAACGTCATCGACGTCCACATCGCGCGGCTGCGCCGCAAAGTGGATCTCGATCAGGCGGTGAAGCTGATTCACACTGTCCGCGGTGTGGGGTTCATGCTGCGCGAGGGTGAGCCGTGAGCAAGTGGTGGCGCTCACACAGCGTCCGCGTGCGGCTCACGCTGTGGTACGTCGCCGCCATGGTCGTGGTGCTCGCGGTCTACGCCGTCGCGATTTACACGTTCGTGAGCCGCAGCGTCTCGGAGTCGCTCAACCAGCGGCTGCGCGCGGATTTCTTCTGGGCCGCGGCCACGATCGACGACAGCCCCGGCGGCGTGGAAATGTCGGTGCCGCAGATCGATCTCCTGCTCGAGGAGGAGGCGCCGTGGGTGCAGGTCTGGAGCGCTGACGGCAGCCAGCTGCTGCTCCGCAACGCCGAGGCCCTCCGCCGCCCGATCCCCGATTCCCAGAAGCTCGCCGCCGAGGGTGGCGACCAGATCGTCTCGTTTGCGACGTCGGGTGCGCCGATGCGCGTGCTCAGCCGACGCAGTTACGTCTGCCCCTGTGAGGAAGACCCGGTGACGCTGGCGAGCATCGGCAAGCGGCCGGTGACCGTACAGGTTGCCCGTTCAGAAGAGGCCATACAGCAACAGGTGGGGGACCTCTTGCTGATTCTGGTACTGGGACTGCCGGTGGCCGTGTCGGTGGCCGGACTGGGCGGCTACGTTCTCGCCCGCCGCGCACTGGACCCGATCGAGCAGATGACCGCTCGTGCCCGCACGATCACCGCCGCGCGCTTGAGCGATCGTCTGCCGGTCAGCAACCCGGACAACGAGATGGGGCGGCTCGCCTCGGTATTCAACGCAACACTCGGGCGCCTGGAGGCATCGTTCGGTCAGATGCGGCAGTTCACCGCCGACGTCTCGCACGAGCTGCGGACGCCGCTCACCGCCATTCGCAGCGTCGGCGAAGTGGGGCTGCGGGGCCACCGTGATGACGTCGCGTATCGCAGCATCATCGGCAGCATGCTCGAAGAGGCCGATCGTCTCGCCAGCCTCGTGGATCGCCTCCTCACCCTCTCGCGCGCTGAAACCCGGCAGGCGACCCTGTCGCGCGATCTCGTGGACCTCTCCTCGCTGGCCGACGATGTGGTGTCGCATCTGGGAGTGCTCGCCGAGGAGAAGCGGCAGACGCTGACGGTGGATCGGTTGGCCACGCCCCGCGTGGCCGCCGATCGCATGGTCCTTCGCCAGGCGCTGATCAACCTCGTGGACAACGCGATCAAGTTCACGCCGGCGGCGGGGCAGATCCGGATTCAGATCTCGGAGGCGCCGGCCGACGCGATCGTGGACGTGATCGACTCGGGGCCAGGCATCGCTCACGACGCGCAAGGACGCATCTTCGATCGCTTCTACCGCGAGAACGAAGCCGACGCGGGAGGCACAGGGCTGGGACTGTCTCTCGCGAGGGGCGCCGTGGAAGCACTCGGCGGTCATCTGACCCTCGAGCACACCGGCGCGGGCGGCAGCGCGTTTCGGATCTCCCTGCCTCGCGAATGTCCGTAGGACGCTTCGCGGATCGGTCCGCGTACGATGGGGATCGAGGAATCGAGACGTGAGCGTACGACACCTGACGCGTGAGGAGCTCGAAGCGGGCCTGGCAGCGATCCGCAATTCACCGAAGGACGAGGGCGCCGTGGAGCTGATCGTGCGGCGGCCCCGCCCCAGCGCCCGCGAAGTGCTGGACGTCGCCGAGCTCCATCCGGCCCAGGGCCTCATCGGGGATAGCTGGAGCACCCGCGGGCAGGCTCCGGATCCGGACACGCAGTTGAACGTGATGAACGCCCGGGTGATCGCGCTCGTCGCGCAGGAGAAGGCCAGGTGGCCGCTCGCCGGCGATCAGCTCTTCATCGACTTCGACCTGGCCACTGACAACCTGCCCCCCGGCTCCCGGCTCGAGATCGGTACCGCCGTCATCGAGGTGAGCGCCGAGCCGCACACCGGGTGTGGGAAGTTCGTCGAGCGATTTGGTGTTGACGCGATGAAGTTTGTCAATTCCGCCCTGGGGCGTCAGCTGCACCTGCGCGGCATCAACGCCCGGATCGTCCGGGCGGGCGTGGTGCGGGTGGGCGATATCGCCAGGAAACGCCCGGTTCCCGCGTAGTTCCTTACGAAGAATTCAGATATTCTTCAGGCGCCGGACGCACTCCCGCGGGTACGATTCCCCAGATCAGGCCAGGAGAAGCTGAAGGATCCGGACACGGGGCTGACGATCGTGGTGCGGAAGCCGATCGCGTCGCAGGTGTCGCTCGCGGTCCGCCGAGCCGCCGAGTACGCGGCGCTCCGCACGACGGCCAATCGCGACAAGCGGGTCGCCATCGTCTTCTACAACTATCCGGCCGGCAAGGCGAACATCGGCGCCAGCTATCTGAATGTCGCGGAGTCGATCGCCAATATCCTGCAGCGTCTGAGGCAGGAGGGCTACGACGTCGGCAACGGCGATCTGTCGGGGGCCGGCGTCCTGCAGACGCTGGTCGAGAAGTCACGCAACGTGGGTGGATACGCGCCCGGCGAGTTGAAGGCCCTCGTCGATCAGGGCAGCGCCGTCCGCGTCACTGCCGCCGAGTACGGGCGATGGCTGAATGCGTTGTCGCCGGTGCTCAAAGCCAAGGTGATCAAGGACTGGGGCGAGCCCGGGAAGTCGCGGCTGATGACCGTGGACGGGAGCCTGGTGATCCCGGCCTTCCAGTTCGGCAAGATCGCGCTGCTGCCGCAGCCGGCACGCGGCTGGGGTGAGGACGCCGAGAAGCTGTATCACGCGAAGGATCTGGCGCCGCATCACCAGTACGTCGCCGCGTACGCGTGGCTCCGCGAGGGCTTCCACGCCGATGCCCTCGTCCATGTGGGCACCCATGGCACACTCGAGTGGCTCGACGGCAAGGACATGGGCCTCTCACCCGACGATGCGCCCGACGCGCTCATCGCGGACCTGCCCAATCTCTACATCTACAACGTGGACGTGGTTGGCGAAGGCCTCGTCGCGCGGCGGCGGAGCATGGCGACGCTCGTCGATCACATGGTGCCGCCCTTCAAGAAGGGCGGCCTGTATCCTGAGCTCGCCGAACTGGGCGAGCGCATCAACGACTACGACACCAGCCTGCACAAGAGTCCCGAGCTGGCCAAGGCCATCGGTGCGCAGATCCGGCAGCAGGTGATTGCGCTCGGCCTCGCAAAGGACCTCGGGCTCGATCTCGAGAAGGACACCAGCCTCACCGACCCCGTCGTGCATCAGGTGCAGGACCACCTGCTGCAATTGAAGGCGCAGAACATCCCATACGGGCTCCATACCTTCGGCCGCGTGCCGGAGAAATCGTTGCGCGACACCACCATCGACGCGATCGTCAGCGTCGATCGGAGCCTGCTCCCGAACAAGGCCAAGGTGCTGGCCGACGAGATGGAGCAGCGCATCGTTGCGTCTGGCGAGCGTGAGCTCGACAACCTGATGCGCGGCCTGCGCGGCGGGTTCATCACCGGCGGCAGCGGTGGCGAGCCGATCCGGAATCCTGATGCCTACCCGACGGGGAAGAACTTCTACGGCATCGATCCCGACAAGGTGCCCAAGCCGGCGTCGTACGAGATGGGCATCAGGCTCGCCGACCAGATGCTCGCCGACCATCTGAAGAAGAACGGCAAGTACCCCGAGAAAGTGTCCTTCGTCATCTGGGGCGACGAGACGATGCGCCACGAAGGCGTCCTCGAATCGCAGATCTTCCACCTGCTTGGGACCAAGCCGGTGTGGGACGTCCGTGGAAAGGTGGTGGACGTCGACGTGATCCCGCGCGCCAGGCTTGGCCGTCCCCGCGTGGACATCGTCATCGCCTCAGCCGCAGAGGGCATGTTCAACAACGTGACGCTGCTGACGGACAAGGCGGTGCAGAAGGTCAAGGCGATGGACGAGGCCGAGAACTACGTCCGCAAGCACTACCTCGCCACGAAGGCCATTCTCGTTCAGCGCGGCTACACCGAGGACGAGGCCGATCGGCGCGCCGGTGTTCGCATCTTCGATGAGCCGCCCGGGACCTTCAATCTGAACACCTCGACGATCACCGCCGCGAGCGGCACGTGGGACACCGACAAAGGGATGGCGGACGACTACGTCCGAAAGCTCGGACACGGCTACGGCAACGGCTTCTGGGGCGAGAAGATGGAGGACGTCTTCCGCCTCGCCTTATCCGGCACTGAGAAGATCGTCCACAGCAGCTCCACGATGCTTTACGGGGCGCTCGACAACGACGACATGTTCATGTACATGGGCGGGCTCGCGACGGCGATCCGGAACATCGACGGGACGGAGAAGAGCCCTGACCTCGTCGTCACCAACACGCGCGATCCCGGTCATCCGGAGATGACCTCGGTCGACAAGTTCATCGGCACCGAATTCCGCTCGCGCTACATCAACCCGACGTGGATCGAGGGGATGAAGAAGGAGGGCTACGCCGGCGCCGGCGAGATGCGATCGTTCGTCGAATACCTCTGGGGTTGGGACGCAACGGTGACCGAGACGGTGACCGACGGCATGTGGAAGGAGTCCTTCGACGTCTACGTCGAAGACAAGCACCACCTCGGCATGAAGGAGTTCTTCGAACAGAAGTCGCCCTTCGCGTATCAGGACATCACGGCGCGCATGCTTGAAACCGTGCGCAAAGGCTACTGGAAGGCTGACGAGGAGACGCAGAAGACGCTGCTCCAGGAGTACGTCGCGAGCGTCAACCAGCACGGCGTGGGCTGCGCCGAACACACGTGTGGGAATCCGCGACTGCAGAAGTACGTGATGGAGCAGGGTCTCAAGGCTGGCGTTCCGGTTCCGGGCACTCGAAGGCTTCAAGCGCGCGATGGAGAAGGCGACCGGCCAGCAGATCGACCAGGGCGCGGGGGAGATGCAGTCCTTCGCCACGCAGAACGACGCCCGGATGCAGGCCCGCCTCGAGTCCGTCCCCGCACCGGGCCGTGACGCGCGGCAGATCGAAGGCTATTTGATGGAAGAGCAGGAGAAGGCGCAGCGGAACGACGCGCGGCGTGACACCGCAGTGAACGAATACGCTGCACTCTGGGGCTCTCTTCCTCTGCTCGGCCTGTTACTCGCATGGCGCTGGAAAAGACGGAGGCCGAGCGCATGAAATTCAAAATGCAAAATTCAAAATGCAAAGCCTCAGTGCCTCGGTGCCTCGGTGTGTCGTATTCGCGTGTGTCCTCACAGCAGTCGGTTGTAGTACGCAGCCGACTCAGATCAGCAACAGCGCCAAGGGGGCCTACGAGGCCGCCCTGGTGCGTCTCGGTGACGGCTTCGCGGCGGCGTGGTACGACACCCGAGACGGGAATGCCGAGATCTACCTGCGGTTGCTGGATGCCGACGGCCGGCCGGCTGGCCCGGAGCGCCGGCTGACGAACGGACCGGAAGACTCGTACGAAGTCAGCATCGACGGGCTCGGCGATGCGATTGCCGTGGCCTGGTACGACCAGTCCGGTAAAGGCCAGCAGGTGACGAAGCTGGGCCTGTGGAACACGGGCGGCAGCAATCGCTGGGTGAAGACGATGGCCGAGGGCACACGCAACCCGGTCATCCAGAGCGACGGGCGCGCGATCTTCTGTGCGTGGATTCAGATGGAGCTCGATGGCCGCGAGGCTGTCTTCGGCGGATGGTGGGAGGCGGATGGTCAGCCGCGCGCCGCGCCACTGCGTCTGGGGCCGGCGAGCAAGACCACCTGGAATCTGAATGTCGCACTCGATCATTCCGGCGTGCCGTGGGTGGTGTTCGACGCCGCCGCGTCCACGCGCACCAATGAGCTGTACGTCGTCCGCGCCGACGCCGCGGGCACAGGCGCAGTGCGTCTCACAAAAGACGACGGCGCTTCGTCGAAGTATCCCGACCTGGCGATCGGCGCCGACGGCCGCGCCGCGCTCACGTGGTACGACGAACGAGACGGCAATGCCGAGGTCTACCTGCTCACTGGACGGCTCGCCGACCTGACCGGCGAGATCGATGGCCGCTCCCGCCGCGTGACGACGACGCCGGGAGAGTCGATCGGTGCGTATCTCGACTGGAACGGCGATCGCCTCGGCCTCGCATGGTCGGACAAGATCGGCGGACAGCACGAGATCGTTTTCCAGTCGTTCGACACCTCCGGGACCGCGCGTGGACCCGCGCGCCGTCTGACGCAGAACACCACATGGTCGCTGGTGCCCGCGATTCAGCCGTGGCGCGGCGGTTTCGCGCTCGCCTGGAACGAGTACGCACCGGCCTCCGTAGAGATTCACGTCGGGACGTCGGAGGTCTTCTTCGTCTCGGTTCCCTGAACATGCTGGTCATTTCGAATCTGCGCAAGGCATTCGGTTCGACCGTGGCCGTCAGCAGCGTGTCGTTTGCCGTGGAGCGAGGGCAGCTCGTCGGCCTGCTGGGTCCGAACGGCGCCGGCAAGACGACCACCGTCTCGATGATTGCCGGACTCGTGACGCCCGACCAGGGGTCGGTGACGATCGGCGGCGCCGCGCTCACAGGCGACGCCGATCCCGTCAAGCGGCGCATCGGTCTCGTGCCGCAGGATCTGGCGCTCTATGACGAGCTCCCCGCCCGCGCCAACCTGCGTCTGTTCGGCTCGTTGTACGGGTTGCCCTCGAAGGCGCTCGATGACGCCATCGAGTCGGCGCTGGTGCTGGTGGGGCTGGCCGATCGCGCACGCGACCGAGTGAAGACGTTCAGCGGCGGCATGAAGCGGCGATTGAACCTGGCGGCCGGCCTCCTGCACGATCCGGACATCCTGCTGCTCGACGAGCCGACCGTCGGCGTCGATCCGCAGAGCCGCAATGCGATCTTCGACAATCTCGAACAGCTGAAGGCACGTGGGAAAGCGCTGCTCTACACGACCCACTACATGGAAGAGGTCGAGCGTCTCGCCGATCGCATCGTGATCATGGACCACGGGCGCGTGCTCGCCGACGACACGATGGCCGGCCTGCGCGCGAGCGGCCCGGCTGCTGGGCCTGATGGCCACGTCTCGCTCGAGACGTTGTTCCTCACTCTCACTGGAAGGAGCCTGCGGGACTGATGGCGCTTCGAGCTCTCGCCGCGCTGGTGCGGAAGGACCTGCAGCTCTTCTTCGGTGATCGCCGCGCGGTCATCCTCAGCGTCGCGGTGCCGATCGCGATCGCGTCCTTCTTCGGATCGATGTTCTCCGGGCCCGGCAACGATGCCGAGCCGGCTCGGATTCCGATTGCCGTCGTCGATCGCGACGGCAGTTCGATCTCGAAAGCCATCGTCGCGGCGATGCAGAAGGACAGGACCCTGGCCATCTCCACGCCGTCGATGGAAGGGGCGCGAGCTGTCGTTCAGAAAGGCGCCACCGCCGCGGCGGTGATCATTCCCGCCGGCTTCGGCAGCGCTGCGGGCCGTGCGTTTGTCGCGCGAGGCGCAAAGCCGCTGATCGAGATCCTGTTCGATCCGTCTCGGGCCGCTGAAGTGGGGATGGTCCGCGGCATGATCACCGGCCACGTGATGGAAGCGGTGGGGCAGGAGGTATTCAGCGGGGCACAGGGGCGATCGCTCGTGGACGACACTGTGGGTCAGCTCGATGCGGCGGACATGCCCGCCGCGCAGAGAGACGCGATACGCAACCTCCTCCGATCACTGCAGGCGGTCAACGGGCAACCGGGAACCTCGGGCGCCACCGCCGGCGTGATGACGGTGCCGTACGACGTGAAGGAGAACGCGGTGGTCGCCGGAGGCGCGAACGCGCTGTACAACGGATACGCGCACTCCTTTGCCGGCATGGGGATTCAGTTTCTCCTGTTCACCGCGATCGACCTGGGCATGGGCATTCTGCTCGAGCGCGAGCTGGGCATCTGGAAGCGCTTCCGCAGCGCGCCGCTCTCCCGGCTCACCTTTCTCGGGGCCAGAGCCCTCAGCGGCACAATGCTGACGCTCCTCGTGCTACTCGTCTCGTTCCTCTTTGCCATCGTCGTCTTCGGGGTCAGGATTCACGGGAGCGTTCTCGGCTTTGCGGCGATTGCCGTCGCCTGCTCGATCATGGCGGCCACCTTCGGCCTGCTCGTCGCGGCGCTGGGGAAGACGGCCGCCGCGACCCGCCGTGTGGCAACCTTCGCGGTGCTGATCATGGTGATGCTCGGCGGCGCCTGGGTGCCATCGTTCATCTTCCCGGCGTGGCTGCAGCGCATCACGGTCGTGATTCCGGCGCGCTGGGCCGTCGATGGGCTCGACGCGATGACGTGGCGCGGCCTTGGATTCGGGGCCGCGATTACGCCCACGCTGGTGCTGCTCGGATTCGCGGTCGCGTTCGGCGCGCTCACCCTCGCGCGATTCAGGTGGGAAGAAGCCTGAGAAGCGATCGATCGGATCCTGACGAAGAATTCAGAAACTCTTCAGGCCGAGTGGGAAATGAAACCGGGTCTAATTCCTGGGCGCGTTCTCCGTAATTCCTGAAGGGTTGGCAATGATTCGAGTGATGCGAGCCATCGTCGCGATTGTCGGCGCCACGGTGATTTTGTGTGGGTTTCCATCGGCGTCCGCGGCACAAGGCCAGGCGACGCTGACCGGGCAGGTCGTCGATGCGCTGGGCGCGCGGGTCGCGGGTGCGAAGGTCGCGCTGCTTCGCGACGGCGCGCAGGTCACCGAAGTGGCCAGTGGCTCAGACGGGACGTTCACGTTTCAGAATGTCACACCGGGCCGGTATCAGGTCATTGCACGTGCGGAGGGGTTCGAGCCGAAGACGAGCGAGCCCGTCTACGTCGGCCCTGGTGCACGACCGAGCGTGGAAGTCGTACTCGAGATCGGCCCACTGCAGCAGGATGTTCTGGTGACCGCGGCGGCCGGCGAGATTTTGCAGTCCCAGTCAGGCGCGCCGGTCACGGTCATCGACAGCTCGACGCTCGACGCGTTGAACAAACCTGACCTGCTCGAGGCGCTCCGCCTGGTGCCGGGTGCGCAGATCGTCCAGGTGGGTCAGCGTGGTGGCGGGACGTCGCTCTTCCTCCGCGGCGGCAACTCCAACTTCACCAAGGTTCTCATCGACGGCATTCCGGCCAACGACATCGGCGGCGGCTTCGACTTCTCGCAGCTCGACACCGCCGGCGTGGATCGCATCGAGGTGCTGCGGCAGACCAACAGCGTGATCTATGGCAGCGACGCGCTGACCGGCGTGGTGAACATCACGACGCGGCGCGGGACCTCACGCTTGCCCGAGCTCGAATACGCCATCGACGGCGGCAACCTGAGCACGTTCCGGAATTCGCTGGCCTTTGGCGGCGCGGTGAGGCGGTTCGACTACTTCTCGCAGTACGCCTACTTCACGACGGACAACCACACGCCGAACAGCGGCTATCGCCGGGGCACCTATGCAGGTCGCTTCGGCGTCGCCCTTGGCGCGGGCACGAATCTGAGTGGCACGTTGCGCCGGATCGACGGAACGTTCGGAAGCGCCAGCGGATTCAATCTCTATCAGGTGGCCGACGATTCGACGCAGGACAGCGGGCTCACGTACGTGAGCGTCACCGCTGATTCGCAAATCTCGAACCGGTGGCAGAGCACGATCCGGTTCGGATCGGCCGACCAGACCTCGGAGTACCTGAACCCGGCACCGACCGGGCAGCCCTTCGATCCGTTCGGCTTCGGCGCCAACTACCTGGGACACACGGTCACACTGACCGGCGCCAACGGGACGTCGGTGACGGGGCAGGCGATTCTCGACTTCGGCGGCGCATACCCGCAGACCTTCTACAGCCGCACGACTCGGCGGGCCCTCTTCGGGCAGACGACGTTCCAGGTGATTCCTGAGCTCGCCATTTCCGGAGGCGCGCGTTACGACCGCGAGGAAGGCTTCGGCGAGCGGGATGCGGAGCCGGACGCGACGCGTAGCAACGGTGGTGCGTTCGTCGAGGCGCGCGCCGCGCTCGCCAACCGCGCGTATCTGAGCGGCGGCATTGGTGTCGAGCACAACGCCGCGTTCGGGACCGCGTACACGCCGCGATTGTCGATGGCCGTCTACCTCAGGAATCCCTCCGCCAAGCCTGTGGGGGACACCAAGGTCACCCTGAACGTCGGCGAGGGTATCAAAGCACCGAGCGTGTACCAGGATCAGAATGCGCTGTTCTCGCTGGTGCAGGGAACGCCGGGTGCGGCCGGTGTCTCGCCGATCGGTCCCGAGCGCAGCCGCGGCTTCGATGTCGCGCTCGAGCAGGGGTTCGCTGCCGGACGCTTCCGGACCCGGCTCGGCTACTTCAACAATGACTTCGAAAACCTGCTCGAGTTCCTGAGCAAGAGCGCGCTGACGCTCGCGGGCGTGCCGGCCGACGTTGCCGCCGCGACCGCATTTGGGGCGTACATCAACTCGCAGTCGTATCACGCGCAAGGAGTGGAACTCTCCGCCGACGGTGTGCTCGGCAGGGTTGTACGCATCGGTGCGTCCTATACGTATCTCGACGCCGAGGTCACGCAGGCCTTCAGCGCGAGCGCGGCCTCGAACGCCTCGTTTCCCGGTGTCGCCATTGGCGCGTTCTCGCCTCTGGTCGGCGAGCGGCCGTTCCGTCGTCCGGCAAACTCCGGCACGCTGTTCATCAGCTACGCCGATGGACCGGCCTCGGTGGCACTCGCCGCGTACTTTGCCGGAAAGCGCGACGACAGCACGTTCCTGAGTGACGGCTTCTTCGGCAACTCGCTGCTGCTCCCGAATCAGGATCTCGATCCCGCCTACCAGAAGATCGATCTCAGCGCGTCGTATCGCGTGCATCCCCGGCTGCGGATCTACACCAGCATCGAGAACCTGCTGGACAAGGACTACGCCGCGGCTTACGGCTTCCCGGCGCTGCCGTTCACGATTCGCGCCGGTCTGTCGGTGAACTTCGGCGGTGATCGTCCGGCACAACCCTGACGGCGGGTCTACAAGACAAGCTCCCAACTCCCAACTCGATCCATGTGCCAACTCCCAAGCGGGGTTCGGCGGTGGCCGTCGAGCCCGTACGCGGCGGTGTAGGCCGGGTCCTGTTCTGTGGACCCGGCTGTGATACCCCCAATCCAATCGCCCATCCCTGACGTAAGCTCAAAGAGAGATGTGGCTCCTGGCCGCTTTGGCGCGGTCCGTCGTCGAGCCTGCCGGGGCCGATGCGGGTGACGCTGGTCTGCTCGCGCGGCTGACCGCGGGAGACACGATGGCCGCGGCCGATCTGTACGATCGGCACGCCCGGATCGTCTACTCGCTCGCCCTGAGGATTCTGCAGAGCGAGTCCGAGGCGGAAGACGTGGTCCAGGACGTGTTCGTGCAGGCGTGGCAACAGGCCGCCCGCTACGATCGCGGCCGCGGCCCGGTGGCCGGCTGGTTGCTCACCATGGCGCGAACGCGCGCGATCGATCGGCTGCGGGCGCGGCGGGTCCGCCCCGAGGGCCGGGCCGTCGACATGGAAAGCGTCGAGGACCGTCTGGCGGGAACCGGCGACGTCGCCGGGAGCCTGATCGCCGGCGAAGAAGCCGCCGCGGTCCGGCGTGCGCTCGCCGCGCTCCCGCTGTTGCAGCGCATCGCGATTGAGCTCGCGTACTACGACGGACTCAGTCAACGCGAAGTGGCCGAACGGCTGGACGAGCCGCTCGGCACCGTCAAGACGCGCATTCGCACCGGCATGATGAAGTTGCGGGACGCGCTGGCGGACGCGGTCACGGGGGGACGCACATGAACGGCGCGCACGACGAACTGGTCGCTCTCGCGCCGGCGTACGCCCTCGGCGCCCTCGATCCTGACGAGCGCCGTAGCCTTGAAAGCCACCTGGCCACCTGTGACGCGTGCGCGGCTGAAGTGCGATCGCTCGGACGCGTCACGTCGGGATTGGCCCAATCAGTCCCACTGGTCACGCCAAGGCCGGAACTGCGGGCACGCGTCCTGGCCGCCGTGGGAGCGACAGACGCGCCCGTGGTTACCCATCCTGCGCGATCACATTGGACGGCCGCCAACTGGCTTGCGTACGCCGCGTGTGTTGCGCTCGCGACGGCGATGGGTCTCTACGCGATGAATCTGCGGGCGCGCGTGGCCAGCCTCGAGGCGCGCCTCGAGCAGACCTCGTCCCGTCTGCTGGCGGCGGACCGCGCCATGGCCGACGCGCAGCGCATCGCGTTCCAGGCGCAGTCGGCGACGGCGGTCCTGGCCGCGCCCGACGTCGTGCGCGTCGACCTGCAGGGCGCGCCGGCGGCGCCACAAGCCGCAGGCCGCGCGCTCTGGAGCCGGCAGACCGGCATGGTGTTCGCCGCGACGAATCTCCCGGCGCTTCCGGCCGGACGCATCTATCAGGTGTGGCTCGTTGCCGGGACGACGCCGGTCAGCGCCGGACTCATCGCGCCCGACGAGACGGGACGCGGCATGGGTATCTTCCAGACGCCCGTCGACATCGAGACGCCCGTGACGGTCGCCGTCACGATAGAGCCTCAAGGCGGCGTGCCGGCGCCGACGGGCGCCTTCTACCTGATCGGCAAAGTGAGTTAGCTAGCGGGCCGCGGCGGCCATCGCGCGGAAGCGGTCGCGGATCGACGCCAGTTGTTCCTTGGCGGTGGCGCCGAGTCTCTGCAGCACCAACTGATCGAGGCTGGCCAGATAGGCGGCGTTGCCCATCGTCCCGCGGTACTCGGTGATGAAGGGCTCGAGCTTGGCGAACACGACGATGTGCTCGCCGTTGGCGTCGTTGAACATCTTCTCGTCGATGGCGCCGTTGAGGACGAACGATGCCGCCATGTCCCAGTAGCTCGTGACCATGCGGAAGTGGCCGCTGTGCGGCCCGGACATCACGCGCATGATCTCGTCCACGCTCGTGGGATTGAAGCCGCGCACATACCAGTCGCGCGCGTCGCGCATCGTGGGCTCGCGGCGCATCTCGTACAGACGAATCAGCAGCGTGGCGCTCTCGTAAGCGGTGCTCAAATCGATTCTCCCGGTCGTCAGGTGCGCGGTGTGCCGTAGGGGCGACGCAAGCGTCGCCCCTACACAGGTTATCGCAAACGGTCCGCCAACAGGCCGACGGTGAGCGCGTAGTAGTGCGCGCAGTTGTAGCCCAGGATGACGTCGTAGTTGGGATACACGAGGAACTTTCGTTCGCCGACATCGACGAGGCCGGCCATGACATTCGCACGCGGCAAGGCGCCGCCATTGACGCGGCGGACGCCGAGCGTCTGCCACTGCGAGAGCGGTCGCCGCTCGGTCATGTTGCGGAGCGCATAGCAGCCGTCCACGCGCTTGGGAATCGTCTTGGTGATCGCGGTCTGGACGTCAGGGCTGACCGCGACCTCGCGGCCCCATGTCTCGCCCTCTTTCCACCCCGATCCCTCGAGATAGTTCGCAATCGAGGCAAGGGTATCGGGCGTCGACTTCCAGATGTCCCGGCGGTCGTCCCCGTCGAAGTCCACCGCGTACTTCAGATAGCTCGAGGGCATGAACTGCGTCTGCCCCATGGCGCCCGCCCAGGAGCCGGTCATCGACTGCGCCTCTATCTGACCCCGCTGAACCATGGTCAATGCGTTGAACAGCTCATCCCGGAAGAAGGCCGCGCGGCGCGGCTCCCACGCCAGCGTCGCGAGCGCCTGGAATACAGGAGTTCTCCCGATCAAGCGGCCGTAGCGCGACTCCATCGCCCAGATCGCGAGGAGAAAGCGCCGCTGCACGCCAAACTCGTTCTCGACGCGATCGAGCAGCGTGTCGTGCACGCGTTCGAGATCCTTGCCCCGGCTGACCATCGACATCGTCAGCCGCGCCGTCGCGTAGCGCGTGAATCCGGGGTTGAGCTCGGCCTGGCTCCGGTCGCTCTGGATGACGCGCGTGAGGGGCTCGAGTCCAGCAAGGGTCTCGTCGATCAGATCCTCGCTGTAGCCGCGCTCCCGTGCCTCTGTTGTGAGCGCCGCCAGCCAGTCGTCGAAGCTCTGCGGCGCGTCAACGACGAGCTCAGGCGGCGGCGGGGGCGCCTGGACGCCGTCCTGGGCGGGTTGAAAGACCGCCAACGCCGATAACAGGGCCAGCCAACGCATATATGAAGAGTATCGACCGCGAGACGATTATGCAGGACCCCGCTTGCTTTTGCCCCGGAAGTCCCCTTTAATACACCCAGCATTCTCCGGGCGATCTCCCCTTTCTTTCGAAAGAGTTCACGCTTATGGCTTTCACATTGAACGTCAACGGGAAGACGACTACGGTCGATGTCCCGGCAGACATGCCCCTGCTCTGGGTTCTGAGAGACGTCCTGAACTTCAAGGGCACGAAGTTCGGCTGCGGTATCGGCCAGTGCGGCGCCTGCACCGTGCACGTGCGCGGCCGCGCGCAACGTTCCTGTCAGACGCCGGTGTCGGCGGCTGCGGGCGCGGCGATTACGACGATCGAAGGGCTGTCGCCCGACGGTTCGCATCCGCTCCAGCAGGCGTGGCAGGAGCTCGACGTGCCACAGTGCGGCTACTGTCAGGCCGGCCAGATCATGACGGCGGCAGCGCTCCTGTCGACGACGCCGAAGCCGAGTGACGCGCAAATCACCACGGCGATGACCGGCAACATCTGCCGCTGCGGAACGTATACCCGGATCCGCGAGGCCATCCATCGTGCTGCGTCAATTAGGACGTCGCCTTCGACCTCGACGGCGCAGGGCGCCGGCGCAGAGTAAGGGAGGAGCCATGACGAAAAACCTTCTCACTCGTCGCTCCTTCCTCCAGGTCAGTGCCGTCGCCGGTGGCGGCATGATGATCGCCCTGCAGCTCGACCCGGTCGAACTGCTCGCACAAGGACCGCCCGCGGGCCCGGCCATGGGCTATTCCGTGCCGGCGTTCGTGAAGATCGCGCCCGACGGCACGGTCACCATCACGTCCAAGAATCCTGAGATCGGGCAGGGCATCAAGAACATGCTCCCGATGATCATCGCCGACGAGCTCGACGTTGATTGGAGCAGCGTCAAGATCGTCCAGGCCGATGTCGATCAGTCCAAGTACGGCGTCCAGGTTGCCGGCGGCAGCACGGCGACGCCGACCAACTGGGATCCGATGCGTCAGGTGGGCGCCGCGGCACGCCAGATGATCCTCGCGGCGGCCGCACAGAAGTGGAGCGTGCCTGCGACCGAGTTGACGACGGCGTCGGGTCGCGTGATGCACCGGGCCAGCAACCGGTCCGCCGGATACGGCGAGCTCGCGACCGCCGCGGCCGCGCTGCCGGTTCCCACGCTGAGCATGGTGCCGCTGAAGGACCCGAAGGACTACAAGATCATCGGCAAGCAGGTGCGCGGCGTCGACACGGCCGCCATCACGACCGGCAAGCCGATCTTCAGCATCGACTTCACCGTGCCCGGCATGTTGTGGGCGGTCTATCAGAAGTCGCCGGTCTTCGGAGCCAAGGTCGCGACCGCGAATCTCGATCAGATCAAGGCGCTTCCCGGTGTGAAACACGCCTTCGTCGTTGAGGGTACAACCAACCTCGCCGGGTTGATGCCGGGCGTGGCGATCGTGGCCGACAGCTGGTATCAGGCCAACCAGGCGCGGAAGCAGCTCCAGGTCACCTGGGCGGCCCATCCGACTTCGTCGCAGACGAGCGAGGGTTTCCAGGCCAGGGCCGACGAGCTCGGCAAGGGCGCCTACGCGACGAAGCTTCGCACCGACGGTGACGTCGACAAAGCGCTCGCGGGCGCGGCGAAGGTCGTCGAAGGCGCCTACATGTATCCGTTCATTTCGCACACGCCGCTCGAGCCGCAGAACTGCGTGGCGCACTGGCAGAACGGCAAGATCGAGATCTGGGCGCCGAGCCAGACACCCGCTGCGGGCTTGAACATCGTCGCGCAGACGCTGGGCATCCAGCAGTCCGACATCACCATGCACTTGATGAAGGTGGGTGGTGGATTCGGACGACGGCTGACCAACGACTACGTGGCGGAGACGGCGTACATCGCGAAGCAGATCGGCGTGCCGGTGAAGCTGTTGTGGACCCGCGAAGACGACATGGGTCACGACATGTATCGTCCGGCCGGCTATCACTATCTGAAGGGCGGCGTGGACGCCTCAGGCAAGCTCATTGCCTGGCGCAATCACTTCGTGACCTTCGGTGAAGGCGAGCGCTACTCGACGTCGGCGAACATCTCCGGCCAGCAGTTCCCGGCGCAGTTCGTCGAGAACTTCGACTTCGGCGATTCGAAGGTCGCGCTCGGCGTGCCGACCGGAGCGTTGCGCGCTCCCGGGAGCCACGCGTTCTCGTTCGTGTTCCAGTCGTTCATCGACGAACTGGCGAACGCGGCGGGCAAGGATCCGGTGCAGTTCCGTCTCGATCTGCTGGCCTCGCGTGCCTATCCGGCGCCCGAGCGCGGCGGTGACGGCTTCGACGCACCCCGGATGGCAGCCGTCGTGAAGATGGCGGCTGAAAAATCAGGCTGGGGTAAGAAGCTGCCTGCCGGCACGGGGATGGGCATCGGGTTCCAGTACAGCCACCGTGGCTACTTCGCTGAAGTCGCCGAGGTGTCCGTCGACTCGAGCAAGCGCATCAAGATCAACAAGGTCTGGGTGGTCGGCGACATCGGCCGAGAGATCATCAGCCCGATGCAGGCAGAAAACCTGGTGCAGGGCGGCGTAATCGAGGGCATCAGTCACCTGATGCAGGAGATCACCTTCAAGAATGGCGCGCCCGTCCAGAGCAACTTCCATCAGGTTCCGCTGCTCCGAATCGCGCAGGCGCCACCGGTGATCGAGGCGCATTGGCTCAAGTCGAACAATCCGCCGACCGGACTCGGCGAGCCGTCGCTGCCGCCGATTCTCCCGGCGATCACCAACGCGATCTTCGCGGCATCGGGCACCCGAGTGCGGTCGCTCCCGCTCTCGAAGCACGGCTTCCGCTGGGCGTGACACTGCGGTTGGTGGTTAGTGGTTGGTGGTTCCTGGTGAACCAGTGCCAGCCACTAGCCACTAACCGATAGCGCCCCCTCGCCAAGACAACTGCCCGCCAGGAACCAAGAACCAAGAACCAAGAACCAAGAACCAAGAACCAAGAACCAAGAACCACCAGCCAGGAACCCCTCCAATCCAAGATCCCGAAACATCCGCGTTCGACGAATTGGATACTGCTCTGATCGGTCTGGCTAACTCGTTGAAAATACGGTCGCGTCGATAAGGCATCGTAATTGCTTCTGCCTTGCTAGTGCGAATCTACTAGCGTAGGATCCAGCGATCTCGTCCAGCGCCGTAAGTTCTGCGGGGGCGGCACTTTGGAGCGCGGCCCTAACCCAACATTTCGAAGGAGACGTATGCAGGTGATCCGATCCCTGAAGAATGCCCTCGCTCGTGGCCCAATCCAGTTCGCCGCGCGCGCGTGCGTCCTGGTAGCACTCGTGGCGCTGTGCCCCGCCCTCGCGCAGGCCCAGTCGTCCATCGCAGGCACGGTTCGTGATGCATCAGGCGCGGTGCTGCCTGGCGTGACTGTCGAAGCGGCAAGCCCCGTGCTGATCGAGAAGGTGCGGAGCGCCACCAGCGACGGCACCGGCCAGTACCGCATCACGGAACTGCTGCCCGGCACGTACACGGTGACCATCAGCTTGCCGGGCTTCGCGACGGTCAGGCGCGAGAGCGTCGACGTGGCGGGTGCGGGCGTCATCACGATCAACGCCGACCTTCGGGTTGGCGATCTGCAGGAGACGATCACCGTTACCGGTGAAACGCCGATCGTGGACGTGCAGAGCACACGCCGGCAGCAGGTCATCGACGACTCGACACTCAATGCGCTGCCCGCGACCCGCGGCTACAACGCGCTCATCTTCCTCGTGCCCTCGGTCACGGGAGGCAGCAACCAGATCGACCTGATGCCGGCGATGCGCATCTTCTACAGCCACGGTGGGCGCGGCAACGAGGGGCGCACATACGTCGACGGTCTGAGCACCGGTTCCGCGTTCAACGGCGGCGGCGCGTCGGGCTACATCATCGACACGGCCAACTCGCAGGAAATGCAGCTCACGCTGTCCGGCGGTCTTGGAGAGAGCGAAGTCGGCGGCGCGCTCGTCAACTTCATCCCGAAGACCGGCGGCAACACCTTCTCGGGTCAGGGCTTCTTCAGCACGGCCGGCGAGTGGTCGCAGGGCAACAACATCGACGACCGCCTGCGCTCGATCGGGCTGAGTCAGCCGGCAGCGCTGTACAAGAACTGGGACGTCCAGGCCTCGGTGGGTGGCCCGTTCGTCCGCGACAAGCTGTGGTTCTTCGGCAACTACCGGGACTTCGGATCGCACGACGACATCCTCGGAATGTACGGCAACCTGAACGCCGGCAATCCGAACGCGTGGACCTACGCGCCGGATCAGAACCTCAAGGCGCGCAACGCGGTCTCGCGCACGGTCACGGCCATGCGTCTCACGGCCCAGGTGACGCCGCGCAACAAGGTCGGCTTCTTCTTCGACAACCAGCTCGCGTGCGACGGCTCGACGATGATCCAGGATGGCCCTGGCTGCCGGTCGCGTGGCGCGGATTGGGTCGCGAGCGGAACGACGTCGGTCGCGCCGGAAGCCGCCAGCGGCGCGCAGGGTACGGCGGGTGGTGCATTCGGCTACGCCGATTCGTGGCAGCGCGTGATGCAGGCGACGTGGACCTCGCCGGCGACCAACCGGCTGCTCCTCGAGGCGGGCGCGTCCACCTACATCAGCAAGTGGGGCTGGATGGAACAGCCTGGCGCAATCACCAGTCTGAACCAGGTCCAGGAGCAGGCCGCGCAGGCCGGCGTCTTCGCCGACGGCACGCCGTGGAGCATGCCCGCGAATCTCACCTATCGGGCGCTCGACTGGAACTTCAACAACATGCAGAACCCGACGACGTGGAAGGCGTCAGCGTCCTACGTCACCGGCGCGCACAGCATGAAGCTCGGCTACGTTGCCGCGTACAACCGCACCGACGGCCAGAACCACTACAACGGCACGCGTTTGAACTATCGCGTCCTGAACGGAGTGCCGAATCAGCTCACCATGCGGCTTGGCGAGTTCTTCACCGCGGACCGAAGCCAGTACCACGCCATCTACGTGCAGGACCAGTGGACGGTCAACCGCATGACGTTGCAGGGGGCCATTCGCTACGATCGCGCCTGGAGCTGGTCGCCGGACGGGCAGGGCGCGACCGGCACGGATCGCTTCCGTCCGGCGCCAGTGTCGTTCCCGCGTACGGAAGGCGTGCCGGGCTTCAGCGACATCACACCGCGAGCCGGCGTGGCCTACGATCTGTTCGGCAACGGGAAGACCTCGCTCAAAGTCAACATCGGCAAGTATCTTCAGAGCGCCAACAACCAGGACCGCTACTCGCTGATGAACCCCGCAGGCGCGACTCGATTCGCCCGCGACACGAATCGGACCTGGAACGATCGCGGCGGACTGGGGATCAACGGCGACAACATCCCGCAGTGTGATCTCATGAACCCGGTCGCCAACGGCGAGTGTGGTCCCTGGCAGCAGCCCGCGTTCGGTCAGCCGCTCTCGGCGGCGCCGATCAACCCCGCTATCCTCGAGGGGTGGGGCGTCCGTCCGTCCGACTGGCAGTTCGGTGCGTCGGTCCAGCACGAGGTCTTTCCGCGCACATCGCTGGAAGCGGGCTACCACCGCCGATGGTTCAATGGCTTCACGGTGACTGACAACCTCGCGTCCACACCCGCGGACTACCAGCAATTCACGTTCACGGCACCGTCGCACGCGTCGTTGCCAGGCGGCGGTGGCTATTCGGTGACGGGTGTGAACCCCCGCACGAACTTCTCCGCCGCGACCAACTACACGACCTTTGCCAGTGACTATGGTGACCAGTACCAGTACTGGCATGGTGTGGACGTGAACGTGAACGCGCGGCTGACCAACGGTTTCGTCGTGCAGGGCGGCACCAGCACAGGCCGCGGCGTTCGCGACAACTGCGAAATCACCGCCAAGGTTCCCGAGGCGCTTCTCGTAGGCCTTCCGCCCGTCTGGCAGCAGGCAGCGTCCTGCCACGTCGTCGAGCCGTGGCTCACTCAGATTCGCGGTCTGGCGACGTACCTCGTGCCGAAGATCGACGTGCAGTTGGCGGCGAGCTTCCAGTTCAAGCCGGGCACGCTGGGGCTCGGTGGCAACGACTCGGCGAGCAACGGCAACTCGGTGGCGGCCAATTACGTTGTGACGAGTGCCGTAGCCGGGACGGCGCTACTCAACAACCAGCAGACGTTGAACATCCTGTTGCCGGGCGATCTCTACGGCGACTATATCCGCCAGGTGGACCTGCGAGTCGGCAAGATTCTGCGCTTCGGTCGCACACGGACGCTGGTGGCCATGGACGTGTACAACTTGTTCAACGCCAACCCGGGCCTGACGTATCAGCAGTCGTTCGTCGGAACCGGCCCAACGTGGTACAACCCGCAAACGTTGCTGTCGCCCCGCTTCGTGCGCTTCAATGTGACGTTGGACTTCTAATCCGGGACTCGGGACTCGGGACTCGGGACTCGGGACTCGGGACTCGGGACTCGGGACTCGGGACTCGACCCCCGGGTCCCGACAACGAATCCCGAATCCCGAATCCCGAAACCGGCGGGCGCCTTTGTGGGCCCGCCATTTTCTTGTACGCTGAGTTCAACCGATGAAAGTGTTCGTGGCGGCGATGGCCGCGGTAATCGTGGCGTCGTGTGGAGGCGATCGATCCGGCGCGGCATCCCAACCTGGCCGCAGCGGCGGGTCTTCCGCCTCCGCCAAGGCCACGGCGGACTGGTTCGTCGAACGAGCGAAGGACACCGGGCTCGACTTCGTGCACTTCAACGGCATGTCGGACCAGCACTACTACCCCGAGATCATGGGACCGGGCGTTGGTCTCTTCGACTACGACAACGACGGCGATCTGGATGTCTACGTCACGCAGGGCCACATGCTGGGCCCGGGAAAGACGCTGAAGGATGCCGTCTATCCGCCCAAGGGGCCGCTCGGTGATCGGCTTTTCCGCAACGGCCTCGTCATCAACTCTGACGGCACGCGGACGCTGCGCTTCACCGATGTGACCGCGGCCAGTGGGATCGACCTGACGTCCTACGGGATGGGCGTGGCGGCGGGTGACGTGGACAACGACGGCTTTGTCGACATCTACCGCACGAGTCTTTCGGGCGGCGTGCTGCTGCACAACAACGGCAACGGCACGTTCACGGACATCACCAAGAAGGCCGGCGTGCCGAATCCGAGCGGATGGGGCGTGTCGGCGGCCTTTGTCGACTACGACCGCGACGGATGGCTCGACCTCTACGTGGGCAACTATCTGCTCTACAGCGTGGCCGGCGACGTCGACTGTCTCTCGGTGACGGGACAGCACGACTACTGCCCGCCCAACAGCTATCGTGCCCAGCCCGACCATCTGTACCACAACCGCGGTGACGGCACGTTCACCGATGTGACCGCGCACGCGCTCCTCGGCGGCGCCGACGGTCCTGGGCTTGGCGTGTCCACGGCGGACTTCGACGGCGACGGCTGGATCGACATCTACGTGGGCAACGACGGCCAGCCGAATCAGCTGTGGATCAACCAGAAGAACGGGACGTTCAAGGACACGGCATTTCTCGCCGGTGCCGCGGTCAACGGACAGGGTAATTCCGAGGCCAGCATGGGCATCGACGCCGGCGACTACGACAACGACGGTGACGAGGATCTGTTCATCACCAACTGGCTGGCGCAGATGAACACGCTGTACGTGAACATGGGCGGCGGCGTCTTCGAGGATCGCAAGGCCGCGTCGGGCCTCGGCCCGCCGAGTCTGGCGAAGACGGGATTTGGCACCGCCTGGTTCGACTACGACAACGACTCGTGGCTGGATCTGCTCGCGGTCAATGGCAGCGTGTCGATCATCGAAGCGCAGGCGCGGGTGAAGGATCCATTCCCGTTGAAGATGTTGAACCAGCTCTATCACAACCTCGGGAACGGACGGTTCGAGGAGCTGTCCGCACGCGCGGGGCAGCCGTTCACGTTGAATGACGTGAGCCGCGGCGCGGCGTTCGGCGACATCGACAACGACGGCGATGAAGACGTGGTGATCGGCACGGCAGCAGGTCCGGTACGGCTGCTGGTGAACAACATCGGGAACAGGAATCACTGGATCGGCCTGCGCCTTCTCACCGCCAGTGGCACAGGACCGGCGGTGCGCGATGCCCTCGGCGCGCGCGTGCAGATCATGCGGAAGACCGGATCGCCGTTGTGGCGGCGGGCGCGATCGGACGGCAGTTATGCCTCGGCCAACGATCCTCGAGTGCTCGTCGGCCTCGGGACGTCAACCGACCCGGTCAGTGTGCGCGTGCTGTGGCCGAGCGGCAAGACGGAGGAGTTCGGCGAGGTTCCCATCGATCGCTGGACGACGATGACTGAGGGAACGGGCAAGTGACTCGCTGCCGAAACGTCCGGGACTCGGGATCCGGGACTCGGTACTCGGGCGTGCGCATGCCCGTCGGTGTCTCGCCCTTTGTGGTTATTCTCCTGGCGGCAGTGCTTGCGCTCACGGTCGCATGTGGTTCGTCAAAGACTCCGGCACCCGTGCCCGCGCCCGCGCCGCGCGAAGTGTCGCTGCCGGATCTCTCTCGCATGGATCCGCCCGTGCAGGTTCAGGTGCGTCAGCGTTATGCGGCGTTGATGGAGAAGCGCACGGCCGGCGCGATGGGCGATGAGCTCGGTACCGCGTATGGCGAGTACGCGATGCTCCTGCAGGCGGCCGAATACTACGAGGCGGCGGAGCCGGCCTATCTGAACGCGCAGGACCTGATGCCAGGCGATGCACGGTGGCCGTACTATCTCGGCCACTTGTACAAGAGCATCGGCCAGACCGAGACGTCGATCCAGGCCTTCACACGCGCCCTCGATCGCAACCCCTCGGAGATCGCCACACTCGTCTGGCTCGGGCGTCTCTACCTCGAGCAAGGCAGGCCTGAAGCGGCTGAACCGCTCTTCACGAGGGCCGCGGCCCTCCCGCCTCGCAGCGTCGCCGTGTTGTCAGGGCTCGGGCAGGCGGCGCTGGCACGCCGCGACTACACGAAGGCCGTGTCTCTCCTCGAGGAAGCCTTGATGCTCGATCCCGGGGCGGCGAGCATCCACGCACCGCTCGCCAACGCGTATCGCGGCCTGGGTGATACCGCCAACGCGGAAGCGCACGTGAAGCTGTGGCGCAACACGGACATCCTCGTTCCCGATCGCCTCAGAATGGACCTCGACCTGGCGCTCGAGAGCGGGTTGTCGAACGAGCTGCGTGGCGTTCGCGCGCTCGAGAGCCAGGACTTCAAGACCGCCGCCGGCTTCTTTCGCAAAGGCGTCGAGATGACGCCGGCCACCACGGCGCTCGGCCGCTCGCTGCGACACAAGCTGGCCACGGCGTTGTATCTCAGCGGCGACGTGCAGGGCGCGGTCGAGCGGTTTCAGGAAGTCGTGACGCTGGCGCCTGCCGATGGTCTCGATGAGTCCACGGCCAAGGCCAACTACAGCCTCGGCGTCATCATGGCGACCAGCGGACGCACGGGAGACGCGATCGAACGTCTCTCAGCGGCGGTCAAGTACAACCCCAACTACGCCGAAGCATTGATGGCGCTGGGTGACACCCTTCGCCGAGCGGGTCGCGTTGAGGCGTCGCTCGGCCGCTACGCCGAGGTGGTGCGAATCAACCCGCGCGCCTCCGACGCGCGGTTTGCGTACGCGATGGCGCTCGTGCGGCTGCAGCGCTACCGGGAGGCGCGGGACTGGCTGACGGAGGCGACCCGGGCGCAGCCGGATCACGGCGAGTTTGCCCTCGCCCTCGCCCGGGTCCTGGCGGCGGCGCCAGACGCTGCCGTGCGGGATGGCACGCGCGCCATGGCCCTGGTTGACCAGCTGTTCAAGGGTGAGAAGACGACCGTCCTTGGCGAGACGATGGCGATGGCCATGGCGGAGCTCGGACGGTTTGAGGAGGCGGTCGGTGTCCAGCGGGGCGTCATCGACGCCGCTCAGCGGGCGGGCTTCAACCGGGAAGTGCGGCACATGACGGTGAACCTGCAACGTTACGAGCGCCGCGAGGCCTGCCGCACGCCCTGGCCCGACGATGATCCCGTGCATGTGCCGGCGCTGTTCGCGTCGGCGGCGCCAGCACGGTCGGCGGCGCAGTGAGGGCGAATCACCGATACAGACAAAATTGGCCTTGCCGACGAATAAGTGGACATAAATGTCATGACAGGACAAGCTCGTGCGTGGCAGCGTGAGGGGCCCCGCCAGCGCTGCGTGTCGTGAAACTGGGCGAACGCGACATTTATGTGTCGTCGGTTTGAGTTTCTACAAGAATGTCCTTGTGATGGGGAGGCGGCGTCCGCCACCCGGCAAGAACCCCTGATTTTCCTGCCGTTCTGGATTTCCTCGTGGCACTTCGCTTGCTGTGCTGGCCAGCGGCTCGGCGTGCCTCGCCGGTGAGGCCCGCCCTTTTGAGGTGAGGGGAATGAACCAAGCTGATACCGCGTGGATGTTGATCTCGACGGCCCTGGTACTGCTGATGACGCCGGCGCTCGCGTTTTTCTATGGCGGGCTCGTGCGCAGCAAGAACGCGCTGAACACGATGATGATGAGTTTCATCTCATTGGGGTTCGTGGGTGTGCTGTGGGCCGTGGTGGGGTACTCCCTCGCGCTGACGGCCGGCAACAACTGGATCGGCGACCTGTCGCTGGCATTCCTGAACGGCGTGGGGCTGGAGAATACCGGCGCCATCGCCCCGATCACGATCCCTCACATGCTCTACATGGCCTTCCAGGCCACGTTCTGCATCATCACCGCCGCGCTGATCTCTGGAGCGATCGTCGAGCGCATGCGGTTCTCGGCGTATCTGATCTTCATCTCGCTGTGGTCGGTCGTCGTGTATGCCCCCATGGCCCACTGGGTATGGGGCGGCGGCTGGCTGGCTGACATGGGTGCGTGGGACTTCGCCGGCGGCACGGTCGTCCACGTGAACGCCGGTGCGGCAGCCCTGGTGGCGGCGTGGGTGGTCGGGAAACGTTCGGACTATGGTCATGCCTCGATCCTCCCGCACAACATCCCGACGGTTCTCCTCGGAGCCGGCCTGCTCTGGTTCGGCTGGTTCGGCTTCAACGCCGGCAGCGCGCTGGCCGCCAGCCCCATCGCCGGCCTCGCCTTCGTGACGACGATGCTGGCGCCGGCCGCCACGCTGGTCGTGTGGACGTTCCTTGACATGATGCGCTCCGGCAAGCCGACTGCGGTGGGCTGCGCCACGGCGATTGTCGTCGGGCTGGTCGCGGTCACACCGGCCGCCGGCTTCATCAGCCCGATGAGCGCGATTGCGCTCGGGGCGATTGCCGCCGTGCCCAGCTACCTGGCGTTGATCATCCGTTCCAAGACCTCACTAGACGATTCGCTCGATGTCGTGGCGGCGCACGGGGTCGGCGGCACGGTGGGCGCGCTGCTGACGGGCGTGTTCGCCTCGAAGGCTCTGAACGGTCTGTTCGACGGCGCGCTCTACGGCAATCCGGGGCAGGTCGGCATCCAGGCCGTCGCCGTCCTGACGGCCATCGTCTATAGCGGCGTGATGAGCTTCATCCTGCTGAAGCTGATCGGTCTCTTCATCCCGCTGCGCGCCACAGTCTCCGACGAGAACACCGGCCTCGATGTCGCGATGCACGGCGAGGAAGCCTACCTGCACGGTGGTGGTGAATAGCCATCGCCATTGAGCGATTGGTGATGAGTGATTGACGATTCGTTGGTGATTGGTGATTGATCGATTTGGGGATTATTGACGATTCGACGAATCATCAATAAATCGACCATCCGAAATCACCAATCGCCAATAGAATCGCTGATCACCGATCGTCAATCACCAATGTCCGAATCTCTTCCTACCTTCGACAACCTGCGCGTCCTGATCCTCGAGAGCCGTCGCGCACGCGAGATGGCGTCCATCGTGACGTCGTACGGCGGTCAGCCGATCACGGCGCCCTCGATGCGCGAGGTGCCGCTCGAGTCCAACCCGCAAGCCATGGCGTTTGCCGACGCGCTCGAACGAAATCAGTTCGATGTGGTCGTGCTGCTGACGGGAGTGGGCACGCGCGCGCTGGTGGCGGTGGTCGAGGGTGTCCGCGGCACACGCGAGCCATTCGTTGACGCGCTCCGTCGCACCAGGGTCGTGGCGCGCGGACCGAAGCCGGTGGCGGTGTTGCGCGAGCTGAACGTACCCATCTGGCTCATCGCACCCGAGCCCAACACCTGGCGCGAGGTGCTCGCCGTCCTCGATACCAAGCAGAGTGAGCTGTCGCTCGACGGCCGGCATGTGGCGGTGCAGGAGTACGGCGCACCGAACCTCGATCTGGTGGCGGGTCTTGAAGCGCGTGGTGCACACGTGACGCGCGTACCTGTGTATCAGTGGGCACTCCCCGACGACCTGGGCCCGCTCAAGGCTGGCATCCAGGCGATCGTGGACCGACAGGTGGACGTCGTGCTCTTCACGACGGCGACGCAAGTGGTTCACCTGCTGCAGGTTGCCGAAATGATGGGGAGTCGCGACGCGGTGCGCGAGGGCCTCGGGCATCTGGTCGTGGCATCGATCGGCCCGACCACCTCAGAGGAACTGCGCGAGCAGGGGATTCGCCCGGACTTCGAGCCTTCACATCCCAAGATGGGCTTTCTCGTGCGAGAAGCCGCCGAACGAGCGAAGGAACTCTTAAAAGGGAAGGCCGCCCTCAGCTAGTCTGTCTCGCTGCCCGAACGATCATCCCGTCCGCGGTTTTTCGCAGAAAGGCGGACTGAACGAGCTGGTCGATCACGTCGCGACAGGCGGCCGGTTCGATTCCCAGCAGCCGGGCCGCCTGCGGGACGGTCAGTTGAAGCCCGGGCATTTCGTTGAATTCTCCGCGAACACGATCGACGAGCGGACCCACGTTCATGACGGCGTCCCTTTCTGGGTTCCTATGTGCTGTTGTGAATCGTCCATAGACACAGCAAGACCCGGGCCCACTGGGAACCGGGTACCTCACTGAATTGCCATGCGTTTTCGCCGTAGGCAGTCAGCGTCCAGGGCGTGCCTTCGACAATGGCGTCTCACACCCGAACATTCGCGACAACATCGTCAGATACGCCGGCGGGAAGCGGACTCGGGCCCTCGGGGGTGCGACGTAACATAGGACCATGCCTACGTCGGAGGAACTATTGGAGCTCGCCGAGCGCTGCGCGGCCCGGCTCGAGTTGGACGGCAAGCTGCGCCACGTGCCGTCGTTCTCGGATGCCGAAGACCAGTGTGAAGCGGAATACGAAGATCTGCTGCAGGCGATCCACGAGGACGAGCTCTTTGCGCCGGTCGACATCCAGCGCCAGGAGCAGCTCGTCGAGCAGATCGCGGCCGCCCTTCCCGAGGCTGCGCGCATCCTGATCGTGGAGCTGGCCGACAACCATGCCCGTCACGTGTGGCTGCAGCAAGAGGGTGCCTATCACCTGGGCCTCGCGGTGGGCCGCCGTCTGCGGCTCCGGAGGGAGACCTGAAACAACTCCCAACTGGATGCTCGAGCCAACTCCCAACTCCCAAACTTCCCGATTGCAGCGCACAACGATGTCTAACTCACAACGTGTTGTGAGTCCAGACGTACAGTTGGGAATTGAATCGAGTTGGGAGTTGACACATGCCATGGCCGTATCTTCATTACGACGTCTTCACGCGTGAGCCATTCCTCGGCAACCAGCTGGCCGTGTTCACCGATGCACGCGGGCTCGAGGACGCGCGAATGCAGCGGATGGCGCGGGAGATGAACTTCTCGGAGAGCACGTTCATCCTGCCGGCGGAGCAGCCGGATACGGATATCCGCATGCGTATATTCACGCCGCACAGCGAGTTGCCGATCGCGGGCCACCCGACCATCGGCAGCACGTTTGCCCTGGCGAAGACTGGCGTGATCGCGCGCGGCGCGCCTCGGTTCGTGTTCGGGTTGAACGTCGGTCCGACGCCCGTCGACCTCGAATGGAGCGGCGCTGATCTGACCTTTGTCTGGATGACGATGCCGCCACCGGTGTTCGGCCCGATCGTCGATGGACGCGCGGACGTGGCGGCGGCGCTGGGCCTCGAAGCGCACGACCTGGTGCCCGAGCTCCCCGTGCAGCAGGTCACGTGCGGAGTCCCGTACTTGCTTGTGCCGCTCCGCGATCACGCCACCGTGGACCGGGCGGTCAGCGATGCGGCGGCGTTCAGGCGGCTGGCCGTGTCGAGCGGACTCGATATCCCGATCTTCCTGTTTGCCATCGGCGGACCCTCATCCGAGACTGTGTACAGCCGCATGTTCGCCCCCGAGCTCGGCATCATCGAAGACCCGGCCACCGGGAGTGCGAGCGGTCCGCTCGGCTGCTATCTCGTCCGTCACGGAGTCGTGCGCGGTCGCGCGGCGCAGACGATTGTGAGCCGCCAGGGCGTGGCGATGGGGAGAGCGAGCAGCATCCACGTCTCGATTGGCGGGGACGCCAGCGCCATCAGCGAGGTCAAGGTCGGCGGCGAGGCGGTTCTCGCCGGCCGCGGGGAACTGGTCGTGTGATTTCGTTCTCGCGTATCAGCAAGCAGTACGGCCGGCAGGTGCTCTTCGTTGACGCCTCCTTCCAGCTCAATCCCGGAGAGAAAGTCGGCCTGGTCGGTCCGAACGGCGCCGGGAAGACCACCTTGTTCCGCATGATCGTGGGCGAGGAGGGGCCTGACGAGGGTGACGTGTCGGTGCCGAAGAAGCTGACCGTCGGCTACTTCCGTCAGGACGTCGAGGAGATGTCGGGCCGCTCGGTCCTTGATGAAGCCATCGCCGGCAGCGGCCGTCTGGGCGATCTTCACCATGAGCTCGAGGCGCTGCAGCACGCGATGGGCGACCCGGCGCGAGCCGGTGAGATGGACACGATCCTTGCGCGCTTCGGTGAGGTGCAGGAGGAATACGAGCACCTGGGCGGTTACGGGCTCGAGGCGCAGTCGCGCGAAGTGCTCCACGGCCTCGGGTTCGATGACGAGCGGATCGACGGCGACGTCGGACTGCTCTCCGGCGGATGGAAGATGCGCGTGGCGATGGCACGGGTGCTGCTCGGCGGCCCCGACGTCCTGCTCATGGACGAGCCCACCAATCATCTCGACATCGAATCGATCATCTGGCTCGAGTCCTTTCTCACGTCCCGGCCAGGCGCGCTGCTCATGACGTCGCACGACCGGGAGTTCATGAACCGCGTGGTGGGGAAGATCGCCGAGATCGACGGCGGCGAAATCACGACCTACTCAGGCAACTACGACTTCTACGATCGCGAGCGGGCGATCCGCGAGGCAAATCGCGAAGCGGCGTACGCCCGCCAGCAGGCGATGCTCGCCAAGGAGCAGCGCTTCATCGAACGTTTTGCCGCCCACGCCGCCAAGGCGGCCCAGGTGCAGAGCCGCGTGAAGGCGCTCGAGAAGATCGAGAAGATCGAGCTTCCGAAGAAGCGCAAGGTGGTGAAGTTCGACTTCCGTCAGCCGCCGCGGTCAGGCGACCAGGTCGTCGTGCTCGAGGACGTATCGAAGGCCTACGGTAAACGGATCGTGTACGACGGCTTGAAGATGACCATCCGGCGCGGCGAGCGCTGGTGCGTGATGGGAAGAAACGGCGCCGGCAAGACGACGCTGCTCAAGATGGTGGCCGGCGCGCTGGCCCCTGACGCGGGCGAGGTGAAGCTCGGCGCCAGTCTCAAGATGGGCTACTTCGCGCAGCAGGCACTCGACCTGCTCGATCCCGACCTGACCATCGAGGAGCAGCTGCAGCGGGATTTTCCTGACGAGTCGATTGGCGTGCTCCGCAGCCTCGCCGGCGCGTTTCAGTTCTCAGGCGATGACATCGACAAGAAGGTCCGGGCGCTGTCAGGCGGTGAGAAGACGCGCCTCGTCATCGCACGGATGCTGCTCAACCCGCCGAACTTTCTCGTGCTCGACGAGCCGACGAACCATCTCGATCTGTTCACCAAGGAGATGCTGATCGAGGCGCTGAAGGACTTCGACGGCACGATGCTCTTCGTCTCGCACGACCGCGCCTTCTTGCGTGCGCTCAGCAACCGCGTCGTCGAGATCGGCGGCGAGACGGGCGTGGAGAAGGACCCGCACCTCTATCAAGGCTCGTACATCGAGTACGTGGCGCGCACCGGTCACGAAGCCCCGGGCGTTCATGCGTGAGCGAACTCGGGATCCGGGATTCGGGATTCGGGACTCGGGACTCGGCGTAGGCCGGGTCTTGCTTTGTAGACCCGGCGCCGCTCACCGCTTCAGCGCGCGAATACCAGCCAGTGAGAACTGTGTGATGTGATCGGCCAGGGCGTCGAGGCGCCTGGGCGTGATGACGAACGGGTGAAACCGCGTGGCGATCTTGTCGCTGAGAAGCGCCAGGCACTGAGCCTGCACGCTCATCACGGAGTGCTCCACGCGCGCGTCGGTGCGCGCACATCCGAGCAACGTGGCGATCACCTCCGCCAGGTAGGTCATCCGCGGGCGGACGACGTGCTTCACCACGAGGTCGAGCGCCGGAGTGGGATCATTCAGCTCGCGCGCCATCAGGTGGTGGATCCAGCCATCGCGGGCCTGAACCACTCGCTTCAGAAAGATGCTCACGTAGGCGCCGAGCTGCTCCTCGGCCGGCCGGCCCTGACCCGCGCTCCGGATCTCTTCGGTCGTCGATTGCATGGTCCGGATCGCGGAACGGACGATCTCGTCGTAGAGGCCCGTCTTGCCGCCGAAGTGGTAGTTGACCGCCGCCACGTTGGCGCGCGCACTCGTGCAGATCTCGCGAACCGTGACCTTGGAGAACCCGCGCTCCGCGAACAGCCGCGCGGCGGCGTCGATGAGCCGTTGCTTGGTCTCGAGATCGCGCTCTTGCATGCGCTACAGGGTGCGGCGGAACAGCATCGTGGCGGCTCCCATCGTGACCACCGAGAAGAGGATCAGATACGTTACGTCGCCGGCGATGGCGCCGAAGCCGGTGTTCTTGAGGAGCAGGCTCTTGAAGGCGTGCACCGCATAGGTGAAGGGATCGACGGCGGCAATCACCTGCATCCAGCCCGGGAAGCCCTGCTGCGGATAGACCGCGCCGCTCGGAAAGTAGAGCACCGTGTTCAACAGGCCGAACATGGCGCGCGGCATCAGCGGGTCGGTCACCCGCACCATCAGCAGGAACATGAGGCTGATCAGCGAGAACGCCGTCACCGTGATGACCAGCAGCATCCGCATCAGGCGGATCGGATCGAGCGGACTCGGAACGCCGGCGATCAGCGAGCCGAGAATCGTGATCACGATGCCGGCGAGAACCGCCTTGATCGTGCCGGAGATGTTGAAGCCCGCGATCAGCTCCAGCTTGGTGATCGGCGTGACGAGATAGCCTTCGTGCAGCCCGCGCGCCTTGTCGTCGATGAAGATGATGCCGCCGCCGATCATCACCATCATGAAGATCGACATCACGATCGAGCCAGGCAGCAGATACTGAATGTACGGCACGTACGGGTAGACCTCGACGAGGTCGAGGCCCGCCGCGGCATCGACGCGCACCGGCATCGCCGGCCGGTTCATGGAGCTGATGACGCTGTTGACCGTCGCCGCCATCGAGGCCGAGACGAAGGTGTCGGTGTTGTCGGAGATCAGCGCCACGCGCGGCTGGTTGTGGGTGAGGAGCCGGCGCGAGAAGTCCGGAGGGATCGTCAGGACACCGTTGACGATGCCATTGCGCAGGTCGGCCATCGCCTGGCCTGGATCCGAGTAGTCGAACAAGTCCAGCGTCCGCGCGCCGGAGGACACCGCCGTGGCCAGCTCGCGAATCCGTACCGCCGGCACGCCGTGATCCTGATCGACCACCGCGAGCTTCAGGTGCTTGACGTTGCCCCCGAAGGCATAGCCCAGCACGACGAGCTGCATCAGCGGAAAGATCATCGACATGACGATCAGCATCGGGCTGCGCCGGAACCGCCGCAGCTCACGTTCGATAATCGCCCACGTTCGGTGCATGTGTTGGTCGCTCTGCTTCCGTTGTAGAGGCGGGTCTTCAGACCCGCCTTGACCCGCCTACCGCCTCAGGACGAACGGACTGTCACTGGCCGACGGCTCCTGCAGCGCGTCGCGAAGGTCCCGGCCGGTGTAGTGCACGAACACCTCGTCCAGCGTCACCGACTCCGGTGTGCGGCCTGGAATCGACGCCTTCAGCGCGTGCGGCGTGTCGAGCGCCACGAGCTTGCCGTGATCGACGATGGCAATGCGATCGCAGAGCTTGTCGGCCTCGTCCATGTAGTGCGTCGTGATGAGTACGGTCAGGTCGCGCTGCGACTTGATGCGCTGCAGCATCACCCACACCGAGGTTCGCGACACCGGGTCGAGGCCGGTGGTCGGCTCGTCGAGGAAGAACACGCGCGGCTCGTGCACGAGGCCGCGCGCGATCTCCACACGGCGCCGCATGCCGCCCGACAGGTTCTTCACCGGCTTGTCCGCCCACTGCGTCAGCTCGACCGCCTCGAGCAGCTCCTGGATCAGCCGCGTGCGCTTGTCGCGTGGAACGCCGTACAGCTTTGCGAAGATGAGCAGATTCTCGTGAACACTCAGCTCGAGGTCGCTGGTCATCGCTTGCGGGATGACGCCAATCGAGCGCCGCACGTCATCGGCTCGCGTGGCGACGTCGAAGCCATTGATGACCGCCGTGCCAGAGGTCGGCGGAAGCAGGGTGACCATCATGCGAATCAGCGTGGACTTGCCCGCGCCGTTCGGACCGAGCAAGCCGAAGATCTCGCCCGCCTTGACGGCGAAGCTGATGCCGTCGACGGCCGTGAAGTCGCCGAACTTCTTGACGATGTTGTTGACTTCGATGGCGTTGGTCATTGGACTGCTCGGCTCTTGGCTCTGGGCGTTCCGCGTAGGCTCTGAGCTTTGGGCTCTGGGCTTTGGGTTACGAATCCCGAGTCCCGAGTCCCGGATCTCGAGTCACAGCGGCACCATCACGTACGCCGTCATGCCGACCGCAAGCCGGCGGTCCTTGTTGTCGACGCGGAGGCGGACCTCGAACGTCTTGATGTCCCGCTTCGTGCGGCTGACGTCGCGCTGCGTGGCGAAGCCGGCGTCGGCGCCGCGGTAGAACACTGTGCCCTCGCGCTCGGCGCCGGACGGGAGGCGGATCGTAAGCTTGTCGCCCACGCGCACGCGATCGACGTAGGTTTCCTCGATGTCGATCCGCACCCAGAGGTCGTCCGGGTTGATCAACGTGACGACCGGCTGCCCCGGTGTGACGACTTCACCTGGCAGGGCCGCGCGCACATCGACGATGCCATCGATGGGGGCGTGGATCTCGGTGTACGCGAGACGCACGTCGGCCTTGGCGCGCTGTGCGGTGGCGGCCTGCTGCTGCTGACGGTTCGCGTAGAGCTGACTCCTGCGGATCGACACCTGCTCCGCGCTCGACCTGGCCAGGGCGACGGCGGCACGCGAGGCTTCGATCTGTTTGCCGAGCGCGGCCAGACGAGACTTGTTCACCTCGAAGGCGGTTCTCGACGAATCGAGTGATTCGACAGTGCCGATGCCTTCCTTCGCCATGCGCTGCGCGCGCTCGTACACGACCTTCGAGTTGTCCAGCTCGGCCTGCGTCGCGGTCAGCTGCGACTCGGTTGAGGCGAGGTTCGCCTCGGCCTGCGCAATCTGGTCCGTGGTCTGCCGCTCCTGGAGGCGAAGGGCCGCTTCACTCTCCTGGACTTGCGAGCCGACGCCCTCGGCGCTGAACGAATAGAAGGCGCGCTCCTCGCGTAGTTCGTCCGGCGAGAGCACGGCCACCAGCTGCCCCGCCGTGACCATCTCGCCTTCCTGGACGCGCAACTGGGTGATGCGTCCGGTGATCTGCGGACTGACGACGATGTGGTTGGTGGTGACGATGCCGGTGAGGAGCATCGAGGTCGGCGGCCGGCTGGTGTGCCACCACGCCCCGACGACCACGGCGACGATCACCAGCAACGGAATGACGCGAAGCAGGCGTTTCATAGTTGGAATCAAACGATTGTATCAAACAGATGTTTGAATCTGTCAACTACGAAGTCTCGGCCGACGGCAAGACGATGACGGTGACGAGCGCCATCGGTGAGCAGGTGATCGTCTTCGATCGTAGGTAGTGTCCGATCGTACGTAGTGTCCGGCTTCAGCCGGACCTCGACGTAAAATATTCCGCCATGAGACGAACGGATCTCCTCTGTGCCCTCCTCGTCACGATCGCCGCGACCGCTCTGTCCGGTCAGGCGCCACCCGCGTCTTCCCGGCTCGACGTGGCAATGCGCGCGTTCTGGGACGCGGACGATCAGGGCGGCGCCGAGAAGGCCGCGAAGCAGGTGCTGGCTTCCGGCGCCTCCTTCGACGAGATCCGCGCGCGGCTCAAGGCCGGCCGTCCGTACGTCAAGCAGCAGACCGGTCGCGTCGAGCTGAAGTCGCGCGACCACGGCATCGCCCTCGACAACATCGTGGAGATTCCGGAGGACTACGATCCAGCGCGCGCGTGGCCACTGCGCGTGAGCCTGCACGGCGGCGTGGGCCGCCAGGCGCCGGGTCCTGGCGATCCGCCGGCGCGCCCGCTGACCAACCGTATTCCGAGCCCGGGCGAGATCGTGCTGCATCCGCGGGCGTGGGCGGAGTCCGAGTGGTGGAAGCCCAGTCAGGTCGACAACATCGCGCGTCTCATCGACCGCGTGAAGCGCGACTACGACGTTGACGAGTCGCGCACCTACATCACCGGCATCTCCGATGGCGGCACCGGGGTGTACTACTTCGCCATGCGCGCCGCCACGCCATGGGCGGCGTGCATGCCGCTCAACGGGCATCCGCTGGTGATCGCCAACCCGGACGTGGGCGCCGATGGTCAGCTCTATGTCGGCAACCTCGCCAACTGTCCGCTCCACATCGTCAACGGCGGGCGCGATCCGCTGTATCCCGCCGAGTCGGTGGCGCCGCTCGTCGAGATGTTCAAGCGTGCGGGCATCCCGCTCGAATTCCAGGTCTATCCCGACGCCGGACATGACACCAGCTGGTGGCCGCAGGAGCGCGCCCGGTACGAGGCGTATCTCGCGGCGCATCCGCGTGCCGCGCATCCGGAGAAGATCTCGTGGGAGACCGAGCGGACCGATCGCTACAACCGGTTCCGGTGGCTCGTGATCCAGACACTCGGCAAGCGCGCCTCCGACACGGCGCTCAAGGACGTGAATACGTACTCGCCGAACGCGATCATGCAGCGGACGCTGTTCGAACACACGAAGGCGTCCGGGCGCGTGGACGCGCTGCGTGCCGGCAACGCCTTCGACGTGAAGACCCGCGGCGTGCAGGCGCTCACGCTGCTGCTGTCGCCGGACGCGATCGACTTCAGCAAACCCGTGCGGGTGACCATCAACGGCAAGGTCGCGCACGACGGTGTGGTAAAGCCCGACGCCGCGACGCTCCTCGCGTGGGCGGCGCGCGATCACGATCGGACGATGCTCTACGGCGCCGAGGTCCGCATTTCCGTGCCGTAAACCGCGGGCCGCCTGAAGGCGGCCCCCACGATCTAATGGGCCGCCCTGAAGACGGCCCCCACGATTGAATGGGCCGCCTGAAGGCGGGCCCCACGCTCCCAAGGCGGCCTCCAGCTCGGCCCGCGGTTTCCGTTTCGTGGGGGCCGCCTTCAGGCGGCCCATCTCACAGGCCCATCCGCCATCTCACATGACGAACACGACCATCCGCCGCGCCACTGCCGCCGATCTCGCCGCTCTCGGGAGGCTCGGCGCGCTCCTGATGGGCACGCACTACGACTTCGATCGCGATCGCTTCCTGACCCCCGGCGACAACGCTGAGGACGGCTACTCGCGCTTCCTTGGCAGCCAGCTCCGCGATCCCGAGGTCGTCATCTTCGTCGCCGAGCAGGACGGCGGGGTCATCGGCTACGTCTACGCCGGGCTCGAGCCGATCTCCTGGAAGGATCTGCGCGACGCGTGCGGGTTCATCCACGACGTCGCCGTGGACGAAGGCGGCCGCCGGAGCGGCGTCGCCACAGCGCTCATCGAGGCGGCCATCGCCTGGCTGGGCGAGCAGGGCGCGCCGCGCGTCGTGTTGTGGACGGCGGAAAAGAACGACGGCGCGCAGCAGCTCTTCGCGCGCCTGGGATTCCGCCGTACCATGATCGAGATGACGCGGGAACTGTAAGAACGCAGCGGGAACACGGAGGGACAACGTGGCCAGACAGGGTGATGAGGAGGACCGCAGGGCATTCCGGCAGATCTTTGCCGAGACCGGCCACCGCACGCTGAACGCGCTCCTGATCGTCAGCGGCGGCGCCGCGGTGTCGTTCATGACGTTTCTCGGCACCGCGATGGCCCAGCCAGGCGTACCCATCGAAGGACTCCTGAGCGCCATGCAGATGTTCGTTGCCGGCGTGGCGGGCGCTGTTCTTGCGCACGGATTCACCTACGGCAGCCATATGTCGTTTCACTTCGACCGCCGGCTGTTGGGAAACTGGTTGATGGCGTTCGCGATGGGTGCCGGGCTGGCGTGCATCGTGCTGTTCGTCCTCGGAAGCCTGGCGGCGATGTCGGCGTTTGGCGCCATGCGCGCGACGTCGTGACCGTCCCCCTTGCACTTCGATAGGAGACAGGCTAATCTCTCCTGTCGAAGCCGAAGGGGAGCGCAGCATGACCGACGAACGGCTGGAACTTCCGCAGGGGACGCTCGACCTCCTGATCCTCAAGACCGTGGCCCTGGAGCCGAGACATGGCTGGGCGATCTCCGAACGCCTGCATCAGATCTCGAGCGCCACCTTGCACATCCGTCAGGGCTCCCTCTATCCGGCGCTCCATCGTCTCGAGCGCCGCGGCTGGATCAAAGCCAAGTGGGGAACGTCGGACAACAACCGGCGCGCCAAATACTACGAGTTGACCAAGCGTGGCCGCGTCCATCTCGAGGCCGAGACCGCCGCCTGGCGCAAGCTGAGCACCGTCGTCGATCAGGTGCTCCTCGAAGGGGCATAAGGAGGTCGCGATGCTGCGCGATTGGATCCTTCGACTGCGCTCCCTCGTGAGACGTGATGTCGTCGAGCAAGAACTGGACGACGAGCTGCAGTTTCATATGGAGCAGCAGGTGGCGGCCTATATGAGTCAGGGGCTGTCACGCGACGATGCGATGCGCCGGGCACGACTCGAGTTCGGGGGGCTCGCTCAGATCAAGGACGAACACCGTGACGCTCGAGGCGTTGGCACGCTCGACCACCTCGCTCGCGACCTCCGATCTGCTTTCCGCCAGGTGAGGCGGGCGCCGGGTTTCGCCGCGCTCGCGGTGCTGTGCCTGGGGCTCGGGATTGGCGTGAACACCTCGATCTTTGGCGTGCTCAACTCGGTACTCTTTCGATCGATGCCCGTGGCGGACCCCGAGCGGCTGATCGTCGTCAGCCGCGGCGACGCCGCGTCCTTCTCGTATCCCAACTACCGGGACTTTCTCGCCGGCAGCCGCACGCTCTCGGGGCTGACCGCCTCCTTGCCGATGGAATCCGATCTCGATGTTGACGGCGAGAGCGAGTTCGTGGCCGCCGAGGTCGTACCGGCCAACTACGCGGAGGTCATCGGAGTCCGGCTGGCTCTCGGACAGTGGTTCGTGAACGACGCCGAGCCGGGCGCGGTCATCAGCCATGCGATCTGGCAGCGCCGGTTCAACCTCAGCCCAGAGGTACTGGGCCGGACGATCCGGTCCGAGTCCCAGTCGTACACCGTCGTCGGCGTGGCGCCGCGCGAGTTCAGCGGCATCTTCGCGCCGCTGCGCACCGACATCTGGGTCCCGTTGCGGACCCGCCCGTCGCTCGCCGCGCAGCTCGAAGATCGCACACGCCGCCATCTGATGCTCTTCGGCAGGTTGAGCGATGACGCCACCGCCGCACAGGCGTCGGCCGAATTGAACGCGATCGATGGCCGCCTCATCGCCGAGCAGGGCGCGTCACCCGAGAGGCTCGCGCCGATCGCAGTCGAAGAAGTGCGCGGCATCCCGAACCCGGGAGGTCGACGCCGCATCCAGACAGTGGCGACGCTGTTGAGCGCTGTCGTCGGCCTCGTGCTGCTGATCGCGTGCGTCAACGTCGGCAACCTGCTCATGGCGCGAGGAGCCGTCCGTCAGCGCGAGTTCGCGGTCCGGCGGGCGCTCGGTGCGACCCGGGGCCGTGTGCTGCAGCAGCTCCTCACTGAAAACCTGATGCTCGCCGTCGGCGGCGGAATCTGCGGCGTGGTCCTTGCCCGGTGGACCAACGCCCTGTTGGAGCGATCCCTTCCGCTCGCGCAGTCGCTGTTTCCCATGCAGCTCGATCTCTCTCTCGACTGGCGGGTCATCGCCTACGCGACGATGCTCTCGCTTGCGGCGACCGTCGTGTGCGGGATGCTGCCGGCGTGGCGGGCGTCGCAGACCGATGCGTTGGTCGCGTTCAAGGGAGAAGTCGTTGCCGGCCTGCCGCGCCGGCGTCCGGTCGGCCTCGTGGCTCAAGTCGTCATGTCGTTCGTGCTGCTGCTGGTCGCCGGAACCTTTCTTCAAGCGCTCGTGCGCATGCAGTCGACGGACCCGGGCTTCGCCGTGGCCGGGCGGCTCTACGCCTACACCTTCATCCCCACATCGACCCCGGAGAGCGCTCGTCAGTTCTATTCGCTGGCGATTGATCGGTTGCGAGCCTTGCCCGGTGTGCGGACCACCGCGCTCACGCACACGTTGCCACTCATGCCTTCCGGTTCGGACTGCGCCTCGCGGCCGGGACGTGGGCCGGTCCCGATCACGACGGGCATCGTGGGCCCCGGCTTCTTCGACACGATGCGCATCGGGATGATCTCCGGCCGTGACTTCACCGCAGCCGACGTCTCGGGCGACGGCGCGGTCGTCGTGCTGAACGAGCGTCTCGCGCGCGCACTCTGGCCGGACCGGCCACCGATTGGCGAGCGCGTCATGGTCGGGTGCCAGGACGCGAAGCCGGCCCTCGTGATTGGCGTCGCCCGTGATTCGGTCGTTCGCTCGCTCGGCGAATCACCCCAGCCGCATCTTTATGTGCCATTCGCGATGGAGCACTCGACCCGCCTGACGACGATTCTTCTTGAAACGAGCACGCCTCCAGGCCGGATGGTGGAACCGGTTCGACGCACGCTGCTCGGATTGGGTCAGGGCGTTCGTGTCTACGGAGTGCAGCCGATGAGCGACTACCTCGAGAAGTCGCTGTGGCCGATGCGATGGCAGACCTCGATCTTCACGGGATTTGGGATGCTGGCGTTGCTGCTCGCGGCCATCGGCCTGTACGGCGTGATCACGTATCGCGTCGCGCGTCGCACGAGGGAGATTGGCGTGCGCATGGCCGTCGGCGCCGGTCGTCGCGACGTGTTTCGCGAGGTCGTTGGCCAGGGCCTGTCGATCGCGCTCGTCGGCGTGGCCATCGGAGAAGTGCTGGCGGTGACGGTCGCGCAGGTTCTCGGTTCGATGCAGTCGGATATTCGCCCGCCTGGTCTGGTTGTGCTCGTGGGCACGGGCGTACTGTGGATAGCGGTGGCGGTCCTCGCCACTTATGTGCCCGCGGCCCGCGCCGCTCGAGTCAACCCATTGGTCGCGCTCCGGTACGAATGACACCGGCCGCCGGGACTCTGACGACGTGCTCGAAGCCCGTGGACTGAGCAAGCGATACGGCGCGTTCCTCGCGCTCGATCGCGTCAACTTCGAAGTCCGTCGCGGCGAGATCCTCGGCTATCTCGGCCCGAACGGTTCGGGCAAGAGCACCACGGTCAACGCCGTTGTCGGGCTGATCGATCCCAGCGCGGGCTCGTTGTGGCTCGACGGCACGCGCATGGCCGAGGATCCGGTCGCCTACAAGCGCCGCATCGGCTACGTCCCCGAGGAGCCGCATCTCTACACCCACCTGACTGCAATCGAGTACCTGATGCTGGTGGGGCGCCTGCGCGGTCTCACCGAACAGACGCTCGCCGAAAAGGTATCGGCGCTCCTGAAGATCCTGCTGCTCTGGGACAGCCGCTACGGGACGATGGCGTCGTATTCGAAGGGCATGCGACAGCGTGTGCTGTTTGCCGCCGCGCTGCTGCACAATCCCGATCTGCTCGTGCTCGACGAGCCGTTCGCCGGCCTCGACGTGACGGCGGGCCTGCTGTTCCGCACGCTGCTGCGCATGTTCGCGGCCAGCAACCGCATGGTGCTGTTCAGCACGCACCGGTTCGACATGGTCGAGCAGCTCTGCTCACGCGTCGTGATTCTTTCGCACGGTCGCATCGTCGCCGAGCAGGAGGTCGCGTCGTTCAGGGACGCGTCATCGCCCTCGCTCGAAGACGTGTTCATCCGTGCGACGGGTCAAGAGGACTTCGCCCCGGTCGCGCGTCAGATCCTCGACGTCATGGAGGCGCCATGAGCTCGCCGCGCTACCTTGCCGAGCACTTCTTCCGGGCGTTGTTCGACTTTGGCTTTCTGTCCGAAGTCGGCGCCGACTCGTTCAAGCGTGTGCTGGTGGCGTCGGTTGGCGGGTGCATCTCGCTGGGCCTGCTGCTGACACGCGTGTTCATGGTCAAGTACGCGTCGCTCATGGGTGTCACATCGCCCGAGCCTTACCGCCTGGCGCTGCTCGGCGACGATCTGTTTCTCATCGGTCTTCCGATGCTCCTGGTGGCGTTTGTGACGCTGTTGGTCAGCCACTCGCTCTTTCCAGACGAGCGAGACTTCCGCATTCTCGGCCCGCTGCCGGTGCACAAGTCGGTCGTGTTCAACGCCAAGCTGTCCGCATTGTTTCTCTTCGCCAGCCTGTTTACTGCGGCGGCTCACGTCGCGCTTGTCCCGCTGATGCTGCTCACGTCGGTGAATCGCTGGAGCGAGCACACTGTGCTGGCGAGGGTGACGACGTGGGCGATTGCCAGCGTCAGCGCATCGGCATTCGCCGTGCTCGCCATCACCGCGACGATCGGGCTGCTCGTGCTGGGTGTCTCGCGCGGCCGGCTGCAGACATTGACCGCGCTCATGAGGAGCGGCGTGATTGCCGTGCTCGTGCTGTGCGTGCCATTGGTCTCGCAGTTGCCGACACTTGGGAGCGCGCTCTCGCGGGGCTCCACGTGGCTGGCGTTCGTGCCTCCGGCCTGGTTCCTCGGACTCGAACGCGTGCTGCTCGGCAGCACCGATCCGTGGCTGGTGACCCTGGCCGGGATCGCTGTTGGGGCAATCGGCGCCGCGGTCGTCATCGTCGCCGCCACCTACACGCTGCTGTTCAGACAGTTCGAGCGCTTGATGCTTCGCGCCGCTCCCACATCGGCGCCGTGGTTCAGCGGAGAACGTGGGGGCCACCTTCCTTGGCGCGCCGTAGCCGCGGAGCGGCGAAGGCGGCAGGTGGCCCAGAGGAATCGTGCGGCCCATCCGGCGTTTCGCGCCGTCTCCGGGTTCGTCCTCCTCACGATCGGCCGGAGTCAGCTGCACCAGGGTGTGCTCGTCGGCCTGTCCGCGTGTGGCGTGGGCCTGGCGATGAACAGCCTCATTGGCGGGAACCTCGCGCGCGCCGCTCTGTGGACGCCCTTCGTGCTCATGTTTGCCTGGGGGGTTGGCGTCAGGGCGGCGCTCGCATTGCCCATGGAGTACCGCGCCAACTGGATCTTTCAGCTCACCGAGGATCGGGCGACACGACGCGAACAGTTCCGCGCCGTCGATCGGCTGGTCACGTTGTTTGTGGCCGGTGTGCCTGCGGTCACGGCGGCGCCCTTTCTATGGCTGGCGCTCGGAGCAAGGGCCGCGATCGCCGTCATTGTCGTGGCGCTGATCGGGCTCGTGTTCGTGCACGTGGTCCTCTTCGACTGGCATCGCATTCCGTTCACCTGCTCGTATCTCCCCGGCAAACGGTTCATCGGGCACAGCAGTGTGTTTGGTCTGGCCGCCTGCGTGTTCTTCACGGTATTCGGATGGGCCCTCGTGGGCGGGGCCACGTCCGGCACGAGGCCAGCTCTGATCATTGTTGTGGTGCTGGCGTCGGCGGCGTACCTCCTGAGGCGCCGCCGGCTCATTATCTGGGGCGAGACGCCGCTCATGTTCGAGGATGAATTCCCGGACCAGATGCAGCAGCTGCACTTGCAAGGCTGACTGGTTCTTGGTTCTTGGTTCTTGGTTCCTGGTTCTTGGTTCTTGGTTCTTGGGTGAGCGAAGACCGCGCATGGTGGTCTTCGCCAGCTGTGGGATAATGACGGCCTCGGGTTCCCGAGACCAGTCCGATATCGGGGCGTGGCGCAGCCTGGTAGCGCGCCTGCTTTGGGAGTAGATCCTTCCGTTCCAACGGCTCCATCCGCTTCACCAGCTTTCAACGTTTTCAATAACTTGGGGAATCTGCTTTCGCTCACAAGCTAACCCCAAGCGAATCAACAGCAAGGGTTTTGGGACACTTCTGGGACAGCGGTTGGAGACCAAAATGGCCTGCATCCCAACCCGCGCTCGCGAGACATGGTTGCGGGGGCTCGCAACCGCCATTATCTGCAGCTTTGGTGGCTGGCGGCCTGAACCGCTATCGTGCCCCACATTCTCCACCTTTGCGTCATTGTTCGGCCGTCTGCACTGTGTCCAGGGAGCGGGTGACGCCCTGCCTTCAGCAGCCATGTAACCCGGCGTTCCTCTGCTGTGGAGAGGTCCTGCAATGTGTCGGCTGAGCTCTCGCACGGGAACGGCCGCAGCCGATGGATTGCGCGACTGACGTCGTCGCACTTTGGGGGGACCCTGCCACTCTGTTGGTAGCGTCCTGGAAACATCCAAGAAGCGCAGCCCGAGTCAGCTTAGAGCCTTCTGCTAGACCTCAGATCCCACACTTCCCAAGCGAGCGCCCCGACGCCAGAGGATGCAGAGGCGGGGGTTTCGCCGACCTCAGGCGAGTGAGCTCCCGACTCGTTCGGATGCGATTGGCCTGGAACAGGTGGGAACGAGGTGGGAACGAGGGACGTGATCGGCTCACACACCGGGAGAATGCGCTGTCAGCGAGAGGTTCACCACACCTCTCGCGTCCTTCGTTGGCCCTCGGCTGGGAGCGAATGCGGGACCATTCAGGGACCGATGCGCGCAGTCGCGTGAGACGCGTCAGCGAGATACTCGGTTCGCGAGTAACGATTCGATGGTCACGACGATCTCGCTTGATCGCCTCTTCAATTACGAAACGTCACGATCCGAAGGAAATGGGAGTGGTCCTCCGTCAGCCATGCGTCCACCTTGAGCTGTTCCGCGAGTTCCCGGCCCTTCGCCACCGCACTATCGTGATTCGGGCAGGTGATGTGGGGCGGCCGAGGGACGATACAGATCAGGTGCTCCACCGTCGCCGTCGGATTCGAAACGAGGGCGTCTCCATCCCGTGGCAGATTGGCTTCCATCGGTCTCTCCCGTTACATCCGAGGACGCTCCCGTGGTACGACGATCGTCGAGGGCCGCTCCATAGCGGACGTCCGACTGCATCACGAAGCGGCCATGCAGCCTCCCCCTTACTTGATCTGGTGAGCGAGGAATATCGGGTTCTCCTCGATTCGGTAGGAGGGCGGCGTCACTCGCACGCCCAGCGCCGAGTGATGTTGCTGCCATCATTTCAGCGATCGGCCATGATGTCCCCGTCTTGCATGACACTGTCGTATCGTCCGCGCTAGGCGACGGGTATGAGGAATAACGTCGGCACGCCGTGACTGCCGCCCCAGCAGCTAGATCGCGATCCGCTCAGTCCGTTGCCTTCCGCTAATCGTGGCCTTCGCCATGCGCAGCGGAAGTGTGGTATCGCGTCCTTCGGTCAGGCGGACGTACTGGCCCGCATCGGTCCGCCTGAGAAACCCCGCTCCGACTAAAGCGTCGAATGCAAGACGGCACGTCGTTTCGTCGAGTCCGCAGAGGCGCTGGGCCTGAGCACATGTAAGGCGCAAGCCAGGCATCTCGATGTACTCGTTGTAGAGCCGGAAAACGTCGGCGGAATGCGTGGTCGATGGGAAAGCGTGCATCGTTGTCATCCTGCCACTATGCGGTTAGCGATGCCGCACCGAAACAGCTTCCATCGCCTTGAGTTCGGCGCGTTTCATGGAAGGTCGGGTCAGCGGAATGAAAGTCTGGCCGTCTTCGGTGTGCCAGATGCGTACGCGCGACGTCTTCGCGTATTTGGTCGCCATGGCGATGGCGTCACCGTAGGTGGCACACAGAAACTGACCTTGTGCCTGCAACGTTCCTAACTTGTAGCGACCTGACGAATCGTCATTCTTCGCGATGATGACATCGTCGCTTGCTGGCGTGTGGCTGGACGGTGAGCGCATGTCCATCCTCTTGTAGGAGGTTGAGAGATGAACTCATTCTCGATTCAGATCACGACGCCTCGCGGTACGAAACCGTACGAGTCTGCGCGCGTTCTGTGCAACCAGGTCGGTTGAGTCACTGAAGAATCGCGGCGTAGTGCCGCTTAACGGCCGCGTAACACTCGCAGGACGTCGTCTCCAATCGCGCCCGGTCGCGAATGATCATGCGATTGCGCCCGTAGTCGATGATTCCGCCGTGGTGAAGACCGCCCGCGCAGATGGTGACCGAGGCGCGACGGACCCCCAGCATCGTTGCGAGCAGCTCTTGCGTTAGGGGGAACTCGGGGCGACCGACGCGATCGTGTATGTCGAGCAGCCATCGCGCACAGCGCTGCTCGACGGGATGCAGTGCGTTGCACGCCGCCGACTGTATCAGCGTCGCCATAAATGCCTGCGCATAACCGGTCATCGCGTCCGCAAAAGCACCACCACGCTCCATCTCGCGCCAGAACGCTGTCAGCGGCATTGCCACAGCATTGTTCGGGACCCGCACGACCGTGTCGTAGAGCTCCACCTTAGCTTTGAAGAATGCGGTGACTCCAATGAACCCGTCGTTGCCGATAGCGGCCACATCAACCGTCTCGCCGTCGGCCATCATGCAGGCAATCGAACAAACACCGCCTCCCGGGAAATAGATGCGTTGCTGTGGTACCTCGGGCCCCTGAAGCACAGACTTGCTCAATAGTCTGACGGCTTCGAGAGAGGGAGCCAGACGTTTGTAGTCCTCAGCGGGTAGACGCGCCAGAAGCTTGTTGTGTGGCTTCAACTGAGACGGCTGGGTCGCGCTGGGGATCATGTCGTTGTGTGCTCCTGGAACGGAACCGAAAGGCCGAGTCTATTCCCTTTGAGGGTCCTCTGCGTACGGTCTGCACCTGACCGGTGTGTGTCGCGTGTATTCAACACGAGGGTGGGAAGAATCCCGCGGCGGTTGTGTGGTCGCTTGGCACTCGGTCGCGAGCGAGCCGACGATGCCTGCTGGAACGAGTCGTGCTGTCAGGACGAACGATGGTTATTCGCTCCGTTCTACGCCCGGTGGATTTCTCGGAGGCGTCGAGAACGGCTCTTCACGCGGCCGTCCGAGTCGTGCGGCAGTTCCACGCCAATCTCCACGTGCTGTTCGTTGAAGATCCGCTGCTCGCATCGGCGGCGGTCAGCGCTCCAGCCTCCACGGATCTGAAAGAGGAGCTGAGACAGTTCGTTGCCAGCACGCCCGACCTCGATCCGCCTGCCCAGCCGGTCCTCCATGTCGTGGCGGGCCAGCCGGCGGATGAGATCGTCCGATTCGCCGAACGTGAGCAGATCGACGCAATCGTGATGGGAACTCACGGGCTCACCGGAGTCCGGAAGGCGTTCTTCGGTTCGACGACGGCGCGCGTGCTGAAGCGCTCGACGACGGCGCTCCTGATGGTGCCGGCGTCGGAGGACGCGAATAAGGGCCGCAATCTCGCCGGGCTGGGGTCGATTCTCGTGCTGACCGATTTCGGCCCAGCCGCGGGAAGCGCGGCGGAGTTCGCCGCACGGTTTGCCGAATTGGTCGGTGCGCGTCTGGTGCTGGTGCACGTTCTGCCAGCAGTCTCGGCGCCAGCTTCCTGGAGTGCTCGGGTGCAGGCAGCGATGGAGTGCCGGACAGCCGAGGCTCACAAGCGCATGTGCGGTGCGATGTGTCCTCTCGAGCAATACGGGCCGGTCGAGTCGGTCATTGTGCAGGGGAACATCGCAGAGCGCGTCGCTGAACTGGCGCGAACGCATCGCTCCGGTTTGATCGTCATGGGCTTGGATTCTGAGGCGCGCGGCGCACGCCCCGGCTCCACGGCCTATGCCGTCATTTGCAGTACTCCAGTCCCCGTGCTGGCAGTTCCCGCGGCGGTGCCAGATGTCCGCCGAAGCGTTCGCGAGTCCCAATCGGTGATCAGCTCCGCCTGACGTCGTAGGAAGAATCCGGGTACCCCTCGAAAAACTTCGCACACACTCCGTGGATTGGCATCGCGATGTGAGGGACCGCTCAGCCGTTCGCTCTAGCGCTTCTGAATCGATGGCGTGGCTCTTGCCCCATGGCCTCACGGAGGTAGTTATGGCGATTGCCAGTGGAGCGGCAACTGCGGTGGACGCGATCAAGGAACGGTTGGCGCCGGCGCTCGACACACTCGACGAGACGAAGCGTCAGGGGCGACGCGCCATCACGCGCGGTCAGCACGCCGCTGAGGATGCAGCCGACGCGGCTGGCCTGAAGATCCGACGCCGCCCGCTGAGCGCCGTCATGGTTGCGGCTGGCGCCGGAGCGCTTGCCGGGGGCTTGATCGCGTTTGGTCTCGGCTGGCTGACGCGCTGCAGGAAGTAATCAGGTGCGGGGGCTGGCATCGTCTGGGAGAGAGCGATCATGAAGGTCAAGGAGATCATGAGCGTGTCGCCAGCGACGTGCACTCCAGACACGACGCTTGCCACAGCGGCGAACCTGATGTGGGAGACCGATTGCGGCGCCCTGCCCGTCGTGGACGACGGTGAGCTTGTCGGGATTGTGACCGACCGCGACATGTTCATCGCGCTGGGCACTCGGAATACGCGCGCTGTTCATCTGAGGGTCGGTGCGGTGGCGACGAAAAGCGTGTCGACGTGTGGCCCGGATGATGAGGTGGAAGACGCCTTAGCGACGATGACGCACGGTCGCGTTCGGCGTCTTCCGGTTGTCGACGCGAACCGCACGTTGATCGGGATCCTCTCGCTCAACGACATCGTGCTGGCCGCGGGTGACAAAGACCGAGACGTGGTGGACGCGCTGCAAGGCATTTGCGCTCATCACCACGGCAACACAGACCAAGCTGCACGTGACAGGCCTTGCCGTGAGCACCGAGATAGCCGACTCCACATCGTCGTGGGCGCACTTTTCACATGACGCGGATATAGGCGTCATCGGTATCGGACCGACGAAGGCCGAGGCATTCCGCCAGGCTGCGCTGGCCCTGACGGCCGTGGTCACCGACCCGAGCCGGGTCAGGCCGCTCCAACCGGTACCGGTGTTCTGCCAGGCCCAGAGCGACGAGATGCTCCTGATCTCCCAAGTGCGCCGGAACTCATCGCCGTGCGTGTCGCGCACGTGCTCCGCAACCGCGCGAAAGCGTTCGCTCCAGTGCGCCAGGGTGCGCGCGTAGTGAAGACGCAGGTTCTCCACATCGAGCACCGACATCCCACTCGGCGTCAGGATCTCCTTTGTGACCTCCGTCAGCGTCGGCGGATACGCGCCGGGGAAGATGCGACGGCGGATCCACGCATTGAGCGGCCGCGGTGTGTCACGTCCGATGAAGTGGAGGAGACCGCGGCCGCCGTCGCGCCGGATCGTCCGCCGGAGTACATCGCTGAGGTCGCGAAACTGGCGCCGACCCACGTGCTCCAGCATGCCGACGGACACGAACGCATCGAAACGACCGCGGACCGACCTGTAGTCGTCCTCGATGAACTCCACGCGATCCGCGAGGCCCTCACAGACCGCCCTGTCGCGTGCGTACACGACCTGTTCGTGCGACACGTTGTACGCGGTGACGGTCACGCCGTGATGCCGCGCCATGTGCAGCGCCAGCGCACCCCAGCCGCTCCCCGTTTCGAGCACCCGCTCGCCGGGCCTCAACCGCAGCTTGCGGCAGACGAGGTCGAGTTTGTGGCGCTGCGCCTCCTCGAGCGATGAGGCTGCCTCGGGGAAGTACGCGCAGGTGTAAACCATCTGGTCGTCCAGCCAGAGTTTATAGAACTCGTTCCCGAGGTCGTAGTGACGGTGTGCATTGCGGCGGGCGCTCGAGACCGTGATGGCCCGTGCCAGGTGCGCACGCAGTCGATCCCACGCTGACGGGATCGGCGCCGACAGGCGATAGAGCGCTTCGAGCACCGGCTCCAGGTCACCCTGGATCTGGAGCCGGCCGGCCGTGTAGGCCTCGCCGAACCAGAGCTCCGGATTGACGACGAGACCGAGGAGCGTTGGTCGATCGCCGATCATCAGCGTGCCGATCGGACGGCGCGATGACGCCCAGGATGACCGGCCATCCCACAGCTGCACTCGGACGCCGACGGTGGCCAGGAGGCGTTGCAGCCGCGCCGCGAGCCAGCGATCCGGGAATCGTTGGCGGCCGGTGTCTCGAGGATGCGACGCGAACGTCGCTATGCGGTCGTGGCTCATAGGCGACTAAGGTTAGGGCAGACAAAAACTTCGCTCTGGTCCGAAATTTCTCAACTGGGCAACCGGGTGACTCATGCCTTGCGGACGTGTTGACGGCGCTCCTCGTAATCCTCGCGGTCGATCTCTCCGCGGGCGTATCGGCGCTTCAGGATCGCCTCCGCCGAATCTTCGACTGTGGTCCTGGAAAACCCGGCTTGCACGACGGCCCAGAGTGCGAGCACGACGAGCACCAGCCCGATCAAGACCGACAGCATCATCCAACCCATGGACCACCCGTCGTACCAGTGCATGCTCTACCGGCTGCAAACGGGGTGCCCCGAGGCCCGGTGCGGCCGCCAGCGACTGGTGTCGTCATTGCACGGCCGTCCGTTGGGGAATATTGCCCGAGGACCCGTGTGCCGCGAAACACACTGATTGACTATTTTGACGACCTCGCCAGGGCGAAGGGTCAGTTCCTCGTGTACGACGATGGCTTCAGGGTGCGGAGCCACTCGTATATGGAGGTTGCCCGCGCGGCCCGCGGGTTCTCGGGGCGTTTGGCCGATGCTGGCCTGCGCAAGGGCGACGAGGTGGTGTTCTGGAGCGAGAACCGTCCGGAATGGATTGCGGCGTTCTGGGGCTGCCTGCTGTCAGGTGTAGTCATCGTACCAGTCGACTACCGCGCTTCGGCCGAGTTCCTGGCCCGCATCGCCCGGCGTGTTGCGGCCCGCCTGATTCTGATTGGCGAAGATGTGCCGCCGACGCCCGAGGCGCCCGACATTCCCGTGTGGAGGCTTCACGAGCTGGAGTGGCGAGACGGAGCGCCCCCGGCTGTTGCGATCGATCGTGATGACGTTGCCGAGATCATCTTTACGTCTGGCGCCACGGGCGAGCCCAAGGGCGTAGTGATCACCCATCGCAACGTGCTCGCGAACATCGTGCCCGTCGAGCGCGAAGTCCGGAAGTACCGCGCGTGGGCACGCCCGGTCTTTCCGCTGCGGTTTCTGAACCTATTGCCGCTCAGTCACATGTTCGGGCAGGCGATGGCGACGTTCATCCCGCCGATGCTGCCTGGCACCGTCGTCTTCATGCGCGGCTACAACCCGGCGGACATCGTCGCGTTGATCAAGCGCCGGCGCGTGTCAGTGCTCGTGTCAGTACCAAAGATCCTCGATGTGCTGCGGGCACAGGCGCTGCGCGCCGCGCCGGCTGCGGCGCTCCCGCCGACGAAGCAGCCATGGGTCTCTCGATGGTGGCGATACCGTCAACTCCATCGCCTGTTCGGCGCGAAGTTCTGGGCTTTTGTCGTCGGCGCCGCGCCGCTCGACGCCGAGCTCGAGGCGTTCTGGTCGGCACGCGGCTTTGCCGTGATCCAGGGCTACGGCCTCACGGAGACCGCGCCGATTGTCAGCGTCACGCACCCCTTCCACATCCAGGCCGGCTCTGTCGGCAAGGCGATCGCCGGTGTCGATGTCAAAATCGCGCCGGACGGCGAGATCCTCGTGCGCGGCGAAAACGTCACCGCCGGGTACTTCGAGGCTGAGGCGGAGACTGAGAAAGCCTTCGAAGGCGGCGGGTTCCACACGGGCGATATTGGCGAAATTGCTCCAGACGGCCGGCTGTTCATCCGTGGACGGAAGAAAGAAGTGATCGTCACCCCGGAAGGCCTGAAAGTGTTTCCGGACGATGTCGAGCGCGTCGTGAACCAGATTCCGGGGGTGCGCGATTCCGCCGCGGTTGGCGTGACGACCGGGCAGGAGACGGGAGGCGAGCGCGTGCACGTCGTGCTTGTACTCGACCCCGCTGTCGATCCCGATGTCATCGTTCGAGATGCGAACACTCGTCTCGAAAGCCACCAGAAGATTCGCCGGGCGGTCGTCTGGCCGCAGTCGGCGTTGCCGCGCACCGAAGGGACTGGCAAGCTGAAACGCGCGGCGATCCGTGAATGGGTCCGAACCGGGGCGGCCCCGGCTGCCGCTCGGCCTGCCGCCGACACGCTGACAGCGCTGGTCTCGAAGTATACGGGGCGCGGCGATCTCTCGCCGACGACGACGATGGACGAGCTGGGACTCAGTTCACTCGAGCGGGTCGAGTTGATGGTCGCGCTCGAGGACGCGTTTCAGGCGCGGCTGGACGAGAAGGCGTTTTCCGGCGCGCGCGACGTGGGGCAGCTCCGTGCGGTCGTCGAAGAGGCCTCCAAGGGTGAGGTGGAGCCTCTCCAACCGCTGCAGGTCCCGGCGTGGAACCGGTCGCTGCCGGCGCGGTTCGTTCGCCGTATGCTCGTCCCCGGATTCATCCTCCCGCTCGCTCGCGTCTTTGCGTGGGTGCACGTGGACGGCCGTCAGCATCTTGAAGGCCTCAAGGGGCCGGTCGTCTTCGCCTCGAACCACCAGAGCTTCATGGACACGCCGGTGATCATGGCCGCGCTGCCGGGGCCTTGGCGGTATCGCCTCGCGCCCGCGATGGCGAAGGAATTCTTCGTGGCGCATTTCTCACCGGAAGGGCACGGACGCATGCTTCGCCTCGCCACGAGCCTCGGCTACTATCTGGCCGCGCTCCTGTTCAATGCCTTTCCGATCCCGCAGCGCGAAGCCGGCGCGCGACAGACGCTGCGCTATATGGGCGAGTTGGTCGAGGACGGCTTCTCGGTCTTGATCTTTCCGGAAGGACACCATACCGACACGGGTGAGATCGATCGCTTCAGGCCCGGCATCGGCATGATCGCGTCACGCCTCGACGTCCCCATAGTGCCGGTGCGCCTCGAGGGCGTGGACCGTGTGCTCCATCGCACGTGGCACATGGCGCGACCGGGACATGTGCGGGTGACATTCGGCGCGCCGATGCGGCTGGCGGGGGCCGATTACGAAGCACTCGCGAAGCAGGTGGAAGACGCTGTGCGTGCGCTTCGATTCACGCCCGACCGGACATCGGACGCGCAAGGCAAGCCGCAGTTGTCATCGTGATGCAAGGGACGTCGAGCGGGTACAGTATTCACAGAGTCCCCGCAGCCTCACTGCTATCAGGCCTGCGCACGAGCGCACGCCGATGCAGGCATGCGTCCAGTGCATGTGCTGGAGGCGTGGGTCTCACGTGACGTTCGGCGGCTGACCAATACGGACATATCCGACAAATCTCCGGATCAACGAGGAGCGTCGCAGTTGCGCCTCGCGTGCAGCTCCATTCGTACTGCGACGCGTCGTACCACAGCGGCCACTGAAGGAAGAGCGTAGGCGTTCCCCATCGACACGTCTGGACCGATTGGGTGACCCATGGGCTCCCTTCCACTTCAATCCTGCAAAGACCCTGCTGTCGCGTGATGCCCTGCATACGACTCCAACACGTCCGCGTTCTGCGAGGGGCGCTGCTCTCTTCGATTCGATTGGTGAAATTCCCCACGAGGCTGGGAAACTTCCCGATCCAGCCCCAATCGACTAGGGCTCGAGCGTCACCGCTCTGGAAGCGTCCACATCGACGAGCCCGAGGCGAACGGCCTCGAGCACCAGACCGGCAACAGAATGTGCACCGAGTTTGCGCATCGCCCGTGTGCGGTAGGTTTCGGCAGTCTTCACAGTGATGCCAAGCATGCCAGCCACCTCTTTGTTGGCGTGACCCGACGCGACCAAACGGGCGACGGCGAGCTCGCGCGGGGAGAGCGGCTCGATCATCCCCTCATCGACCGCGGATGCCGAGACCGATTGCGAAAGATACGTTTTGTGGCGGGCCGCGGCGGCGACAGCATCCACAAGCGCGCCCTCCATGTCGGACTTCAGAATTATCGCGCGCGCGTCGGCGCGAGCGCCGTCGGCGACCAACCGCGCCGAGGCACGCGTTGCTACGAGCACGATCTCTGCGAACGGTGCTGCCGCCCGAATGCGTTCAGCGAGCGCGAGCCGATCGGGCAATGACACATCGAGGCTGAGCACGACAACATCCGGTGTTAAGGCACACGTTCCATCGAGGGTGGCGAGCCCACCGTCTGTTTCTGCGCAGACTGTCCATCCTGGCACGTTGGCGAGCACGGCGCGCATTCCGATGCGGTATATGCGGTTGGTCTCGGCGATCAAGATTCGGACGTCGCGCACTCGTCCTCCTTCATCCATTGAGTAGGCGAAGGTCGTGCCGACTGTCGCGGTGTCGGCGCGATTCTGTGCAGCGTACGTCAATGCCTCGTCTTGGTCGTTCGAGTCCGGCGTCCGAGTCGGGATCTTCCGACTGGTCGAGCCTCAATCGTGTCCGTATGCTGATCGTTCTCGCCAGTTCAGGAGAACGGCCATGGCCTTCACATCGACTAGTACAACCACGCCCTCTCCGCGGCATGACGATGTCCTGATCGCGTTCAGAAGCGGCCGCTGGGAAGTCGGCGTCGCGTCTACATCACCATCCGTGTCATACGCGTCGCGCGAGGGCGCGATTGCGATCGCTCGTAAGTTCTCTAAAGTTCGCCACGTCGACGTGTGGGTCTCGAATGGCCCGTCGCTTGAATGCGTCGCGAGCAATCGCCGTCACACGAAGCCTGAGGACGACGCGAAATAATCCACCCCTTGGCGGGGATGTTCTCGAACAAGACCACGTGAGCGTATCGATGAAGCCCAATGTTGGCTCCCACAACAAAACGTTGGCCCGTGTTGCGCATGACCTCTCGCAGCCATTGAGCGCCATTGTCGCCGCGACGCGCGTCCTGCGGTCGTCCGGTGATCACGTGACACACGACAAGGCGAGCGCCGTCATCGAGCACCAGACGTCGTACATGCAGTCGCTATTAAATGATCTACTCGACGATGTGCGACAGCGTCGCGCGTGCATGCTCGAAGGCTTCGTACGCGTCGACATTCGAGGCATCGTCGAGCGCGTGTTGGACGCGAACGAACCCGTGTGCCTGCAACGTCAGCTGACGGCCAGCGCAAGGTGTCCGGAGAGACCTGTGTGGGTAGACGGCGACGAGATGCGCCTGCAGGAGATCCTGTGGAACCTCATTTCGAATGCAGTGCGCTACACACCTGCAGGCGGAGCGATTGCCGTGGACGTCACCGTCCACGACGATGCGGTAATCGTGGCCGTCATGGACACCGGTGACGGCCTCGAACGTGAGGAGATTCGCAGGATCTTTCGTGCGTTCGTCAAGG
>DATDOE010000082.1:0-68018 GCA_035293405.1 Vicinamibacterales bacterium | reverse complement strand
GACGTGATGACGGAGCGTTGGCCAGAATTCAAGGCTCTGTTTTCGCCGACCTACACGGCTGCCGATCTTAAGACCAACGTCGGGGCAGTGACGACTTGGCGAATTGCGGCAAGCTGGGCGCTTAGCACTACTTTGTCAGATTGATTCGGCCTGATGGGCGCGCGGACTGAGCAATCGAGCTTGTACTTTTTTCTGGAGTTCGGTACGCTGCGCGTGTGACCACCGGGCCCGCGCGGGCACTGCTGCGACGCTTGGGCCAGTACCTCGATGGATTCAGCGCCTGCTTCAGCCGGCAGCCGCAGCGGGATGCCGCCAGTCAGTATCTCGACGGCCTGCTGAACGACAGCGAGCGGAAGTCCATGCAGGCGATGCACGGGCGGTTGAGCGATCCGGGCCAGTATCAGGCGCTCCAGCACTTCATCACGCATTCTCCGTGGGACGCGGCGCGCGTCTGGGCACACCTCCGCACCGTGATCCCGGTGCGCACCGGGATCCTCGCGATCGACGACACCGGGTTCCCGAAGCAGGGGACGCGCTCGGTAGGCGTGCAGCGGCAGTACTGTGGCGCGCTCGGCAAGATCGGCAATTGCCAGGTGGCCGTGTCGAGTGCGTTGATCGCCGACGGACGCACGTGGCCGTTGGCGTTCGACCTCTACGTCCCCGCGTCGTGGACCGACGATGCGCCGCGCCGGGCCGCGGCAGGGATTCCCGCGACGCTCCAGTTTCGGGAGAAGTGGCGCATCGCATTGGCGCAGGTGCGCGCGATCCTGCAGGCGGGCTTCACGATCACCGGTGTCGTGGTCGATGCGGACTATGGGAGCAACGCGGAGTTCCGCGCCGGCTTGGAACGTCTCGGGCTCTCGTATGGCGTCGCGATTCGCGGCGAGGCCGTGTGCGCCGTGGTCGGCGTGCCGGGGCCGCAATCCGCGACGGCGATTGCGCAGTCGGCCCCCGAGGACGCGTGGGAGTCCGTCACGTGGGGGACGGGCACCGCCGGTCCGTTGACCGCACGCTTCTGTGCGATGCGCGTCCGGCCGACGAAGGGGCGCGGCGACCGGTGGTTGCTCTGTGAACGTTCCGCGAGCGACGAACGGAAGTACTACCTGCTCCACCTGCCGGAGACGACGGCGCTCGTCGACCTCGTCGCGCTCGCCCGCAGCCGCTGGCCGATCGAACAGCAGTATCGCGAGCTCAAAGATGATCTCGGCCTCGATCATTTCGAGGGCCGCACCTATCAGGGCTGGGCGCACCATGTCGTCCTGACGGCCGTCGCCTTCACCTTCTTACAGCTCGAACGCGGACGCGCCACCTTCGAGCCCACGCCTACTCTGCCCGTCGTGCGCGGCTGGGTCCGCGAGATCATGGGCCTGCTCTACGTCATCCACAATCGACGGCTACTCTCGATGCTCGATAGCTTCCGCCGGAATGCGCCGCTCCGAAGGTGACAAAGTAGTGCTAGACGCTTGTATCCGACCCTTCCAAGCCCCTGGAAACGACGGCAAAGCTGCCCCTGAGGAGCATTCCAATCGCTTCCTCAGATTGAAGGACGCGAGTCTTGACCCATCGGGATGCCGGCGAATCCACGCACGATCCAACCCATCACGAACTGAAGCACGAAGAGCACGACGACCCCGCCGACGATGATGAGAGCACCATTGCGATAGTTCTTCCACATCTGCGCTCTGAGGGACGCACGCGCTTTTGCGTCTGACGGGTCGAGCTTAAACGCGGCGGTACGTTGATTCATGTAGCCAGTGACATCAGCGGAATACTTGTCACCAGAAGTCCACCACGTCTCTCCGTCCTTCGTGTCGATCTTGAAGACGATCTGGTCGGTTCCCTCCTTCGGGTCGAGGTAGCTAGTCGGCAGAAAGCACAGTCGGATGTAGACGCCAGGGTAGCCGTCCACGTCGCGGGTAACACTGCGCTCCTGAGCGCTGAACGGACACTCGTCGGTGAGGGCGAATGCTCGCTCGGGCATCACCGTCGAGTAGATCAGTCGAGGCTCGTTCTCGATGTAGACAAACGATGCTGCAGCAATCACCCACAGCACCATCACAAGTCGCATGATGCGCCGCGTGCCTTCGAAGATGTTGATACGCATCCGTCGGTCTGGCTGACTCATTCTCGCCTCGGTATACTGTCCTCGTCCAAACAATCCACCGGTCGTTCGTCCTGCGTGTGAGCGAAGGAGTGTGTCCCCGATGTGGTCGTGGATCAAGAGGGTCGGTGGAACGATTATCGGACTCGTTCTGATCTTCCTCTCGTTCGGTGACGCTCCACAGCAGCTTCGAAACTGGAAAGACGGGTGGGACTGGTTCGTCTCACAGTTCGACTTCTCCGGCACGGTTGCTCGATGGACGTTCGTGATTGTCGCTGCTCTCGTGTTCTTCTGGGCATGGGACGTGCCTGTCCGAGTGTTTCGCAAGGTGCGTCCAGAGTGGCAGACTCGTCTACAAGCACTGTGGGCGAAGCTCTCGAAGCCGAAGCCTGACCGCGTCACCGCACTCCAGCATGGCATGTTCGCTGGGTTCGATCACATCGACAAGCGATTCACCGAGTACGCGTCGAAGGACGACGTGCAGGCGCTCATGGAGCGACTTCAGAAGCTGGAGCTAGCGACTGGTAACGATCCGCTTCAGAAGATGATGATCGCTCAGTACATGGCGATGCAAATTCAGTCGGCGCGGTACGGTGTGGGTGAGGAGCACGCGAACTCGGTCGATGTGAGCGAAGTGCTAGAGGGCTACATCAAGGACAACCGCATCGATATTCTCGTAAACAACGACACGATGAAGTGCCATCCGTTCGCAGGGCAGAAGAAAAAATTGTTCGTCTGGTACTCAGTCAACGGCAGCGGCACACAGAAGGTGGTCGTTGAAGAGACCCACAAGCTGTTGATTCCTCCAACAGAGCCGCTGCCCATCCATGACATCCTGAGGTAGCTGACAGACATGTCCAATCGCAAGTGGGGAGAGAGCTTCCTGAAATCAGGGCTGCCGCTGGAGCACATGATTGCGATGAAGCTCCGCGCGGAGGATTGGCGAGTCTCAGCGAACCTGGAGTACGCGCGGGCAGGCAAGGAAGAACCCAAGTGGTTCGAGGTCGATTTGTTTGCGAGAAGTCCGAACAAGAACCTCGATACGGAGTTGTCCCTGCTCGTTGAGTGCAAGTACCACGACAGCATGTTCTTTTGGATGTTCCTGCCAACGACCGTGAACGAAGGCAGGATGCTTGAGAGAGGGGACGCTCAATTCCTTAACTGTTGTCCTGCTCACACGCTGAAAGCGCCGCAGAACGATCGGTTCCTGAAGTTGGCTCCCTTGTCGAGTGTCGGAGTCGTGTTGTCAAACGCGGGCGACAAGCAGGACAACGCGGTCCACACCGCAATGCAGCAGCTATCGCACGCGCTCGTTCCGATCATCATGCCGAGGATGTTGAGCAGGATGGACATGATTTTGTCCGAGGTTCCTGGCTTGGGCATCGACAACAGCGTAGTGATACCGATGGTGGTCACGAACGCTACTCTGTATCGCTTGCGTCCAGATATCTCTGACCTGGCAACAATCAGAAACGCCGCGGCACCCGAAGACATCGCAGACAAGGTCAATTGGACGTGGTGCAGGAACGAGGCAACGAGTTCAGCGACGGCTTCGAATCGCGCCATCATTGCGTCGATTGAAAAGAGCGACTGGCTGAAGGCGGTGCCGTGGTTCAGACTTCAGATGCGGTCGCTCATCTCGAAGCCCTCGTGGATCGCTGTCGTGAACGCAGACGCGTTTGATGAGGTGCTTGCAGAAATCGAAGCCGCATTCACGCTCACGCCGATGTTCTGGATGTCCGAAGCGATCGAACGACACAATCGGTTCTCAGCGGAGAGTGCCGCCCGTCTTCAGAAGTTCGAAGAGCAGGAGGAACAGGAAAAGCGGGAACAGCGCGCAGCAGGCAGCGAAGAGGAACAGGGCTCAGACGAAGAGACAGAGCCCGACGACATACCCTTTTGACTCTCAACGTGCGTAGGCTGCTAGACTGCAATCAATAGCCCTGGGTGGCGGAATGGCATACGCATGCGACTTAAAATCGCAGGCTCGAAAGAGCGTCTGGGTTCAAGTCCCAGCCCAGGGACCACTTGTCTGTGCTTTGCTAAGACAAGCCGATACGCCAATGAATCGAGCACTGTCTAGCTCTTAAAATCCTGGGACCGCAAGGTCGTGTGGGTTCAACCCCCACCCCCGGCACCAATCCTCTCAACGGCTTAACGTCATCCATCGCGTCACGCCGACTGCGCGCTCGATTGTCCACGTGGGACTATCTCGAGCGCGTGACGTTTCTCATACGCGACCGTCAACGAATCAACGCGCCCGCGCAGGTAGGATGTAGGGATCAGCCGCGCCCGAGGATCTTGGCTTCCTGGCCCTCTTCGAGCCTGTGAGGGGGGTGACCGTTGATCTGGTCGAACAACCCAATTCTAGCAAGGCATGATGCAGAAGGCGACGGCTGAGTGGCGTGCTACGATCAATCGAAGGGAGAAATTCGCATGGCCGACCCAATCATCCCGGGTGATGTCGTTGCGCTCAAGTCAGGCGGTCCGCACATGACAGTCACGAAGCGTGACGGCAGCCGGCACTTGTGCGAATGGTTCGATGAGAAGAGGAACCATCAGAGCCAATACTTTGAAGAAATCGTGTTGAGGCCCGCGGATCCCAACTAAACAGACGCAACAATGTCTGACCTGTTTCCCGACCTGTCTGAATTCCGGCACATTCCTGAAATCCGCGTGAGCGCAAAAGGTGCCGTCGTGGGCGTCTGCCTCGGGTCCGCGCTGCTGTGGGCGTGCCCGAAATTGGAGGAACACCACGATCACGCGCCCGAACGGGAATATGCGGAGGTCTTGCATCCCCTGAATACTGTGGCGGTCAACAGCACCGGCGGCAACGGCCGATCGGCACTTCCGGTCGTGCCGTTGACGTGGCAGAACAACAGCATGTTCGAGGCGGCCAACGTGGCGATCCGAGCGGGCTTCGCGAAACGGGATGCCCAGTTCAGAGCGGCTGCGAGTGCGATGTCGTCGAACACGTCATTCCTCCTGAACACCACGTCATTGGCGTGAAGAACTTCACATACGTCGATAACTCGAACGTCTACATCGAGGGGTGTCGAGTCTCCGCCGTGCGCAAGAAGATGCCCGGTGCAACCACAATCATCGACGCGATGAACAATCGTGTCGTCGATATGTCCTGGCAGCTTGACTATGGTCGACTTCATGAGTTCGCTTGTGGCGATCCGTCGACCATTGGCGCGGCCAATTTGTGGGGTTCGCCGCCGCCTGGAGACACCTTCTGGAAGATGGTCGAGCGATTCGGTTTCCAGGTCACGAAGTTCGATCGAAACTTCGCAGGGAAAGAGAAGAAGGTCGATGTTGCAATCGCTCACGCGATGACGAAGGATGCCTATTCTGGCGTCGTAGAGCGGGGCGAGGACGAGATGACGCTGATCGCTGGCGACACCGACTACGTTCCACTTCTGCAGGACCTGAAGAAGGAGGGATTCGTAGTTCATCTCGTGTTCTGGAACCACGCGGGGAAAGAACTGAGGGAGTCGGCGGGCAAGTTCATCCCGCTCGACCCCTATTTCGATCTACTGTCTCATTAACGTTCACGCCGCGATCGACGCTCGAGAGACGCCCTGCTGTCAGGCGCGGGACCATCGCGGGACCCTCGCCCACAAAAATACCCGAGGGCACGCGCAGCACCCTCGGGTAAGTCGCGTTGTGATCGCTCGTGATCGCGTTCCCGACCCGACTTAAAATCCTGGGACCGCAAGGTCGTGTGGGTTCGATTCCCACCCCCGGCACCAACCTTCGCTCACGCTTGCGGACCAGCGCGTGAGCTACGGTTGGCAAGCCATGCGAACTACTCGCCAATCAATCTCAGCACGTCCTCGCATCTCTGGAAGCGCGCCCACCAGATCGCGTCGTTCCAGGCAGCGTTGCGCTTCAAACGAAGCTTCGGATCGTGCGCGATGAGCGCGCGCACCGTTTCGACGCGGCAGCCACCAAACATCGGACGGTCGGGTCCGTGGAGTGTGCCGGCGGACACCGCACGAGACAACGGCGTGGCTCCGTTTGCGTCCTCGAGGGTCGGGTCTGCGCCGTGGGCGAGCAGCAATTTGATGATGGCGGGATCCGTGTCGCCGGCCGCCAGGAGCAGCGGGGGCAGGCTTCCCGGCCCGGCGCCGCGGTTCACGTCGGCGCCGCGATCGAGAAGAAGCCGGACGGCGGCAGGCTGCCGCTCGAGGATCGCGTGTTGTAGCGGCGTCGCGTCCCAGTTGTCTCCCGTGGATCCGGGCCGGTTGACGTCGGCGCCGGAATCGAGGAGGAGCGTGATCGCGTCGATCGATCCGGACCGCGAGGCCCAGATCAACGCCGTCCACGAATCGCCACCCTCATCGGCTTTATGGCCCTCGTCCAGAAGTTGGCGAAGGGCGGCGACGTCGTTGCGGACGGCGGCCTGGGTCAGCGGAGTTTCGGGACCCTGAGCGCAGGCGCTCGCCGCAAGCAGCGCGGCGCCGAGCCCGAGCAGAAGCATGAAACGGTGCATGACGACCTCCGGGAAACATCATACGCAAATAACTTTATAGTGTAAAGTAATTCGGTGGAGACGCGAGCTTCGTTTACCGAGACAACCGGCCCGCGGTCGCTCGCACGGGAGCGATTCTCGAAAGCGTATCCAGAGCGGACTTGGCCTTCGCCTTGCGCAAGGCCTTCCAGTCGCCGTCGGCGCGCTGGTGCCGGAGGTCGGTGAGGTAGGCGTACTCCGGTGTAAGCAGCCGATGCTGCTCAGCCTTCGTTTTCGTCCACGATCGGGCGAACTCCTCGAACGTGGGCGCTTTTCCGCGCGTCCAGAACTCCATCGCCACCACCCGCGCAACGGCGCCGTCGCGGAACCGGCCGGCGGTCAAGTCGCGCAGCAACCGCATGACACCTTCGAACTCCTTCGCGTACCAGCGATAGTAGAGGCGGTCGCGAGGTTCGAGCCGCGCTGGCGGACGCTCCTCGCGGACGATTGTCGCGGGGATGCAAGTGGGCTGGCCGGCCTGGCCTGTTGTGAGGTAGCGACGGACACGGGCGAGCACGATCGGCTTTCGATCGGCGTCCTTCGTAGCCTTCACCCTTCCGTTCGGGTACTCAGCCACGATCCTGTATGGGATCCCGCGCGCCGAGCAGAACGCGCGAATCTCCGCGAGGTTCATGTAGTTCAGCTCTTCAAGGAGCCGGGCTTGTTCGCTCTTGGTGAGCTGCGACAAGAGGTTCGACATTCAGACAGCTCGAATTGTCCACGAGATTTGCTGACGCGTGCTAAATGGCGGCAATTGCCTGAGTATTCGGCGAGGGCGCGCCCCCCTTTCGGCCTAAACTTTCCTTGCGGCTTCGGCGGGGCAGGTGACCGCGGTCGCTGTTCGCGTTCGTTCCCGGAGCACACCGATGATGCTGTCGCGCGTTCTCTTCGTCTCAATCGTCTGTGCCTTCGCGGCCGGGTGTGGAAGTGATTCCAACCCGTCCGGGCCAGCGCCGGCCACTCCGGCAGTCGAGGGGACGTGGACGGGCGAGTACGTCGTTGCCAGCTGCACCGATCCGACGGGGCTTGGTTTGTGCGCGGCATACTCGCCAGTCGGCGCGGTCCTGCCCGTCCGGCTGGGACTGAGTCAGACGGGCCAGCAGCTCACGGGAAACCTGGTCCTCGGCGTGTTCATCATTCCGATAACTGGCACCATCAACGCCGCTGGCCGGATGGTCTTGACGGGCAGTGCATCGGGCCTACTGCAGGGTCAGCAGACGACGGCCACGATCGTCAATTGGGATACGGTCGTCACCGGCTCCAACATGACCGGTGGATGGAGGAACACGTTCGCCATCAGCGGCGTTTCCGGATCGCCGTTCTTCGACAGCACGATTCGTCTTCTGACGAAAATGGGATAGCAGCTTCCGAGTCGTGATGTGGGGAGCAGTCAGTCCGTCTTCGCATTGAAGAGAGCGGAGGCCACGTTGATGCCCCACACAACCTGACGCCCCGTCAAGCCGGGGACAACGACACCATCAGGACGGCTGAAGTTCGTGAACCTGGCAAACGGCTGGACCGCATTGACGCGAAGGAAGAACGTCATCTCAAAGCCCGCAAACGACGACTTGTCCGTCCCAAGCAGTTGACTGCGAAAGCTGTCATTCTCAGAGAGGTCGCCCCCGAGTAGTCGCCATGTCGGGCCCAACTCAACGCCCAGCTGAAATTCACTCCTCTGATCGCCGTCGCCAAGGGAGATGTAGTGAGTCTTGCTCACGACCTGGGCGGTGAGGGAGGCCACGACTCCGAAGCCATCCTGCTTGATGGCGGTGCCTCCAGTCGGTGTGAACTCGAACGAAGAGCTCGTCGTGCCCCAACGACCTCCAATGCCGAAGAGGACTGGCGGAGTCATGTCTTTCCGATTGTTCAGCATGTAGTTGCCTGAGACGTAGAACGAACGCCCTTTGAGTGGTGGATTCAGGACAAACCCACCGTACGCATCAGAGACGGTGGGATCGGTTGCCGCCACAGTAAAGAAAGCACCGATGAAATAGTGGTCGCTCTTCCAGAGTTGGAATCCGAGAGCGGGAGCAACACCCTTCTGATCGCCGGATCCGAGATCCGCTCCTACTCCGACAGGCACCGCGATTCGTGTTTGGGGTGTCGTGTCTTCGGTTACGATCCGCGTCGCGGAATCGACAGTTCTCTCGCGTGGTGAGCTGATTCCCGTGACATTCTGCGCCCTGGCTGGCAGAGAGAACAAGACCATACACACCACCGGGACGATGGATGCGACCTTCGATGCAGATCTCAGTCTGGACATGAAGCCTCCACTCATGGCAGTCGCTGATCGGAATTCAGCATGCCGAGAACTTGATTGCGAATATCCTGCGCCGCCGATTGCCCCAACAGGTCACGACCCCCATCAGGCACATCGATGTCAGCGCTAGGCTGAAGCTCGATTGCGCGCTGCACGACGATACGCAGGGCCTCTGCGCCCCAGGTCGTATCTTTGCTGCCAGGGTCGTCGAGGAGCGTTTGGTACAACTGTTCTGGCGCACGGTAACGTGCCGCCCTTCGGTCGAGCCGGGCGAGTTCCTCGCGGAATGCAACCTGACTCGCCTCAAACGCTTCCGGGCTGACTCCGGAGGATGCAACATCGGCAAACTCGCTGAGAGAATGCCGTGACAGGAAGCGAAGGCGTATGTCGGCATACAACCCAAGCCGGAACGTGGCGCGTGCGCGTGATCCGGGCTCAGACGCGAACGTGTCCCCGTACTCTGTCAAGAGCCGGTAGATCTCTTCGAAGGCATCCATACGGCGACGCGCTTCTTGCAGCAACTCGGCGCGTGTCGGTACATACGGACTGCCGGACGGAGGCCTCGGCGCAGGGCGCCGTGGCGCAAATGTGGCGAGCCATGAAGTCTCCGCTTCCTGAATGGCCTTCCAATTCGTGTCCGCCAGCGTCGGGCGGTGGGATGGACGAAGCGCAGGTGGGTCGGCGGCCGTCTGCGTACACGACATCGCCAGGAGTCCGATAGCGAAGGGGGTGAGAAGCGAGCGGCGGCGCACGCCGACCTCGCGCCGCTGGCCAACCGCGAATCGCGGCTTGGGCTCTACACCCCGGGTTCCATAGACGTGGGCTCCCAACTCATCTGCTAAACGACTCTGCGCGGACTTCCGTACAGAGGCAGGCGGGTCTTAAGACAGTCTTAAGACCCGCCTCTACGGCTATCGAGCAGAGAGCGGACGCGGCCTATTGGGAGCTACTTCGCGAGCGGATTCGGCCGAAGCTGGAAGTGCGCAGCCAGCGGCCTGGTGCCCTTGCCACCCTCGATGAGCCACGGTGTACGGTCGCCGTTGGCGGCCCAGAGTCCGCGCCCTTTCCAGCCGGCGTTCGGATTGTCGATGCGTCCGTCGAAGCCCTTCGCGTAGAAGCCGATGGGATAGGGGACTCGCAGCACGACCATGCGACCGCCCGCGAACGCGATGATGCCGTCGTTCAGGTTGCCCGTGGACATGGGGACGTCGTTGCCCAGCCCGAACGTGTTGTGCTGATCGACCCATGAGTAGTAGCTCGACTCAGCGCTGTTCTCACCGATGCCCCTGAAACCAGGACCGGGATACTGGTGAAACGCCCAGCCCTCGGGGCAGTGGTCGCCGGTGGCCTTGGGCCCGTTGAGCGGCGCCTTGCACTTGCGGCGATCGAAGCTGCCCATGTGACCGCTGCCGAGCGAGACCCACACGACGCCCTGCCGATCGATGTCCGCGCCGCGCGCGCCAAAGCCTGGCATCGGCACCCGGTAGATCTCGGCGAGCGCCGTGCTCGGTGGATTCGAGCCCGGCACGAGGCGCACCACCGCGCCCGGGACGCCGAGTGTGGAACCCCAGATGGACCCATCGACCGGGCTCGGCATCACGGCGTAGAACGGTGAATTGATGCGCGTGTCCTTCGTGGGATCGGGCGGATCGGTCTGCTCGACGTAGGCGTCGCGCTTCCCGTTGCCGTTGGTGTCGAGCACGAGGGCCGTCCACCCCTGCGACTTCGCGGCGTCGCCGGTCTCGAGGAACATCTTGGTATTGAGCCAGCCCACCACTGGACCGCCGCCGCTCGTCCACAGCGTGTCGTTGGCGTCGTAGCCAAACTGTGGATGGTGCGTCGAGAAGCACGTATCGACGAAGGTGTATTTCTGTGTCTTGGGATCCAGCACCGCCAGATGCCGGGTGGCGCGGTCCATCGGAAACGCTTTCGCCGATGGATGATCGGAGCCCTGCTTGCAGAACGCCGGATTCTCCGCAGCTCGGATCGAGGCCGCCAGCCACAGCTTGCCGTCCCGGCCGAACATCGAGTTGTGGTTGTTGACCCGTGTGTCCCAGATCCGATCGCTTCCCCAATAGGGCGACGGCATGGCGGCATCGAGCGCCGCGGCATGGCCGGGCCCCAGGCTGAGTGGCATCTCGGGGTCGCGCACGGGCGCCTTGAACGTGGTCGCCACGTTCTTGACCGGATCGAGAATCGGCAGCATGTCCGAGCTGTACTCGGGCGATCCGTAGACCGGACCGTAGGCGTTGACCGTGGGGTTGCGCCGGTCGCTTGCAATCAGGTCGTGAAGGTACTGCCGTTCGTTCATCCAGTCGCGCAGCGTGACGACGATGTTGCGCTCGACGCCTTGGGGGCGAGCCGGCTTGGCAAACGGCAGCTCGCCTTTGGCGACGCGGTCGGTCCAGTCACCGTAGTTCGCGAACGAGAGATCACCGAGGGCGGTGAGCTGCCCCAGCATCTGTTGGCCCGACTGGCCCGACTGCACACGACGACGCCACGCCTCGGCACCGGACGCGAAGCTACCGAGCGCCGGTGAGATCGTGCGCGTGGCCGACTGGCCGAGCTGATGGCAGCCGACGCAGCCCGTGTTCTTCATCGAGCTGATCCAGTTCTCACGGGTGAGCCGGGCGGGAATGCTGCTCTTGCCGCCGAACTGGTCGGCCGCAGGGATGTTCAGCATCGAGTACCAGTAGATGGCCGGGTAGTAGTGCGCGGCGGCGGCCTCGTTCGGCGCGACGACGGCTGTGATGCTCACGCGTTGTCCGGGCCTGGAATTGATCTTGACGCTGTCGACGAGTCCGTAGCCACGCGCCCATACGGTGTAGCTCGCCGGGGGCAGATCCGGCACGACGAAGCGGCCGCGATCGTCGGTCACGACGGTCTTGATGTAGCGAACCGGCAGGTCCCGGGTTTCGGCGATCACCCACACGCCGGCCTCAGGGCCCTTCGGTCCTGTGACCACGCCGCCGATGTCGTCGTTGTCGATGGCGACCTCGTTCGCAGCTTGTTGTGCGTGGGAGGTTGTGAACAGCAGGAACGAGGACAGGGTCGCCCCGACGACGAAACCCACGGCGACGCGACGGAGTCGGCGACTGAGCATGGTGCAGCTCCTGTTGGTGTTGTGGCGGTGGGATGCTACCACGGAGGTGAATTGACCGCGGTTCACCGCGCGGAGAAGCCTTACGACGAAACGCCCAGGACAGACAGTCCGTGCGCTTTGGCTCCGAGGGCCAGCGCCTCGTCGTGCGTCGTCATGATCAGACGGGCACCGGTCATTTCCTTCCAGAGGAGGGCTGTGGCAAGGTGGATTGCGTCGAGCGTTCCGAGTTCAGTCGGCATTGGCTGGGATGCCCGGTCGAGAACACCACCGTCGAGGTCGACCAGCTCGAGTGATGCGATTAGCGCTAGGATGGCCAAGCGCCAGTCGCAGAAGCACTGACGCATCGACGCAGGCGATCACCGATGTCCCTGCCGTTCTTCGAGCAGGAGGTCGACGATCTCAACGTTCGACTTCAGAGGCTTCGGCAGGCGTACGCGGTTCGGAGGAGGAGTGCCAGGAGCTGGCTTACGGACCCGCAAGGCTACCCGCCCACGCACCGGCACAATCTGGGCAACGGGTGTCTCACGGTCCAGCACGGAGATGGTCTCACCACCGCGAACGGCGCGGAGATATTCGCTCAGGCGGGCCTTGAGGTCGGCGATGCGGACTTCCTTCATGCCGCTATTATGACCAGAAGTGGTCAACGGCAACCGCCGCCCCTCCTCGGCCTATCAGGCCTTTATCTGCGGTTCATTCGTACCGAAGCGCGACGATCGGGTCTACCTTCGTCGCACGACGCGCCGGCACGTAGGACGCGAACAGGGCCACGCTGGCGAGCGCAATTGCCACCGCCACCATCGTCATCGGATCGCGCGCGCCGACGCCGAACAGCAGGCTCGTCATCAGACGGGTCAAGCCCAGCGCCCCGGCCAGCCCAATGGCCAGGCCGATGGCGGTCAGGAAGACGCCGCGGTTCAGTACCATGCGCAGGAGCATGCGTTCCGAGGCGCCCAGGGCGGCGCGAATTCCAATCTCGCGCGTGCGCTGCGCCACCGAATACGAGATCACGCCGTAGATCCCGATGCCCGCGAGTACCAGCGCGACGGTGCCGAAGATACCGAGCAAGACGGACGGAATCCGCCGTCCGCCCATTGACTGACTCTTGATCTGGTCCACCGAGCGGACGTCGCTGATCGCCTGGTCCTTGTTGACGCTGCGGATAGCGGCGGTGATCGGCGTCTGAAGGGCAAGCGGATTCACCGCCGCACGGACGCTCAAGATCATCCCGTAGACCGGCGTCTGCTCGTTCGAGACGTACACGCCCGAGGAGCGTTCATCGGCCGGTCCACCGATCTTCTCGTCGCCAATGACGCCGACGACTTCCCACGAGATGTCAGGTCCGAGTCCGGTCTTGCCCGGGATGATTTGCTGGATCAGGATGCGCTGGCCGATCGGGTCCTCCTTCTCGAAGTAGCGCTTGGCCAGCCGCTCGTTCAGCACGAGGACATGCGGCGCGTTCGCGGTATCGCGATCGGAGAGCGCACGACCCTTGATGATCTTGATGCCGAGCGTGGAAAAGTAGGACGGGCTGACGACCTTGTAGAAGCCGCCGTCCCGCTTGGCGAGATCGACCATAGGCCGGTTGGCCGGCTGCATCGGCATCCCGTAGCACGAGCCCTGCATGGGTGGCGCGCAGCTCAGCGCCGTTTCGCGAACGCCCGGCACGGCTTCGACGGCCGCGCGAACCTCTCGCAAGTACCGGTTCAACTGCTCGGGATCGGGATACTGATCGGTTGACGTCGGCAGACGCATCGTCAGGAGGTTGGTCGAGTCGAAGCCGGTGTCCACGTTCATCAGCCGGAAGAAGCTCTGCATCATGAGGCCGGATCCCACCAGCAGCACGAAGGCAAGCGCTACCTCGACGACGATGAGCGTGTCGCGGAGACGCTTGCGCGAGGCGCTCCCGCTCGATCCCCGGCTGTCGTCCTTCATCGATGAAGCGAGGTCAGGGCGCGTGGCCTGAACCGCGGGCGCCATGCCGAACAGCAGGCCCGTGAGCACGGACACGGCGATTGCGAACAACATCACCCGGCCGTCCAGGCTGATCGCAGCCTCGCGGGCGAACGAGAATTCCGGCAGCAGGGCCTCGATCCCCTTCATCGTGGCGTAGCCGACGGCGATCCCCAGCGCGCCTCCGCAGACCGACAGCAGGACGTTCTCAGTCAGGAACTGCCGCACGAGCGACCAGCGCCCCGCGCCGAGCGAGGCCCGGACCACAACTTCGCGCTCGCGCGACACGCCGCGCGCCAGCGCCAGATTCGCCAGGTTGGCGCACCCGATCAGGAGCACGAGGCCGGATGCGGACATGAGGACCATCAGCCCTGTGCGCATGTCAGGACCGACCAGGGTGCCGGCGTAGTCCTCCACGATCACGCCCCAGCCTTTGTTCGAGGCAGGGAAGTCTTTGGCAATGCGCTCGCCGATCACGTTCATGCTGGCTTGCGCCTGGTTGAGCGACACGCCGTCCTTGAGCCGGGCAAAGGAGGTCAGCCAGTGGAAGTCCCGCGTCATGTTGGAGGGCTCGAAGGCGAGCGGTCTCCAGATCTGGTTGGCGGCCCGATCGAACGCGCTCCCCTTGGGCAGCACGCCGATGATGGTGTGGGGCTGGTTGTCGAGCAGGATCGTGCTGTTCAGGATCTTCGGGTCGGAGCCGAACTGGGTTGCCCACAGGGCATTACTGATCACGGCGACGAAATGCTTGCCGAGCTGATCCTCTCCGGCGACGAAGGTGCGGCCGAGTGCCGGCTTGATGTTGAAAACTTTGAAATAGTCCGCGGACACCCGCCCGCCGCGTATCTGCACTGGTTCGGCGCCGCCAGTGAGCGTCACCGCGCCTCCGGTTTGCGCCGACATGAAGTCGAAGACGGTGTTGTCCTTCTGCCAGTCGAGGAAATTCAGCGCTGAAATGCCGTTGCGTTCCCCCTGAGGCGGCTTTTCGAGCACGCGCACGATGCGGTCGCCCTGCTCGTACGGCAGCGGCTTCAGGAGGAGGCCATCCACGAAGCTGAAGATGGCGACGTTGGCGCCGATCCCGATCGCCAGCGTCAACAGGGCGACGATCGTGAATCCCGGGCTATTGCGCAGCGTCCGTGTGGCGTACCGCAGGTCCTGGACGAAGAATGACACTCGGCACCTCCTGGATGCGCATGCTTTGACGGAGATAGCGGTCGGAAAGTTGGGTATTTCGCCTGTGCCCCTGCGGACGATGGCGTCCCAGCGGCGGGACGGATGCGAACGCGATGAGCGGGGATGGCCTCACACAAGTCGCCTCCATGCTACGAGTGAGTCATGGCTGAAGAACATCACGGAAGGAAAGAGCTCGCGGCGGCGATTCGCGCCGGCGCCGAGAGGCGGCCGCAGCAGGCCTTCGGCGACTACTTCGTCGGCAGCCGCGCCTCGTGCGCGCTTGGCGCCGCCTATGAAGGCATCTATCGCCTGGCCAAGGACATGGACGGCAAGCGGCCGACGAAGGACCTGGTGTCCTTTTTCGACTGTCTCGAAGGCAGCGTCAGGCGGTGCCCCATCGAGGGGTGCAAGAAGCAGTTGCTGCTGTCGGCGATGATCGTCCACTTGAACGACCATCATGAGTGGTCCCGCGAAATGATCGCCGTCTGGCTCGAGGAGAACGGCGACAAGAAACCCACCTAAGGTTCCGATCGACACACCTCAGCGCCCTGGCCCTGTCTGTGGAACGGCGCATTGTACAATCGAGGAAGACGCGTCGAACCAAGTGGAAGAGTTGAAAAGTTGAAAAGTGGAAGAAGTCAGGTGAGCAGGGAAGTGTTCTGTCGGTGGCTGGGCGGAGCGGTGATTCTCGCGGTCGGCGTGGCGGCGTGTGGCTCGTCGCCGCGTGAGGCGAACGCGCCGGCCGGTCCACCCTGGGAAATCGAAAGCCCCATCCAACCGCTCAAGGCGGCGCCGCTCGGCATGGAGGTCTATTTCGAAGACGTCGAGGCTCCGCCGCCGGCTCGCGTACGCCTCGGCCGCTGGCTCTTCTACGACACACGTCTCTCGGCAGACAACACGGTTGCCTGCGCCACCTGCCACAAGCCCGAGCACGCCTTCTCGGAGATCACGCCGGTGTCCACCGGCGTTGGTGGCCAGAAGGGCACTCGCAAGGCGCCCACCTTCATCAACCGCGCGGTGACCCTGGCCCCGCACTTCTTCTGGGACGGACGCGCAGGCTCGCTCGAGGACCAGGTCCTTGGGCCGGTCGCCAATCCGATCGAGATGGGGAACACACACGAGGCGATGATCCAGACGCTGTCGCGCGTGCCCGGATACACGCCGTACTTCAAGGAAGCCTTCGGGACCGAGGCGATCACCAAAGAGCGCGTGGCCCAGGCGATCGCCGATTACGAGCGCACGCGTGTGAGCGGCAACTCACCCTACGACCGATGGCGTTTCAACCATGAACAGAACGCGGTGTCTGCCGAGGCGAAACGCGGCCACGATCTGTTTTTCGATACGGCCGGCTGCAGCCAGTGCCACGTTGGCAGCAGCTTCAGCGACAGCCTGTTCCACAACCTGGGTGTGGGCTGGGACGAGCGGACGCGGACGTTCAAGGACGAAGGCCGGTTCGCGGTATCGAAGAAGCCGGAGGATCGCGGGGCCTTCAAGACGCCCGTGCTGCGCGACGTCAGCAAGCACCCGCCCTACATGCACGACGGCTCGATCGCCACGCTGAAGGAAGTCGTCGAGCTCTATAACAAGGGCGGCATCGCGAATCCCTACCTGACGCGAGGCAGGATCAAGCCGCTCGCGCTGAACGACGCCGACGTCAATGCCATCGTCGCGTTCCTGCAGTCACTCGATGGAGAGGGCTATCAGGACACGCCGCCGAAGACGTTTCCTCAGTAGCTATCGATTACCGGCTGTCGTGTTCAGCCACGAAGCGAAGGGCTTGGCTTGCCTGGTCTTCAGCGCCACACAGTTCTCGATTCGCTCGACGGCCTGCTGCGCCGTCCGCTCGACCGCGGGCAGCGGGTTGGTCGCGAAGAGCTGTTTCACTTCCGCGGCCAGCGGCGCCGAGCAGAAGGCGCCGAACGATTCAACGATTGACGGGACGCCCTGAAAGATATCGAGCTTCTTCAGCAGGGCGGGCCACTGAGTCCTGGTGAACTCCCACGCAATCTCCCGGCTCGACGGATGGACGAGCAACGACCCGATCAAGGAGCCGGCGTCCTGCGATCGCACGGCCGGCGACATGGCGAATTCGAGCGTGCGCTTGACGAGCGCCGGGTCCCTGAACCACGGCATGGTGTTGAGGAACCGATAGTAGAGCTCAGGCTGGGCACGGAGCTTCTCCAACTGCCCGCGGTACAGATCGTAGAGAGCCGCGTCGCCGGCGACTGCCGCGACGGAGAGCACCGCTGGCGCGAGGGTGCCCGACAGCGTGCTGGTGTCAGCGACGTATTTCACCGCGAGCTCCCTGGCTCGACGCTGCATCTCAGCATCGTTGCCGGTGATGCCCACCAGGCTGAGCAGCGTCGCACGCCGGCTCTGGATGTCGTCAGCGTCTGTGGAATTGCCGGGCAGTCCGAGCGCGGTCAACGCCGGTGAAAAACGGGTGCGGATCCAGGCCTCGTAGCGCGGCCGCTCGTTCGCATTGGCGATGTCGTCAGCGATGGTGTCAAGGCGGCCCGCGATCGCCTCGGTGATGACTGGCGTCTCATCGCCTGCCATCGCCGCCGCGAGATCGAGATACAGATCGATATCGTGCCGGCCGGCGCGAACCATCAACCACTCGTCGCCGATGAGGCTGATCCGCTCGGTCGGCTCGAGGCTGCCGGCGATTTTGACCAGCGCGCGTACTGAGTCCGGCGCGTAATCGGTGAAGTAGTAGCCACGGCTGTCGGCGTTGGCAAACACCGGGTCGCAGCTATTGGCGCGAATCGTCCGTTCGGGCCGATCGATCAGCTCGCAACGGGGTTGCCCGGTCGTGGTCCTGTAGCAGACAGGCAGCGTCCAGCTCTGAGGCGACGCACTGGCACCAGGCGTGGCCACGAACCGGCTCATCGTCAGCGCGATCTCGCTTGTCGGGCCGGTCTTTTCAGACCGGCCGGCGACGTCCTGGGTGCACTTGTTGCGGACGGCGATGACCGGGGCCCCCATTTGATCGACGAAGCTGCGCATGATGCGGTCGACCGGCTTACCGGTCACGCGGGCGACCTCTTCCCAGAAATCCTCTCCCGCGGCGTTGCTGTACGAGAATCGCTTCAGATAGGAAGCGATGCCCTTCCGGAACGATTCCGGCCCGACGTACATCTCGATCATCCGGAGAACGGCGGCGGTCTTCTGGTAGGCGATGCCGTCGAAGACCTCGTTGATCTCCTCCGTGGTTTCCACCTTCATCCTGATCGCCCGGGTCGACTTCAAGGCGTCGATGCTCAGGGCTCCCTGCGTGTCGGCGGCATCGTCCAGGTCAACTCGCCACTCTGGACGCCACGCCGCGAGCGGCTTGCTGGCCATCCAGGTCGCGAACCCTTCGTTCAGCCAGATGTCGTCCCACCATTTCATGGTCACGAGGTCGCCGAACCACTGGTGCGCGATCTCGTGGGCGATGATGCCTGCCACGCGCTTGCGCGCCCCGAGTGACGAGCCCTTGGGATCGACCAGGAGCAGCCGCTCGCGGAAGGTGATCGCGCCGGCATTTTCCATCGCACCGGCGGAGAAGTCAGGCACGCCGATGATGTCGAGCTTGCCGAACGGGTACTTGATCCCGAAGTAGGTGTTGAAGAACTTGAGCTGGTGGGTCGCGGCCTCGAGCGCGAACCCGGTGAGGTCGCGCTTATCCGGCGTCGAGCACACTCTGATCGGCGTGCCGTCGGAGGCGCCGTCACGGCAGGCGAAGTCGCCAACCACCATCGCCACGAGGTACGAGGACATCTTCGCCGTGCGTGCGAACGTCACCGTGTGCTTACCGGGCTCCGGGCCCGCCGTGTCGGAAGTCTGCGCGCCGTTGGAGATCGCCGTATCGCCGGCGTTCACGGTCAGCGAGATGTCGTAGGTCGCTTTGTAGAGCGGCTCGTCGAACGATGGAAAGGCGCGCCGGGCGTCGGTGGCTTCCAGTTGCGTGACGGCGTACTTCCGTCCATTGGCTTTGCTGATGTAGAAGCCGCGCAATTTGTCGTTGAGGATGCCGTTGTACGTGATCTGGATCGTGGCCTGACCTTCTCCCAACCGCTGCGGCACGGTGAAGGTGGCCGTCTCGCTCCTGGCGTCTTTCGTCACCTTCGCGATCTGTGTGCGCCCACCCGAGGTGATGGTGACCTCGCCGAATTCGATCTCCGCGGCGTGGAGCGTGATGCTGGTGGCCGGCTCGGTCAGCGTGACGCGAATGGACTCGCGTCCGCGAAAGGTTTCTTTTTCGAGGTCCGGGCCGAACCAGAGTGTGTAGTGTTCGGGCACCACGGTTCCGGGCAGCCTCTGCGCCGCGGCTGGCGTCGCCGTCAGCACTGCTGCGAGAGCCAGCAGCTGGAGAAATCTCGACATCCCTTCACGTTAGCAGAACTGTGCCCAGTGGGACGGACGGTGGGATAAGCGCCCACCAGGCTGCCTGGCCGACTCGGCAACGATTTGGCATAGGGAATAGCCAGGGACGACACAGCCGGGATTGACGCACGGAATTGGTCCAAATCCCGCGGTTTTGGTGTTTGCAATACATACGGATCAGGTCGGATTGACCTGAGAAGGAGATGACCCAATGCGGAAGTGGTTGAGCGCGATGGCACTCACCGGCGTGTGCGCGGCGTGCGGCGGGTCGGGCAGCACTGAGCCCCCGGCGGCGGGCGTGGCGGCCGAGGCGAACGACGACGCGGCGACCACGACTGAGAAGCCGACTCCGCTTGTGCCGGAATTCAGAGAAGTCACGCTTCCTGCCGGCACCACCCTGCGGCTCGAGCTCAAGTCCGCCGTGGCCTCCGACAAGAGCAACATCGAGGACACGGTGCGCGCCGAGCTGCGGCAGGCGATCACGGTCGACGGACAAACGATTCTGCCGGCCGGCACCGAGTTGGTTGGGACGGTCACTGATGTCGCGCGCGCCGGGAGAGTGAAAGGTGTTGCACGCGTTGCCTACCGCTTCACCACGCTGCGCCATGACTCGGAGCGCTACGACATACGCACCGCGCCGATCGCCCATCAGGGCAGAACGACCAAGAAGAAGGACGCCGTGAAGATCGGGCTCGGGGCTGGCGCGGGGGCTGCGATCGGGGCGATTCTCGGTGGCGGCAGCGGCGCAGCCAAGGGCGCGGCAATCGGCGGTGCGGGCGGGACAGGCGCCGTGCTGGCGACGCGAGGCGAGGACGTGCGCCTCGGTCCCGGTGCCGGCGTCAACACACGCCTGATGTCGCCGGTGACGGTGCGAGTGACAGGCTCCTAGGACACTAGCGTCGCACGCGTGCGACGGCCTCTTCGACCGCGCGCGTGACGCTGCGCGCCTCGTCTGTGGAGGCGATGAATGCCGGCGGCGCCTTGGCGCTGGTTGTTACCCGGATGACCCGCAGTTTCGGATCGACGGGATCGGCAGTAGCCAGGGTCGCCGCTTCTCTCAGACGTGAGATCTCGAGCGCTGCTCGCGTGAGATGGTCGGGCCTGTTGAGGAACACCCGTGTGGCATGTCTCGACCCATCTGGCAGCCCGGCGGCGTGCCGCGAGAGCGAGCGTGTCGCGCGCAATAACCCGATTCGCGCCAGCCACGGCCATGCGCCGACCGCTCGCACCATCCCGGAGCGCGTCGGCGGCATGTTCTCGGACGGGTCGTCGATCAGGACGAGCGCGGCCGTCTCCCTCGGAAAGCGTGCCGCGTACAATCGCGCAAAGGTCGCCCCGAGCTCGTGCCCGACGATGATGAAGGGGCCGCGTTCGTGTGCGTGCTCGAGCAGCGTCTTCAGCTCGTCGGGCACGCGTGACGGCTCGTAGTCGCCGTCTCCTGCCTCGCTCCAGCCGAGTCCCGCACGGTCGTAGCTGCAGACGCGAGTGGTCTTGCCCAGATCGCTCTGAACCGAGCCCCATCCCGCAGACATGCCCGCGGCGGCGGATTCGAGCACGACGACGGGAGAGCCGTCGCCAACGCAGTGGAGATGGAGCTGATGGCCGCCGACGTCGATGAGGCGGCCCGGATGCGGAAACTGGTGTCGCTCGAGTGCGGTGGCCACGCTCTGGTAGGTGACGCCGGCGAGAACGAGGAACGTGAGGATCGCGCCAACGGCAAGCGCGACACCGCGCGTGCGCCGCGAGAATGTGGCGGCCACTACGATTCGGTCTCCGCGAGGCCGTACTTTTCAATCCGCGAGTAGAGTTGCGCGCGGGTCAGCCCGAGGAGCTTGGCGGCGCGCGTCTTGTTGTGCCGCGCCTGCGTCAGCGCCTTCTGGACCAGCGATCGCTCGATCGCTTCAAGATTGACCCCGCCTGCCGGGAGAGGACCGCCTGAGACGTCGTCGCCACGCGACACCGTCGGGCGGGGAGCCGTCACGGGCAGGTGCTCGCTGCGGATGTATCCGCCATCGGCCAGGATGACGGCGCGCTCGATGGCGTTGCGAAGCTCGCGGACGTTGCCGGGCCAGCCGTAGCCGAGCAGCTGGTCCTTCGCATCACGCGAGATCCCAGCCGCCGGCCTGCCCACCGTTTCGCCGATCTCCTGCAGGAACGCATCCGCGAGCTCGAGGACGTCATCGAGCCGCTCGCGCAGCGGGGGCAGCGCGATCTCGAACACGCCAAGCCGGTAGTAGAGATCCTCGCGGAACTCGCCACGCTGCATGGCGGCGTGCAGGTCGCGGTTGGTGGCGGAAATGACTCGAATGTCGGCATGGAGCACGCGTGTGCTGCCCAGACGCATGAACTCTCGTTCTTCGAGCACGCGAAGCAGCTTGGCCTGGACGTTGGGCGCCATCTCACCGACCTCGTCGAGGAACAGCACTCCGCCCGTCGCCAGCTCGATCCGTCCAGGCTTGGTGGAGACGGCGCCCGTAAACGCACCGCGCTCGTGTCCAAAGAGCTCTGACTCGAGGAGCTGATCTGGAAGGGCAGCGCAGTTGATCGCGATGAACGGCCCCTGGCCCCGGCGGGACGCGTGATGGATGAAGCGCGCCACCACTTCCTTGCCGGTGCCCGACTCACCAGTGAGGAGCACCGTGGTTTCGGTCTGGGCGACGCGCGCGGCATGCGCGAGCACGTCCTTCCATTGCTTCGAGTGCCCGACCACGCGCCGTTGGCCGGTGCGTGCTTCGAGCTCCCGCGTCAGCGTGGCCACCTGCGCTTCGAGGCGTGCGGCCATCTCTCGCGATTCGGCCTGACTCCGCGCCGCCGCGGCGAGCCGTTCGTGGGACAACGCCAGCGCCAGATGATCGGCGACGCGGCGGGCGAAGTCGACGTCCTCCTCGCTGAACGAGTCGGTGAGGCGCGATAGGAAGAAGAGCGAGCCGAAGACCTCGGCGCCGAGCGGCATCGGCACCCGCAGCGCCGACCGTACGCCGAAGCGCCGGAAGATCCTGCCGCGCACGCTCTCGTACGGAACCTCGGTGTCGGTATCGTGGATGACGTAGGCGTCGCGATTGAGGGACGCGCGATCGTCGCCCGTGAGCACGTTGGGTTCGAGGAGATCGGCATCGGGCTCCGCACCCGCGACGGCATACAGGCGGAACGAGCCCCCGTCCGGGCCCCACGAGGTGACGACCAGCATGTCGTGCGGGAGGCCACCGCGCACCACGTTGGAGACCTCGTTGAACACGTGACGGATGTCGAGCGCGCCCGCCATGGTGTGGAGCAGGCCCCGCAGGCTGTCGATCCGCTCGCGCCGCAGGGTCTCCCGATCGACGATCGCGTTGTGCTCGAATGCCAGCCCGAGCAGATCGACGACGCCGTCCATCAGCGTCTGGTGCGCCGTGGCGAAGGCCTCGTCCACCGTCGACGTCAGCCACACGGCGCCGTGCACACGGGCGCCCTGGCGCACGGTGCACAGGATGCGCGAGCGTGAGCCCGGGTCCATCGTGTCGAGCGGGCTCGCCTGGTCACCGACCCGATGCTCCCTGATCTCGATCTCCCCGGTGTCGCGCGCCACGTACAGCACGAAGGAGTCGGCGCGATCGAGACGCAGCACATGGAGCCGCTCGAACGGAATCGACGCCCTCAACGTGACGGCGAGGCGTGGCACGAGGTCGCGAAGGTTCGGCGCTTCCGCCACCAGACGCGCGACTGCCGTGAGGACGTGTACAGGATCCGCCTGGAGCATGGATGTCTGACCGACCAGTATAATCCCTCGCATCATGCCCGGCTCGACACGCGCGCGGGTCGCGGTCACCGTCGCGGTGCTGATTGCGGCCGTTGTCGCGTATCGCTGGTGGACGAGCCCCGAGCGGATGATTCGAAACACCATCAGCGAAGCGGCATCGGCGCTCAATCATGACCAGCCCGCGAGCAACCTGAGCGCGATTGCTGCCGTGGCGGTACTCAACAGCTACCTGGCGCCCGACGTGTCGATTGAGGGTGGCCCGGCATCGACGCCGCTGGTGGGACGTCAGGAGATCGTGGCCACGGCGGCGCGCCTGCGCGCATCGACGCCCATGATGCGCGTCCAGTTGTTTGACGAGGAGATCTCGTTTGCGAGCGCCGCTGCGGCAACCGTGTATCTGACGGCTCAAGTCACGACACGCGGTGGCGGAGGAGAAGAGCTGGCGGACGCACATCAGTTGATCGTGGCGCTCGTGAAATCAGAAGGGCGATGGCTGGTGTCGCGCGTCACCCTCGTGCAGAAGACGGAGCCGGCATTGTGACGACCACCTTGAGCCATGGTCTGTCGTGGATCGATCTGGAGTTCCTCGGACGATCGAGCGCCATCGCCGCAGGAATCGTTCAAAGCCCCGCAGGTGTTGCGGTGATCGACCCGGGACCCACCAGCTGCCTCGATGTCCTCGAGACCGGTCTTCAGTCTCAGGGGGTTCGTTGGGACGAGGTCCGCCACATCCTGTTGACGCACATTCACCTCGATCACGCCGGGGCCACCGGGACGATCCTGCGGGCCCATCCGCACATCACCGTCGCGGTGCACGCACGAGGCGCACCGCACATGGTCGATCCGGCGAAGCTGCTGGACAGCGCGACACGGCTGTACGGCGATCAGATGGATCGGCTGTGGGGAGAAGTCGCGCCGGTGCCGCGTGAGCGTCTGGTCACGCTGTCGGGTGGCGAGCGGATCGAGGCTGGTGGGCGAGTCTTCGACGTGGCCTACACACCGGGACACGCGTCGCATCACGTGAGCTACTTCGACGCCTCGAGCGGCGTGGCGTTCGTGGGCGACACCGCGGGCGTGTGCCTCGACGAGGGCTACGTCCTTCCACCGACGCCGCCACCGGACATCGATCTCGAGTTGTGGACGGCCAGCGTCGATCGGATCCTGGCCTGGTCGCCTTCCACGCTATTCCTGACTCATTTCGGTCCGGTGACGAAGGTCCGGCCACACCTCGCGGAGCTGCTCGATCATATGCAGCTCACGGCCGCGGCCGTGAAGGCGTCGTTCAGCGAGGAGGGCACCGATGAGGAGCGAAGCGCGCGGTTTGCAGAGTGGCTGCGCCGGGAACTTCGGGGCCACATGAGCGAGTCCCAGGTCGACTCGTACGTCATCGCCGCGGGCTTTCGGTATCTCTGGTTCGGGCTGGCGCGCTACTGGAGGAAGCGGAACCCGGGATTGTAGGGATCAGTTCGCGACGGCCAGGGTCTCCTGGGCGCGTGAGCCTGCCGTGTGCCGCTTCGGCTCGACCAGCAGACGCAGGGCGTATCCGTTGGGGGTTCCCGTCGATGTCTTGTACGGTCCCACGCGATACACCGCCGACAGGACCTTTCCTTCACGCAACGCCTCGGGCAACTCGCAGCCGTCGCGCGACGGCCGCTCCACCTGGAAATGCACCAACCGATACAACGGAATCGACGCCGGGACTTGGCACTCGACGAAGGCGTCCACATCGCTGACATCACGCATCACCACCGACACGAACCGGAGTGTGCCGCTCGCATCACGCCAGGTCAGCCGTGCGGGAACGCTCACCTTCTTACGCTCGCCGATACGTGGCTGCCGGACTGCGGCCGATGTCTGTCGAGGGGTCATGGATTCCATCACGAGGGCTCCCTGGCTATGAAGGTTGATGCCATATACACAATCAATGTGCAGGCCCGGATGATTCGGTGTGCAGCGCCAGCAGCTACTCGACTATAACTCTTGTCGGCTCAGCTATTAACGAGAAATAGGCGAGATCCGAGTGCACCCTACGGTGAATACCTGGTATACAAATAGGGTGTATACCTGGTTACTAGATATCCGCGCCGACGGCGTCCAGGCCCAACCGTCGCATCTTCAAATAGAGTCCGCGACGGGTCAATCCGAGCACCCGGGCGGTCTCCGAGATGTTGCCGCGAGTCCGATCGAGGGTGACCGTGATCAGGTCCCGCTCGATGCCCTCGACGGCGGCGGCCAGGTTACCGGGTTGCATCCGTGGCGGGGTCGTGGCCGACGCGTGGCCACTCGAGCCCTGGGCGGGCGCGGTCAGATCGGCTGACAGATGTTCGGGGTCGATTGACCCTCCGGGTGGGCTCATGGCCACGGCGCGTTGGATCTCGTTCCGCAGCTGCCGGACGTTGCCCGGCCACCAATATCGGGAGAAGAGATCGAGAGTGGCCGAGCTCAGATGGACATCGGATTTGCCGAGCCGCTCGCACGCGTCGCGCAGGAAGTAGGTGCTCAAGTGCGGGACCTCCTCCCGGCGGTCGCGCAGCGGCGGCACATGGATCCGAATCACGCAGAGGCGATAGTACAAATCCTCTCTGAATTTCCCCTCTGAGACCCGCTGTTCGAGGTCGGCATTGGTGGCCGCCAGAACCCGGACATCAACGGCCTGCGGTCGGGTCTCGCCGACCGGCATGATCTCGCCCTGCTCCAGGAAGCGCAGGAGCTTTGGCTGGATATCGAGTGGGAGATCGCCGATTTCATCGAGGAACAGCGTGCCGCCCGTCGCCGATCGAATCAATCCCTGTTGATCGGTGATGGCGCCGGTAAAGCTGCCGCGTCGATGGCCGAACAGCTGACTGTCCGCCAGCTCTCGGGTCGTCGTCGTGCAGTTGAAGGGCAGAAACATCGACGCGCGTCGTGGCGATCCGGTGTGAATCGCACGTGCGACGAGATCCTTGCCGGTGCCACTTTCCCCCGTGATCAGGACCGTCAGGTTGTGACCTTGAAGCCGCTGAATCTGCTCGGTCAGGCGATTCATCGCCGCACTGGCGCAGATGAAGCCGGGCAGCAGCGGCTCGAGCGGGCGCTCGTTCATCGACTCGACCGCCTGTGGCGGCCGATCGCGCACGCCGCACAGCTCGAATCCCTGACGGGCGACAGCGGTGAACATGCGGAACCTCCGCATGGCCAGATCAGACAGCCGCTGCGGAGCCGCGATGACGCAGCGTCGCGGACCGTCGTGATCTTTCCCGATGGCTTCCGTCAACAAGATGCCGTTGCGGTACTCGCGACTCCCTGCATGCGCGGCCTGGGCCAGCGCACGCGCCGCGATGTCGTCGCATCCGGCCGCGGCAACGATCTTGAGCTCGCCGCTGGCGGGTTCGACGTAGACCACCACAGCGTCAGCCTCGGTCGATTCGAGGAGTGACGTCGCGGTTTCGCGTGAGAGCAGCTCGGGGAAAATCGCCGCATCCACCAGCCGGCGCACGATGCCCTCTTCGGCGTCCGCGGCCGACACCGACTGAGAAAGCGTCGGCGCCTGATCGAGCAACGCACGCGCGGCGGCGACTTCGTCGAGATCGCGCTCGGCGCCGAGCGTCGTGAACACGTGGCTCGCGAGATCGAGATACCGCTCGGCGGCGGAGCGTGAGCCCGCGGCGGCGGCCAGCCGGCCGAGCGCGAGCTCGCTCAACGCAGCTTGATACCGCTCTCCGAGCAGCTCGAACACGTTCGCGCTCTGCGCGAAATCATGGTGCGCCGATTGCGGCCGTCCCGACCGTTCGCGCACGAGCCCGCGGATTCTGAGGAACTCACCCCAGTTGGCGGGCGTGGTCCGCGGATCGAGCCGTCCCTCACAGTGATCGAGTCGTTTCTCGGCATCGTCGATGCGGTCGGCAGCGACCAGCGCCTCGCAGGCGGCGAGGTGCGCCTGGATGGCATCGGCGGCGGGCACGCCCGGGGCCTCGGCCAGCGCGTCGGCCATGGCGATGGCTTCGTCGTAGGCGCGCCGCCTGATCGCGAGCTTGACGCCGAGGACCTTCAGCGACCATTCGTACCAGCGCATGGTCTGCGTGCCATACGCGCCATAGGCCTCGCTGGCCTGGCGGAGATAGTCTCCGGCGCGCTCGTACGATCCGCGCATCAGATGAATCTGCGCGAGCGTGTCGAACACCGCTCCGGTCGTTTCGTGGAATTGAACGGGGCTCCGCACTTCAAGCGTGCGCGTGAGGATCTGTTCAGCCCGCTCGAGGTCGCCGAGCTGCACGTAGATCTGGCCCAACGTGGCGAGCGCGACCGCGAGGCCATGGCCCGATCCCAGTGACTGATGAAGGGCCACGCTCCGCTCCGCGAGCGTCAGTGCCAGATCGTGCCGATGACGCACGAGCGCGACGTTGGCCTGGTTGTGCACGATGCCCGCGAGCACATCGTCGGCCGGTATCGCCATGGCCATACGTTCGCCCTGGCGAAGCGCCGCGGACGCCTCATCGCAGCGTCCCGCCTGCGCGAGCAGGACCGCCGACAGCGAGTGCACAAGCGCAAGATGACGCCGATCGCCCGCGGCGTGCAGGGCCGATGACGCCTCGGTCAGATGATCGCGGACGATGCCCGAGTCGCCGACCTGCTTGTAGCAGAGCGCGAGCTCGTAATGCGCGAGACCGATCGCGCGCGATTCGTGCGCGAGCTCGGCGTGCTTCAACGCGCGCGTATGCAGCGCGATGGCCCGTGACTGCTCGCCCTTGGCGAAGGCGATGCGGCCATAGAGGCGCCACAGCGTCGAGAGCTGCGCGTCGGGGACCTTTTCCTGAAGCGTGTCCGGTGGTCTGCCCAGCGCCGTCGTGGCCTGGACCAGATCGTCCTGGAGCAGCCACGCTTCGGCCAGCGTGGTGCGAAGCGTCAGCTCGTCCTCGCGGTTGAGGGAGCCTGCCCTGAGCAGGGGCATCAGGTGCGGAGAGGCATCTGCGCCACGGCCCCGCTCGAGAGCTGCATTGGCCCGTGCGAGGGTGGGGTGCAGGGAGGCGATCGGCACGCTCGTAGTATACAAAGTATACAGTGCGATGAAAGCTATAATCATGGCCCAATGCCGCTGGCGGCCCATGGCGTCACCCACCCGGGCCGCCGCACGACTAACGAAGACGCCCTTCTCGTCGACCAGGACCGTGGCCTCTTTGTCGTCGCTGACGGCATGGGTGGCCACAATGCCGGCGAAGTGGCCTCAGGCCTCGCAGTGAAGGCCATCGGCGAGTTCCTGTCCGATGGCGCAGCTCCCAGCCTGAACCTGCTCGACGAGGCGTTGCGCCTCGCCAACGACCACATCCTGGCGGTCGCGGGTCAGGAGCCCGACTACGCCGGCATGGGCACGACGGTGGTGGCTGTGCTACTCACCGACCGGCAGGCGATCTACGCCAACGTCGGCGACAGTCGCATGTATCTCTGGCGAGGCGGTCATCTGACTCAGCTCACGCGCGATGACTCCTGGGTCTCCGCGGCGCTCGAGGGTGTCGTGGAGGACGCGCGCGAGCTCGAGCAGCATCCGATGCGGCACGTGCTCACCAAGGTCGTCGGGTTGCGACCGGAGCTGCAGCCCAGCGTCGCGGAGGTTGGTTTCGGTGTCGGCGACGTCCTGTTGCTCTGTAGTGACGGCGTGCACGGCTCGGTCCCCGATGCCGCGCTCGCCGCGTTGCTCGGCGGCGGCAATACCGTGGACCAGATCGCCGACAGTGTGGTGCGCGACGCGATCGCGCGCGGCGCCACCGACAACGTCACGGCGATCGTCGTCCGTCGAGAGTAGACGCTCAGGCGTTGAGCAGTGCGGTCATCACGCGCCGGAGGATCTCCGGATCGCGGCGAGGCATGTGCACGAGCATCGCGCGCCGTCCAGCCCGGTCCAGCGACTGGAAATCACCCAGCGCCTGCGCCATCTCCAGCACCGCAAACGAGAACGGCTGATCAGGGATCGGAAGGTCCTCGGACGGTTCCGCGGCGATGACGACGAACACGCCGTTGTTGGCCCCGCCTTTATGCAGCTGACCGGTGGAGTGGAGGTAGCGCGGGCCGTACCCGAACATCGTCGCGCAATCGGTGCGCGAGGCGACCTTCATCCGGAACTCCTGGAGAACGGGCTCGTACGTCGGGTGTTCGGGAGGCAGGAACGCGAGCAACCCGAAGTAGTCGTTGCGATGAAGGACGCGCAGAAACGACGTGGCAGGCTGACCTGAGAGCGCCGCCTGCGCCGCCTCGCTGAGCGTCAGCCGTACGCCGTCGATCTCAGCGTGCGGCTCCGGGAGCGGCAATCGAATCTTCTGCTGATAGACATCGAGGAGCGCGCGCGTCGCATCCTTGGCCTGCTGCACGTTGGGTTCGTCGAATGGATTGATCGCCATCAGGAGTCCGGCCGTGGCCGTGGCGATTTCCCATCGCAGGAACTCGGCTCCAAGCGCCATCGCATCGGGCACGTGGATCGTGACCTGCGGCGTGCCGGCGGCGTGCGCCCGTTCGAGGGACGCTCGATCAGGTGTCTCGTAGCCCACCGTCACCGAGACCACGACGCGATCCGATCCGAAACGCATCTCGGGAGACTCGCCGGCGATCGGCACGACGCCCTTGCCGTGTTTGCCCGTGCTCTCGGCCACGAGTTGTTCGATCCACAGGCCGAACGACCGCAGCGGCGGTGGAAGCAGAAGCGTCAGCTTGTCCCGCCCGTTCTGGGCTCCGGCCGCCATGATCGCGCCAAGGGCCAGGCCAGGGTTGTCGCGGACGACCGTGCGATGACACGCCTCGTCCATGATGCGCGTCGCCGCAAGCATCGCGTCGAGATCGATCCCCATCAGCGCCGCAGGCACGAGGCCGAACAGCGAGAGCGCCGAGTAGCGGCCGCCGATGTCGGACGGATTGACGAAGATCTCTCTGAAGCCGTTCTTCGTCGCGCTCTGGTGAAGTGCCGTCCCTTCATCGGTGATCGCGATGAACCGTGTGGCCCAATCGGCGTGTCCCGCGGCAACCACCCGGCGCCGCGCTTCAGCGGCCATCGTGTTGGGCTCGATGGTCGATCCCGACTTGCTGGCCATGACGAACAGCGAGGTCGCCGCATGCTCCATCGCCGCCTTCACCGCGTCCGGGTCCACCGAGTCGAGGACGCGGAAGCGGGGCACCACAGACGGTGCGCAGAGCAGCTGACGGAGCACTTCAGGTGCGAGGCTGGAGCCACCCATTCCGAGCAGCACGATGTCGGTGAACCCGTCGCGCCGGACGGCCTCGGCGCACGCGCGTAGACGTGGAAGCTGCGGCGTCACGACGTCAAGGACCGTCAACCATCCCAGCCGATTGGCGATTTGTTTCTGAACAGCGGAGTCCGAGGTCCAGACGTCGAGCTGCTTCTTCCAGAGTGCGTGGGCGAAGCCGACCTGTTCCAGGCGCGCGTACGCGCGATCGACGGCGTCGGCCAGGGGTCCGGGATCGATCGTGAATGTGCTCACGCGAGGACCGGGATCGAGATCGGGGACCAGGAGGGCATGTCCTCGTCTTATAACATAATGAGTGAACAGGTCATGACGAGGATCGCCCCGCTTTCTATCGGGCTCCTGGCGCTGCTGTGTGTGTCGTGCACGCAGCCGGACGGTCCGGCCGTCGATGCCCGGCCGGCAGTCGATCTGGCCCCGGCGACGCGTCCGAGCCCGGCTCCACGCCCGAACCTGACACGGCCTCGCATCGTCTTCCTCGGCGATAGCCTGACCGCGGGGTACGGCCTGGCGAAAGAGCAGTCGGTGCCCTCGCTGCTTCAGGCGCGGCTGCATGCCGGCGGGTATCCGTACGAAGTGGTCAACGCCGGTGTTTCGGGTGATACATCTGCAGGAGGCCTCAGCCGCCTCGACTGGTCGCTTGAAGGAGACGTCAAGGTGCTCGTCATCGAGCTCGGTGCCAATGACGGCTTGCGGGGTCTGCCGGTCGCGAGCCTGAAGCGGAACCTTGGCGAGGTCATCACGCGGGCGAGGTCACGGGGTGTCGCGGTCGTGCTCACGGGCATGGAAGCGCCGCCCAATTTCGGCGAAGCCTACACCTCGGAATTCCGTCAGGTGTATCGAGATCTGGCGACGTCGTTCGACGTGACCTTCATGCCGTTCTATCTCGACGGAGTTGCGGGCAACCCGGCGCTCAACATCGCGGATGGCATGCATCCGAACGCCGAGGGCTCGCGCATCATCGAGCGCGAGGTCTGGCACACCTTGCGGCCGCTCCTCGACCCACCGACTGGCGCGGGCCGGAGCTCCAGGAAATGATCGAGCTCCGCGGGGTCTCCAAGACGGTTCAGAGCGGCGATCATCCCCTGACGATCCTCCATCCGCTGGATTACACGATTCCATCGGGTCAGTTTGTCGCCGTCGTGGGGCCGTCGGGCAGCGGCAAGTCCACGCTCCTCGGCCTGCTGGCCGGGCTCGATGCCCCGAGCACTGGCGAGATCCTCATCGACGGCGTCAACATCACGACGCTGACTGAGGACGGTCTCGCCCGGCTGCGGGGTGAGCGGATCGGGTTCGTCTTCCAGTTCTTTCATCTGGTGCCGTCCCTGACCGCCTTCGAGAACGTGTTGATCCCGATGGAGATTGCCGGGCGCCGCGATGGAGTCGCTCGCGCGCGGCAGCTGCTCCAGGAAGTCGGACTGACCGATCGCGCGCATCACTACCCGTCCCAGCTCTCCGGCGGTGAGCAGCAGCGGATCGCCATCGCGCGCGCGCTGGCCAACGATCCGCCGATCGTGCTCGCTGACGAGCCGACGGGCAACCTGGACTCGACCACCGGACGTCACATCATGGAGCTCCTGTTGAACGTCCGCCGGGTTCGCGGCTCCACGCTCGTGCTCGTCACACACGATGCCGAGCTCGCGTCGCTGGCGGATACGCGTCTGGTGCTGCGCGATGGGCGGCCGGTGTCGCCCAACGATCTGCCGCCAGTCTTGCTTGCCCCGCCGAAGCCGTCAGGCGAAGGCGGGTCGGCCCAAGCCGTCCGCGCCGAGTCGCGACGATGACGTTCGTTGTTCGCATGGCGCTGCGCGAGATTCGCGCCTCCTGGCGGCGGCTGTTGTTCTTCTTTGTCTGCATCGCCGTGGGCGTCGCGTCGATTGTCGCGATCCGCTCGGTCATTCAGAGCGTGCGCGAAGGGCTGACACGCGAGGCGCGTGCCATGACCGGCGCCGATGTCGTCGTGCGCAGCAATCGCCCGTTGGGCGAGAAGATCCGCGCCGCCGTCGCCCGCGAGCACAGCACTGGTCGCGTCGGGCTGGTCTCCGAGGCGATCGAGATCGCCACGATGGTGCGACCTGCGAATGCGCTGACCACGCGGATGGTCGAGCTCCGGGCGGTGCAGGAGGCCTTCCCCTTGTACGGGACGATGACGCTGCGTGAGGGCCCGTATTCGCACGAGCTGCTGCGTAACCACGGCGCGCTGGTGCGTCCGGAGCTCCTCGCCCAGCTCAAGCTCACTGTTGGCGACGACCTGCTGATCGGCACGCAACGGTTCCAGATTCGTGGCGTGATCGAGAACGAGCCGGGCCGAAACCTGGGAGCGTTTTCGCTGGGGTCGCGGCTGTTCATCGACTTCGCCGATCTCGCGTCGACAGGGTTGTTGTCATTCGGCAGCCGTGCGTCGTACGAGTTGCTGCTCCAGGTGCCGGGGCCCCCGCCGGTGCCGGGCCGGCGCGACGTCAGCACGATTCTCGCGCGTGAGCTGTCGAGCGCGTTCGTCAACGACTTTGTCGGCGTGCGGTCCTATCGGCAGAACCAGGGCCGCATGGCCGAGAACCTGACCCGCGCGGAAAACTATCTGAGCCTCGTCGGCCTGGTCGTGCTGATCCTCGGCGGCATTGGCGTGTCGAGTGTCACGCGCGTCTTCGTCCAGCAGAAGGTGAGGAGCATTGCCATCCTCAAGTGCGTGGGCAGCACCACGCGACAGGTGCTCGCGATCTACCTGGCCCAGGTCGTCCTCCTGGGGCTGGCCGGCAGCATCCTCGGTGTCGTCATCGCCGGAAGCGCGCTGCTCCTGCTGCCAGTGTTCGTCGGCGATCTCGCCACGCTCCTGCAGGTTGAATACGGGTTGACCAGCGGTGCCGTGATCCAGGGCCTGGCCGTCGGCCTGCTGGTGTCGGTGCTCTTTTCGGTCGTGCCGCTGCTCGAGGTTCGCAACGTGAAGCCGTCGCTGCTCCTGAGGCAGGACATTCCCTCGATGCCGACCTTCGACTGGCTGAAATGGGGTGTGGCCGTGGCTGTGGCCTCCTCACTGGTCGGGGTCGCGGCCTGGCAGGCGGGGTCGCTGCGGGTCGGGCTCCTGTTGTCGGGCGGTTTCGTCGCCGTCGCCTTCGTTCTGCACCTGGCTGGCATCGCGCTGGTGCGCGCGGTGCAGCCGCTGCGCCACGCGCGATCATTTGCCCTGCGGCACGCCGTGCTGCACGTCGCGCGGCCGGGAAACCAGACCCGCATCATCCTGCTCGCCGTCGGCCTCGGCACGTTCTTCATCCTCGGCGTCCGCACGCTGCAGGCCAACCTGCTGCGCGACTTCGCCATCCAGGTGGGCGAGGATGCGCCGGACATGTTCCTGATGGACATTCAGCCGTCCCAGCGCGACGGCGTCGCCGATCTGATCGACCGTGAGAACGGCAACGAAGGTGCGCCGAAGCTGATTCCGGTACTGCGGGCGCGGATCGTCGGCGTCCGCGGACGCGACGTCAACCTCGAGAGCTACGAGGACGTGCGAGGCCGCGGCGGCCTGTCACGCGAGTTCACGATTACCTACCGGTCGAACCTGGAGGCGAACGAGACGATCGTTGGCGGCACATGGTGGGGCGCCGGCTCCGCGACCGCCATGCCGGAGGTGTCGATCGAGGACAGCCTCAGGTCACGCTTTCAGATCCAGCTTGGCGACGAGATGCGCTTCGACGTCCTGGGGAGAGTCGTGACCGCGCGGGTGGCGAGCTTCCGTGAAGTGGACTTCCGCGACTTCCGCGCCGGCGGCTTCATGATCGTGTTCAGGCCGGGCCCCTTCGAGACCGCGCCGCACACGTTCATCGCCGCCGTGAAGGGCGCGCGGGATCGGACGGCTCGCGCCCGCATGCAGGGCCTCCTCGTCGGCAGCTATCCGAATGTGTCGGTGATCGATCTCCGCGAAGTCCTCGACACCATCAAGGGCATTGTCGACAACGTCACGCTGGCGGTCACAGTTGTCGGCGGACTGGTGTTGTTCAGCGGCAGCCTGATTCTCGTCGGCGCCGTGTCGATGACGAAATTCCGTCGGGTGTACGAGGCGGCCATCCTCAAGACGCTCGGCGCGAGCAGCCGTCTGATTGCGGCGATGCTGCTCCTCGAGTACGGCGTGCTCGGTGCGATTGCCGGTACCGTCGGCGCCCTGGGCGCCATCGCCCTCAGCTGGGCCGTCGCCCACTATGCCCTCGATCTGCCGTGGGAGCCGACGCCGTGGATCACGCTTGGCGGCATCGCGGTGACCGCGATCTTCGTCGCCGTCGTCGGCGTGGTTGCCAGCCTCGACGTGCTCCGCCACAAGCCGCTGGCCACTCTCCGCGCAGAGTAGCGTGGTGTACAATTACCGCTTGGCCAGGGCGTGATTGGCCGGCCAGGGGGCTCCCAGGAATGGATGTGGAGATCTACCGGGATCAGTTGATCAGGAAGCGCGCCGAGCTTCTGGGCGGGAGTGCGTCCAAGCCGCTCCAGTGGACGATGGAGAACAACTCGGGCCGGCAGGGTGACATGGCCGACCAGGCCGCCGGCAACAACGAAGTCCACATTCAGCTGAAGCTCAAACAGACCGACGCGAAGATCCTGCAGGCGATCGAAGGGGCGCTGCGGCGCATCGAGGAAGGCTCCTTCGGCGTTTGTCGCGACTGCGGCGAGCCGATTGCCGAAGCCAGGCTCACCGCGATTCCCTGGACCCGGTCCTGTATCAGCTGCAAGGAAAAACAGAAGGCGTAACGTGCATCCGGACGAACTTCGCAAGCTTCTGACCGATGTGGCCGCCGAGCGGCTGGCCCTCCTGCAGCGCCACGAGGCCGGCGCCCGCGTGGTCAGCAACTACGATTTCAACAACACCTACCAGTACGTCATCGCCCGCGAGGAAACGCAGCTGTCGTGGCTGCAGAGCGCGCTCACCGAGCTCGGCGTCGCGCTCCCGCAGGCCGCGACGGCACTGCCGGTGCCCGAGGTGCCGAAGGTCACGAAGAAGACCGACGCATCCGCGTACCGGGGCATCCTCACCGACGAGGCACGGCAGCTCGGTGCGTTCGTCGATCGCTGGCGCGATCCGATTGCCACCGTGTCGCACGCACGCCATCGCACGATGCTGGGCGTGATTCTGGGTGAGTCGCTCGAGCATCGGCGGCTCTTCGAGCAGGCCGCCGCCGGCGACGAGGACGTGATCGGCCGTCGCACAGGCGGCGCCGCGCGCGTCGGTGCCGTGCTCCCCGACCGCTGGCAAGAGTAGGGGGTTGACCCGCGTCGCCATCGCGCTTGGCAGCAACCTGGGCGATCGGGAAGGCTATCTGCGGGCCGCGCTCGCCGCGCTCGGGACCTCCGTTCATCACCTCCGTGTTTCAACATTCCACGAGACCGCGCCGGTCGGCGTCGGTCCGCAGCCGACATTCCTGAACGCCGTCGCGGTCGGGGATACCGCCCTCACTCCACGCGAGCTTCTCGACACGCTCCTCGATGTCGAGCGCGAGCTGGGCCGCGAGCGCCCGTATCCTGGCGCGGCGCGGACCCTCGATCTCGATCTGATTCTCTATGACGAGGCGATCATGGACGCGCCAGAACTGACGGTGCCGCACCCGCGGTTCAGGGAACGGCGGTTCGTGCTCGAGCCGTTGGCGGAGCTCGCACCGGACTGGCGTGACCCCGTGACCGGCCGGACAGTGGAGGAGTTGTTGAGAGGATTGGTGTCGTAGGGGCGGCGGGTCCACAGAACAGGACCCGCCCTACGTCGCGTAGGCCGGGTCTTTGCTTTATGGACCCGGCTACCGGCTACCGGCTAGCTAATGCGCTCGTGCCGACTTGCGGAAGAGTCCCGCCCAGCCTTCCTCGAACACCGTGTAGATCGCCGGGACGAGGACGAGCGTCACGAGCGTCGAGGTGAGCAGCCCACCGATGACCACGCGCGCGAGCGGAGCCTGCAGCTCACCCCCTTCGCCGACGCCGATGGCCATGGGCACCAGGCCCAGCATGGTGGCGATCGAGGTCATCAGAATCGGACGCAGACGTGTGCGGCCGCCGAGCTCGACCGCCTCGCGAAGATCCATCTTGTCCCGCCGCCGGAGCGTGTTGATGTAGTCCACCAGCAGGATGGCGTTGCTGACGACGATACCGGCGAGCATGATGATGCCGATATACGCCTGCAGGCTGAATGACGTCCCGGTCATCAGGAGGCTGAGGACGACGCCGATTGCCGCAACCGGCACCGAGAACATGATGATGAACGGGTCGCGCAGCGATTCGTACTGCGACGCCATCACCGCGTAGACGAGCAGCACCGCGAGAACCAGGACCAGCTGCAGCTGCTGGAACGAGCGTGCCTGTTCCTCGACCTCGGCCCCGAAGCCGACGGAGAAGTCAGGCGGGACCCGCACCTGATTGAGCCGCGCCTGCACGGCCTTCACGGCCTCGCTGAGCGGAATCTCGATCTCGGCGTTGACGTTGGTCACGCGCTCCATGTTCTTGCGCTGAATCTGCACGGGACCAGCCTCGCGATTGACCGCCATGACGTTCTTGGCGGGCACCACCTGGCCGCTGGGCGTGCCGAGGAGCACGTCGCCCACATCAGAGACGCCTTCGCGGTCGGACTGCCGCAGCTGGACGACAATCGGGTACTCGTTGCCGCGCTCGCGGAACTGTGCGGCGGTTGTGCCCGCGACGTTGGTCTGAATCGTCGTGGCCACCCCTGATACCGTCAGCCCGAGCATCGCCGCTTTCGGACGATCCACGCGCACCGAGAGCTCGGGCCGGCCCTCTTCGCGGCCGATGCTGACGTCCGCGATCCCCTCGGTCCCTTCCATCATCACGCGGGCATCCTGCGCGATGCGGCGCGCGTCATCGAGATCGTGTCCGCGAATCTCGAGTGACAGCCGGCTGTTGTTCTGATTGCCGTTGTTGCCGCCGCCGAGCAGGCGTGAGATCTGGAAGTTGCCGCCGGCCGGGTTCGCACGGACGATGACACCGGGCAGGCCGGCGAGCTCGCGCCGCAGGGCGATCGAGATCTCGTCGTTGGTTCGCGTGCGCTGGTCGCGCGGGACCAGCATGATGCGGATCTGTCCTCTGTGGGTCTGGCCGCCACCGCCACCGCCCTGCCAGTTGTTGCCGCCCCCGCCACCGCCGTTGGTGATGATGTTGGTCGCTTCCGGGACCCGTTCCTTCACCAGCTCCTCGAGGCGCAGCAGCGCCTCCTCCGTCCGCTCGACACGGGTGCCGACGGCGAGCTCGGCGTTGACGTTGACCTCGCCTTCGTCAGCCTGCGGGAGCAGCTCGACGCCGACCCTCGGGTAGAGCAGGGCGGCCACGACGACCAGCACCGCGGCGCCGCCGATCACGGTCGGGCGGTGGTTCAGGGACAGGTGGATGACCTTGCGATAACCCTCGTCCATGGCCTCCAGAAAGCGCTCGCTCGCGCGATAGAAGCGAGCCATGGGGCCGCTGGCCTGCGCTTCCTCGCCGGGCGTCTGCAGCCAGCGGGAGCAGAGCACCGGGACGATCGTCACGGCGACGAAGAGAGACATCGCCAGCGAGAACATCACGACCACCGAGAGTTGCGTGAACAGGATGCTGGCGCTGCCGGACAGGAACAGCAGCGGCAGGAAGACCGCGATGTGCGTCAGAGTCGACGACAGGATAGCGGACCAGACTTCCTCGCTGCCGTCGATGGCCGCCGTCATCCGGTCCTTGCCCATGTGCAGGTGGCGGTGCGTGTTTTCCAGGACCACGATGGCCGCGTCGACGATCATGCCGATCCCGAGCGCCAGCCCGCCGAAGGTCATCGTGTTCAGCGTGAACCCGCCGAAATAGAGCAGCGCGAACGTGCCGATGACCGACACCGGGATCGACGTGCAGACGATCAGGGTTGACCGGAAGCTGCGGAGGAACGCGAAGATGATGAGCACCACGAGGAGGCCGCCGACAAGCGCGTGCTCCTGGACGTTGTCGATCGCGCGCTGAATGAAGACCGAGCTGTCCTGCGTGACGATCATCCGGATGCCGGGGACTTCCTTGTTGACGCGCTCCACTTCGGCGCGAACCAGCCTCGCCACTTCGACGGTGTTCTTGCCGGACTGCTTCTGGACCTGGATCTGCACGCCCGGCTTGCCGTTGATGCGCATGAACGAGCGGCGCTGCTCGGTGGTGTCCTTCACTTCGGCGATGTCGCGGAGGTACACCGGCACGCCCTGGCGGGTCATGACCACCAGGTTCTTGATGTCCTCCATGCTCTGGAACTGGCCCTGCGCACGGACGAGGAACGTGGAGTCGCCTTGATAGATCTCGCCCAGCGGCGTGTTCTGGTTCTCCAGCCGGAGCGTCTGCACGACCGTGTTCACCGACAGATTGAGCGCGGTGACTTTCTCTTTCGACAGCTCGACGTGAATCTGACGGCGGAGGCCGCCGTTGACGGTCACCGCCGCGATGCCGTCCACGCGCTCGAAGCGCGGCGCGATCTCGTTCTGCGCCGTCTCCCGGAGCGTCACCGGATCGAAGTCGCCCTCGATGCCGATGTTCATGATTGGCTGCGAGTTCGAGTCGAACTTGAAGATGGTGGGCGGGTCGGCGTCCTCGGGCAGCCGGTTCCGCATGCGGTCCACTCGGGTCCGGATTTCGTCGGCGGCTTCCGAGAGATCGGAGCCCCACTCGAAGTTCAACTGAACCTGGCTATTGCCCTCTGACGACTGCGACTGGACGCGGGTGAGGCCCGGGACCGCGCTGACGGCCTGTTCCATCGGCCGCGTGATGAGCTCCTCCATCTCGAGCGGGCCCACCCCGGTGTACGTGGTGCGGACCGTGAGCGTCGGCTGCTCGAACTCGGGCATCAGGTCGACGGGAAGGCGGGTCAGCGAGATGGCCCCGAGCAGCGTGACGACCGCGCTGAGCATGAACATCGTGACCGGCCGGTGAATCGCGAGACGCGGAATGCTCATATCAAGACTCTGCGATGAACGTGACGTGACTGGTTTCCGAAACTATTCCTGAGATGGCGGCACCACCGGCTGCTCGGCGCCGCCCCGCCGTCCAGTGCCGTCGCCGCCGAACCTGCGACCCTCACCGCCAGACCTCCGGCCATCGGGGATCGCGGATCCGGTGCCGCGCGCGCCGCCTTCGCGGGCGCCCGTGCGCTGCTGCGCCGCTGCACCTTGCCGCGCTCCATTAGATTGTGGAGCGCCCCCAGTGGGCGCGAGTCCACCTGCTCCCGGCGGCTGGCCGCCACCGCCGCCGCGCGGACCGCGGCCGTTGCGACCTGAAATCAGCACCCGATCGCCGTCGCGAAGGGCGGCCGCACCGGTCGTGATGACGGTGTCGCCTTCGACGATGCCGCCGAGGACCTCGACGACGTCGCGCTGCTCGCTGCCGACCTGAATCGACCGGAAGATCGCCGACTCGTTCTGCGGCATGAAGACGCCACGGCGTCCGCCCAGATCGATGACCGCATTCACCGGCACGACGAGCGCATTCTTCTTCACATCTGTGGTGATGCCGACGCGCGCGTACATGCCCGGCTTCAGCCTGAACTCCGGGTTCGGGATCTCGATCTCGATCGAGGCCGTGCGCGTGGCCGGATCGAGCACCGGGGAGACCCGCGCGATGCGCCCGCGAAACGTCTCGCCGGGGTAGGCATCGACTTCGACCGTGGTCGCGTTGCCCGAGTGCATCAGGGTGAGATCTTTCTCGACAACATTGGCTACCAGGCGGACGGTCGTGATGTCGACAACGTCGGCGACCGGGACGTTCTGAGACACGAACGCGCCGGGATCCACTGCGCGGCGCGCGACGAATCCGGTCACCGGGGACGTGATGATGGTGTTGGCCAGGTTGATGCGGAGCTCCTCGAGGCGGGCCTTCGATTGCGCCGCCTGGGCTCGCGCCAGATCAACAGCCGCCATCGACGCCTGGTAGCGGGACTCGTTGTCATCCAGGGTCTGCTTGGGCAGCAGCTGACGCTCGAACAGGTTGCGTGAGCGCTCGGCGTTGGTCTGTGCCAGCTGCAGGTCGGCTTCGCGCTGCCGGATCGTCGCCAGCGAGACTTCCTGGGCGGCTTCCGCCTGTTTCACCTGTTCGACGATTTCGAAGTCTTCGATCTTGGCGATGCGCTGGCCCCTGTTGACGCGGTCACCCAGACGCACGCTCATCTCCTGCAGACGGCCCGCCGTGCGCGGTGCGACGGCCACGGTGGCCTCACCGACCAGATTACCGACGACGGTGATCTCCTGAGAAATCGAGGCGCGCGTTACCTTCGCCAGTTCGACGGTCATAGGGCCACGGCCACCGCCCTGGCCTCGTCCACCCCCTTGAAAGCCGCCGCCTCCCGGGAACCCGCCGCCTCCGTCGCCCCGCCGGCCACCTCGCCCGTCCGCGCTCCCCTGGCCGCCAGTCTCTGCCGACGTGTCCTCGCTGAACATCCCACGGTAGTACGCACCGCTCGCGAGCGCGATCCCGGCGATCACCACACCAATGACTATTTTTCGCATGACGCCGAGACCAATCTCGATCCTCCGCTCACCGACGTGATCTCAGTTACCAAAATTCCCACCGCCCGCGCCTGCCGTTGCACGGGGTGCCGTTCCAGCGCCCCCTTGAATCGGCGTGATGCCACCGCCACCTGTGCCGGCCGCGGGGATCTCCTGGACGCGCTCGAAATCGACCTGCGCACGCCGGTAGTCGAGCAGCGCGCGCAGTTCCGCGTTCTGCGCGTCTCGCAAGTCGCGCTGGGCCTGAACCACGAAGAAGTTCGTCGAGAGACCGACCTCGAACCGGCTCTGCTCGGCATCGGTCCGCCGCTCGGCCAGATCGCGCGCGGCCTGCGCCGCCTGCAGACGCTCTCGATTCGCCTCGACCAACAGGGCGGCGTTGGTGACTTCGGTCGCGATTTGGAGCTCCAGTTGACGCGCCTGCGCGATCGTCTGCCGCTGCTGAACCCGGGCGCGCGCCACGTTGGCGTCGGCCGTGCTCGACCCGATCGGATAGCTGAAGTTCAGCGCGAAATTCCAGGTGGGTGCGTCGCGGTTTCCCAGGATTCGCAGCGCGTCCGTGAACCCACTCGGAATGACCTGGGTGGGCAGCGCGCCGAGTTGACTACCCGGCGGGCGAACGAACTGCGTTCCCCCGATGCCAGTGGCGCCGTAGCCGGCGGTCAGGTCGAGCGCGGGAAGCCGCTGATCGGACAGGTTCCTGATCGAGACATCGTTGGACTGCACCTGGCGCCGGGACATCTCGATGTCCGTGCGTGTCGCCAGTGCCTTGCGGACGGCGGCGCCGACATCCACGGTTTCGGTCGAGTATGTGGGGCGATCGATGGGCTCAATGGCGGAGATCCAGTACGGGTCATCGGTGCCACTCACGATGAGTCGCTTCAAGACGAGCTCCGCGGTCCGGACGGCGGCGACGGTGGTGGCCACGGCTCCGCGCCGGGTCGCCTGTTCGGCCTGCGCCTGGACGACATCGAGCGGCGCCAGCGTCCCGACTTCCACGCGCGCCTGATTGTCCTCGACGAGCTTGGTGGCGAGCGCCAGCGAGCGTTCGGCGACGTCCGCCGCCTGGATCGAGTAGACGAGATCCCAGTACGCGTTGCGCGTGTTCGCCACCGTGCGCACGATCGTCGCGCGCAGCGCCGTCTCGGACATTTCCTGGTTCAACTGCGTGATGCGCAACTGCGCGCGTGTGCCGTCGATGCGAAAGTTGCGAAGCAGGGGCTGCACGTAGGCGGCGCTGAAGGTCGTGTTGAGCACCGGGTTGCGTGTGGCAAACAGGTCGGACTGCTCCTGGCGGTTGTTGTTCCAGGACACGGCGAAACTGCCGCCGCCCCATTTGACGGCCTGGCTCACCCCGTTATTGCCCGTCAGCGTATCGGTGACGAGGACGTCGCCACCGGCAGTCTGGCTGCGGCTGAAGCTGGTCTGACTGCGCACGCCGAAGTTCGAGTTGAACGTTGGACGATAGTTCGCGGCGAGGGCGGCGAGTGCGTAGTCGTATGTCTGGGGGTTCAACCGTTCCACCGCGATGTCGAGATTCCGTTCGAGCGCGCGCTGCACGGCATCGTCAAGTGTCAGCTCGACTCTCGTGCCGGGCTGCGGTGGGACAGTGGGTCGAGTCTGTTCGGCCGCCGCCGTTCGCCCCTCGTCGAACTTACGCACGGCCTCATTCGCGATCACGTCGAGGCGCTTCTGGTCTGAATCCTGAGCCAATGCCGTTGACGTGATCCCTGCGATCAGCAACGCGAAAAAGGCACACGAAGTCTTCATGGTGTCTTGTAAAACCTGTTAAATCCGATGAAATGTGGATGCGATCGACGTTACTTGCCGCGTCCGCTCGAACGATTTTTCTCGCGTTCCGCCGCCTGATGCATGGCCGTGAACCTGGCCCACTGATCGGTTGTCAGCACCCGCCGCATGCGGAGCATCATCATCGTGTGTGACTTGTTCAGCTCTGCACGCGCCGCTTCGACGCGCTCCACCTGATCCATCACTGACCCGTCGTCGCCTCGTTCAAGCATGCGCTCGAATTCTGATTCCGCCTGATCGAGCGCTTTCTTGTGGGTCTTCAGTGTTGGCACAGCGGCTTGGAAGACATCCTCGAGCCGCCGGCTCTGCTCGGTGGTGAGTCCAAGCTCGCGGCGGTACTGTTCCGACTGCCACCACTTGGACCCCTGGCCAAAGGCCGGCAGGGCCAGAAAGAGTACAACCACGACGAAGGCGGACACTCGCCCTAGCAGGGTCTTGGGATTCATAGCCAATTACCCGGCGATACGACTGACGCTCAGAAGCCGTTTACTGCTCTTGGTGCAAAGACATACGGTAACACGGCACGACCTCTAAATCGAGCCGGACGGCCCTTACTCGCCGTTGGCCAGGACGTCGAGGCGGCGGATGACGGTCTCGACCAGATTGTCCGGCGTCGAGGCTCCCGACGTCAGGCCAATGGAAATCCCGCTGGCAGGCAGCCAGCCCTGGGTCGTAACCTCATGTTTGGCGCTGACCGGCTTGTGACGGATTTCCGTCGCAGAGGTCAGTCCTTCCGGGTCGGCGATGTGGTAGGTGGGCAGCTTTTCGGCGCAGATACGAGCCAAATTGCAGGTATTGCTGCTGTTATACCCACCAAGCACGATCATCGCGTCGAGGGTCTCGGTGTCGAGCAGGGCGATGATCGCGTCCTGGCGGTCCTGTGTGGCGCTGCAGATGGTGTCGAACGCCCGGTACCGCGTGTGCACGGCTTCGGCCCCGTAGCGGTCACCGATGGCGCCGCGGAACATGTCCCCGATCTCCAGCGACTCCGAGCTGAGCATCGTCGTCTGGTTGGCGCACCCGATTCGTCCGAGATCGACGTCGGGATCGAATCCAGGGGACACCGCATGCTCGAACTTCGCGAGGAACTCCTCGCGGCCACCGCCGCGCCGGATGTATTCGCAGGCCGCGCCCGCCTCGGCCCTGTCCAGCACAACCAGGTAGTGGCCCTTGCCCGCGTGCTGCGCCTGGGACGCGGTCGCGCGGGTCTCTTCGTGCCAGTACTTGCCGTGGATGATCGACGTGAAGCCCTGTTCGGCGTATCGCTTGACGTTCTTCCAGACGTTCAGCACGGAGCCGCAGGTGGTATCGACGAGCGTGCACCCGCGGTCAACCAGCGTTTCGAGCAGCTCGATGGTGATGCCGAATGCGGGAAGGATGACCACGTCCTTCGGCGTGAGCGCGTCGATCGACTCGCCCGGATCGGTGAGGAAGCGGACGCCCTGTGCGCGGATCTGGCGGTTGACGTGCGGATTGTGGATGATTTCGCCGGTGAGGAATACCGGCCGATCCTCGAACCGCTGGCGCGTCTGATACGCGTAGTCCACGGCGCGATCGACGCCGTAGCAGAAGCCGAACTCGCGCGCCAGGTGGATGGTCAGGCGGCCCGACTGATAGCGATACTCCGCGGCCTTGATCTCCGCGATCAGATCGCTGTGATAGCTCGCCGCAAGGACGCCGGCGACTTCCTGTTTGCGGTCGAGACCTTTTCGAAAAATCAGCGGGGGCAAGGTGCGGCTTATCTCACGTCCCAGGCGCGGGGTGTGAGGGCGTCGAGCGGTCTCAACGCGGCCGGGCCGGCGCTGCCGACCGCCAGCTCGATCTGTCCGAGGAACTCGTCGTCTGACAGAGACGCGGTCACGGTCCGGATGGCCGGGAGCGAATCCACGGCACGCACAGCCAGACGCGTTGCCGGCAGGACGCGACGGCTGCCGGGCATCTCCTGAGCCAGTCGGTCGGTCACGATCCCGACGACGAACGCCGCGGCCACGGCAGCCGCTGCGGCAAGCCAGCGCGGCACACGCCGCGGGGTCTGCCGGATCGGCTCGTGGGTGTGGCCGGCGGGGAAGGCGATCACGCGTCCAGGCCGGCCGAGATGATCGATCTGCTGCAGGATGCGGGCCTGCTGGCGCGCCAGACGATCGGCCGGGAACTGTTGGTCGGCTTCGTCGGCGATGCGGTCGCTGACGTCGGTGAGCATCGACGCGAGCGATGCCCGCCGTGCCTGGCAGGCGTCGCACGCCCGGAGGTGCGGCTCGTCAGGCGGGGTGAACGGGTCCGCCAGGCAGATCTCAATCAGCCGGTCGTCGGACAGGTGCGTGCGGCTCATACGGCCGACCTTTCCCGATTGAGCGCCGTCGCTGTGTTGACCTGCAGGAGACGCGTGCCGTCGCGCGTGAGCAGCTTGCGCAGCTTGCGTACGGCTCGGAACAGATGCACACGCACGGTCGCCTCGCTGAGCCCCAGCGACTGACTCACCTCGCTGGTCGTGTGTTCGGCGATGTGGCAGAGCGTAAACACCAGCCGCTGCCGATCGGGGAGTTGCTCGACCGCCGACGTGATCTCGCGCGCCCGCTCGGTTGACATCACGCGATCTTCCGGACTCGGCTGCCGCGCCGCTGGTTCGGGCATCGCGGTGCCGTCGGCGTGGGTCGACATCGGGATCGCCCATCGGAGACGGCGGGCCCGCGCCTTTCGCAGATCGAGGCATCCGTTGACGAGAATGCGGGTGAACCACACCTCGAACGGATACTCCTCACGATAACTCGTGATGTGTGTAAACACTTTCAGGAACGCATCCTGGACCGCTTCGTCGGCATCGTGTGCGTCGCGAAGATAGTTGTAGGCGATACGCACCGCGCGACGCTGTTGGCGCGCGACCAGATCGGCGAAGCGCTCGCGCGCGCCGTCCCGGTCGCCCGCGACGACGAGGGCCTTGACGCGGGCGGCGAGCTCTGACTCCCTGGACAACGCCGCCGGCGGCTTCGGTGCCGCCCCGGTCACGGCGGTTGACACCGCCTCGTGGCTGAGGGCTGGCTTGGCGACGCGTCGAGAGGGTGTTCTCATGTGGAATACGGCAGCCGGGAGGCCGCGTTTACCCGCGCCGGGACTCACGTTTTCCCGTTTCACACTATACCTCGGATGCCCCGCCGACGCTCGCGAAGGCTCGGGCGAGCGAAGGCGGAGCCTGCCGCGCCGAAGCGCCAAAAAACTCGCCGGCGCGAAGGCGGGTTGACTGGCCCCGACTGGACCGGTACGATCAGCGTTTTCGCACGAGAATCCTCGATCATCGTTTCGGTGATCAGGCTAGCGGACGGCCACCGACGGCCGACGCACGGGAGTCGATCAGCATGTCTATCCAGGTTGAGCGGGCGCATGGTCTCGAGGCCCTTGGCATTCTGCGGTCAGGCCGCGTCCACTGGAACCTCAGCCCCGCCGCTCTGTATGAGGAGGCGCTGCGCCGCGGCGAGGGCATTCTCGCCATGGAGGGGCCGCTCGTGTGCAAGACCGGCCAGCACACCGGCCGATCTCCGAACGACAAGTTCTTCGTCCGCGAATCGTCGAGCGAGCGGCACGTGCATTGGGGCAACACCAACCGGCCCGTGGATGACGCCAAGTTCGATGCGCTTCACCGCGACATGATGGCGTATCTCCAGGACCGGGAGCTCTACGTCCTCGATGCCTGGGCAGGTACTGATCCCCAATACAAGCTCCCGATCCGCATCGTCAACGAATTCGCCTGGCACAATCTGTTCGCGCGGAACATGTTCCTGCCCGAGATCGACGCGGCGAAGCGCGCCGCGCACCGGCCCGAGTTCACGGTGATTGACGCGCCGAACTTCAAGAGCGATCCCGCCCGGCACGGCTCGCGGTCCGACGTCTTCGTGTTCGTGCATTTGGGGAAGAAGGTTGTCCTGATCGGTGGCACGCACTACGCCGGTGAGATCAAGAAGTCGATCTTCACCATCCTCAACTACACGCTGCCGCTGCAGGGCGTGCTGTCGATGCACTGCTCGGCAAACATCGGGCAGGGTGACGACACCGCGCTCTTCTTCGGCCTGTCTGGCACGGGAAAGACGACGCTCTCGAGCGATCCGGCACGGCGGCTGATCGGCGACGACGAGCATGGCTGGAGCGAGACGGGCGTCTTCAATTTCGAGGGCGGCTGCTACGCGAAAGTGATCAAGCTCTCCCGCGAAGCGGAGCCACAGATCTACGAGACCACGCGCCGCTTCGGCACGATCCTCGAGAACGTGGTGGTGCATCCAGAGACGCGCGCGCTCGATCTCGACGACGCGTCGATGACCGAGAACACACGCGGCTCCTATCCGATCAGCTTCATCGACAACGCGGAGATGTCCGGCCGCGGCGGACACCCGACCAACGTCGTCATGCTGACCGCCGATGCCTACGGTGTGCTGCCGCCAATCGCCCGGTTGTCGCGCGATGGCGCGATGTATCACTTCCTCTCCGGCTACACGGCGCGCGTCGCGGGCACCGAGAAGGGCGTGACCGAGCCCAAGGCGACCTTCAGCACCTGCTTCGGGGCCCCGTTCCTTCCACTCAACCCGAACGTCTACGCGAAGATGCTCGGTGAGAAAATCGCCAAGTATGGCGCGCGCGTCTGGCTCGTCAACACCGGATGGACGGGCGGACCCTACGGGGTCGGCAGCCGGATGAAGATTGCGTATACGCGGGCGATGATCACCGCGGCGCTGACCGGGCAGCTCGATCGCGCGGAGTACACGACGCACCCGGTGTTCAACCTCGACGTGCCAACGGCCTGCCCTGGGGTGCCCGCGGCCGTTCTCGACCCGCGCAGCACCTGGCCCGACGCCGCGAAGTACGACGAGCAGGCGGCGAAGCTGGCGACGATGTTCGTGGACAACTTCAAGACGTTCGAAAACGACGTCCCCTCGTCGGTGAAAGACGCCGGCCCACGGGCCTAGCACGTGAACGACGTGACGTTCGAAGCCGTCATCGGCTTGGAGGTCCACGCGCAGCTCCGCACCCGCACCAAGATCTTCTGCGGTTGCCGGACGGACTTCGGCGCTCCGCCAAACTCGCAGGTCTGCCCGGTGTGTCTCGGGCTGCCCGGCGCGCTGCCGGTGCTCAACGGCCGCGCCGTTGACTACGCGATCAAAGCCGCGCTCGCCCTGGGGTGCCGCATTCAGCCGCAGTCCATCTTCGCCCGCAAGAACTACTTCTATCCGGACCTGCCGAAGGGCTATCAGATCTCGCAGTTCGAGCGGCCGCTGGCGCTCGGCGGCGGTCTCGACATCACCGTCGACGGGGCGTTGAGGCACGTCGGCCTGACCCGCATTCATATGGAGGAGGACGCGGGCAAGTCACTCCATGAAGGTTTCCCTGACTCCGACCGCCGCAGCTATGTGGACTACAACCGCAGCGGCGTGCCGCTCATCGAGATCGTCAGCGAGCCGGACATGCGCTCCGCGGCGGAAGGCGCCGAGTTCTTCAGCCGCCTGCGCGACATTCTCGTCTGGCTCGAGGTGAGCGACGGCAACATGGAAGAGGGCAGCCTGCGCTGCGACGCCAACGTCTCGGTGCGCCCGGCCGGCCAATCGACGCTCGGGACCAAGGCCGAAGTGAAGAACGTGAACTCCTTCCGCTATCTGGAAAAGGCGCTCGAGTACGAGATCGACCGCCAGATCGACATCCTCGACAGCGGCGGGCGCATCGTGCAGGAAACGCGTCTGTGGGATTCGGCCGAAGGACGCACGCATTCGATGCGCAGCAAGGAAGAGGCGCACGACTACCGGTACTTTCCCGAACCCGACCTGCCGCCGCTGGTCGTTGACCAGGCCCGCGTCGCGCGCGTGCGCGCCACGATGCCGGAATTGCCCGAGGCCAGGTGCCGGAGGCTGGTGGAGCAGTATGCGATTCCCGCCTACGATGCCGGCGTGCTGACGCAGTCGGCGGCGCTGGCCGACTACTTCGAAGCCACCGCCAGGGTCACCGGCAACGCCAAGGCGGCGAGCAACTGGATCATGGGCGAAGTGCTCCGCATGATGAAGGAGCGCGGCCAGACGATCGAGCAGGTGCCGCTCTCACCCGAGACGCTGGCCGGACTGATCGCGCTCGTCGACAACGGCACGATCAGCAGCTCGATCGCCAAGGACGTGTTCGCGAAGATGTACGACTCCGGGCGCCCGGCCGAGGCCATCGTCAGTGCGGAAGGCCTCGCGCAGATCGGCGACGAAGGCGCACTCATGGCCATCGTGCGGGACGTCGTCGGCACGCACGCCGATGCGGTCACGCAGTATCGGGCGGGGAAGCGCCAGACCTTCGGGTTCCTCGTCGGTCAAGTGATGAAGGGCAGCGGCGGCAAAGCCAATCCGAAACTCGCCAGCGATCTCCTCAAGCGCGAGTTGGGCTGACCTCGTGCTATCCTGCCGCAAACGTGATCGAGACGCATCACCTCTCGAAGCTTTACAGTCGCGGTCTGTACGCGCTGAGGGATCTGACACTCACCATCGAGAAGGCTGAATTCGTCTTTCTGACCGGTCCGAGCGGCGCCGGCAAGTCCACGTTTCTCCGCCTGCTCCTGCTCCAGGAGCGTCCGAGCGAGGGCGAAGTCTTCGTCAACGGCCAGAATCTGGCCACGCTCAATCGGCGCGAGATCCAGGAGTACCGGCGCGGGATCGGCTTCGTGTTCCAGGACTTCAAGCTCATTCCCAGCCGGACCGTGCTCGAGAACATCTCGTTCGTGCCCGAGGTGCTCGGCGTGCCGGCCGCGCAGCAGCGGCGGCGCGCGTTTCAGGTCCTCAAGTGGGTCGGCCTTCAGCACCGCATGAACGCGTATCCGCATGACCTGTCGGGTGGTGAGCAGCAGCGGATTGCGATTGCCCGCGCGCTCGTGAACGACCCGGTGCTGCTCATCGCCGATGAGCCGACGGGTAACCTGGATCCGGATCTGTCGCTCGAGATCATGAACCTGCTGCGCGAGATCAATGCTGGCGGCACGACGGTCCTCGTGGCCACGCACGATCGTGAGCTGATTCGGCTCGTCGGCCGCAGAACGATCACGCTCGATCAGGGGAAGATGGTCGAAGTCGCATGAGATCGCTCGAGTATGCGTTTCGGCAGGGCAGCGCGAGCCTCTGGCGCAGCCGCGGTTCCAGCGCGTTTGCCGTACTGGCGATTGCGCTCGCGATGATCGTACTGGGGTCGCTGCTCCTCCTGACGTGGAATGCGGAGCAGTTGCTCGCACAGTGGGCATCTGCCGCCGAGTTCTCGGTCTATCTCCGGGACGACGCGACGTCGGAGCAGCGTGGAGCGCTCGAGGCGTTCATCGATCAGAGCGGCGCCGCCCTCGGCCGCGAGTACGTCTCGAAGGCGGAATCGCTCACCAGGTTCCGTCGTGAGTTTGCGGAGCTCGCCGCGTTGACCAGCGGGTTCGATGACAACCCCTTCCCGGCATCGATTGAGGTGCGCGTACGCCCCGACGCGGACCGTGATGGCCGCGCGGATGCCCTGGTGCGGCGCATCGTGACCTTGCCTGGTGTTGCCGACGCCCGATACGACAGGGACTGGCTGGCCCGAGTAGGCGCCGGCCTCGGGACGATTCGCGGCGCGGGCTTCGCGCTGGCCGTGCTGATGGCCGTGGCGGCCGCCGTAACCGTCGCGACCGTCGTCCGGCTTGGGCTCCAGGCGCGCCGGGACGAGCTGGAAATCATGGCGCTGGTGGGCGCGCCTCTGGCCTTCATCCGCGGGCCCTTCGTGGCCGAGGGGTTCCTCCAGGGCGGCGTAGGCGCGCTGCTGGCGGTGACATGTCTGTGGGGTGGGTTCCTGGTTGTGATGGCCTGGTGGGGGGCAGACCTTCGCGCCGTCCTCGACGGGGGTTCCCTGCAGTTCTTGCCGTTTCGTCTGTGTCTGTATCTGATCCTGGGCGGTATGGCCGTGGGCAGCGCCGGGGGGTTGGTCGCCGCCCGGGACGCCGCGTAGCACGGAATCTTTGACAGAGGATTGACAGAAGATTGACAGAAGATTCACGGTCTGTTTAGACTGGGTTCACCCGGTATATGCCCGCGCTGCGGAACCGACCATTGTCACGTTACCTCACCGACTCGCGGCCGTCCTGCGATCCGGTTTTCCACTCCCTTTCCAATTTCTATCGCGAAGAATTCGTCAAGTGCCAACGTTGTCTCGACCAGCAGCGTGAGTACTACTCGGAACGCGCCATCAGCGACGTCGAGCAAGCGCTCCTGAAGGTCATGTCCGAACTCGATCGGCTGTGCACCGAGGGTGATGCCGACCAGGTCGTCAGCCAGCTTCTTCGACAGTTCGACCTCGTGACCGGGCTTTCCGCCTGGGCCGATCCCCGGCAAGTGCACTGACTCTCCCCGTTCCACGACTCCGACAAGACCTGAACACGATATTGCGCGCGGCGATTGATGCCGTGAACGCTGGTCTGTTAGTACGCCGTGCCCTGGACGATGCCTCGGTGAACGCCGAGCTGCAGCACGCACGGGCCGTTGACGTGATCGCCGCCGGCAAGGCCGCGGCGCCGATGCTCCACGCGTGTGCCTCGGCCGCGCCGGTGCCGCTCCGCTCGATGCTCGGGATTGGCCCGAAACGGTCGTTGCCGGATCAGAGCCCGCTTCCTTGTGGCGCTGAGTGGTGTGACGCCGGGCATCCGCTCCCGGACGGCGGCAGCGTGGCGGGCGCACGCCGTGCGCTCGACGTCGCGGCCGCATCTGGCGAACACGATCTCCTCCTTGTTCTGCTGTCGGGAGGAGGATCAGCGCTCATGGCGCTGCCGGCGCCTGGCATCACGCTGGAGTCCAAGCAGCACACCGCACGGACGCTGATGCAGCAGGGGGCGGACATCTACGATCTGAACACCGTCCGCAAGCATCTGTCGGCCATCAAAGGCGGACAGCTGGCCGTGGCCGCGCGCGGCTCGGTGCTGACGTGTGCGGTTTCCGACGTGGTCGGCGACGATCTGTCGGTGATTGCCTCGGGGCCCACGGTCCCGGACGAGAGCACGTTTGCCTCCGCACTCGAGGTGCTCGCGCGGCGCGGCGGCACCGGCGTCTATCCGGATTCAGTCGTGCAACACTTGAGGCGAGGCATGGCCGGCGACGTGCCCGAGACTCCATCGGCCGGCGATGCCCGGCTGGCTCGTGCCCGTGCGCTCGTCATCGGTCCCCAGCGGGGCGCTATCGATGGGGCCCGCCGCGCGGCCGCGGCGCTCGGATACCACGTCCACGTCATCGCGGAGCCGGTGACGGGGGAAGCGCGGCTGGCCGCCACGCAGCACGTCGAGCGAACCGCGCACGAGGCTGGCTCACTGCCACGGCCGCTCTGTGTGATTGCGTCAGGCGAGACGACCGTGACCGTTCGTGGCGCCGGCACAGGCGGCCGCAATCAGGAGTTTGCGTTTTCGATGGCGCGAGCACTGCGCGCGCTCGGGCCGCGAGTCGTGGCGGCCAGCATCGGGACCGACGGCATCGACGGTCCCACCGACGCGGCGGGTGCCGTCGTCGATCCCACAACATTTGAGCGGGCACGAGCGGCCGGAGTGGCCGCGCCCGAAGACTATCTGACTGATAACAATACGTACGCATTTTTCGCTCGGATCGGCGATCTGATTCGCACCGGTCCAACCAATACCAACGTCGGCGATCTGCAGGTCATGCTCATTGCGTAGCCCTGACGAGCTTCTTCGACTCATTCGCGAGACGGTGCATCACCCTGCGACCGCGCGCGAGCTCACCCAGCTGCTGCGGGTTCCACGCGAGGCGCGGGCCGCCTTCAAGCGCCAGTTGAAGGCGATGGTGTCGTCCGGCGACCTCCTGCAGATTCGCGGCAACCGTTTCGGCCTGCCCGACAAGATGGACCTCGTGGTCGGGCGGCTCACGACCAATCCGGCTGGTTTCGGTTTCGTGGTCCCCGAAGAGGGGAAGCGCGGCGAGCGCGAGGACATCTACATCGCGGCGTCGAACCTGACCGAGGCGATGCACGGGGACCGGGTGGTGGCGCGGATCGAGCGGCGCACCGACAAAGGCGCCGAGGGTCGCATCATCAGGATTCTCGAGCGCAGCCAGGCCAACCTCGTCGGCCGCTTCGAGATCGACGAGGCCGGGCTTGGCTATGTCGCGCCGTTCGATCGGCGGGTCCTGACCGACGTGCACGTCCCGACGGGACAGTGGTCGTCGGCCGAGCCCGGCGACATGGTGGTCGTCGAGATGACCAGGTGGCCGACCGCCACTCGGGGTCCTGTCGGCCGGGTGATCGAGGTGCTCGGCCGCATCGACGAGCCGGGCGTCGACACGCAGATCATCATTCGCAAGTTCAACATCCCCGACACCCATCCCGAGGAAGCGATCGACGAGGCGCGACGCATCGGCGGCGTCGTGAAGGAGCGCGATATCAAAGGGCGCACCGACTTCCGCGGCGTCACCACCGTCACGATCGACGGAGAGCACGCGCGCGACTTCGACGACGCGATCACGATCGAGCGGCTGAAGAACGGCCACTACTGGCTCGGCGTGCACATCGCCGACGTCTCGCACTACGTGAAAGAGGGCAGTGCGCTCGACGAGGAGGCCTACGAGCGAGGCACCTCGGTGTACTTCACCGAGCGCGCCGTGCACATGTTTCCGGCGGAGCTGGCGACCGGCTTGTGCAGCCTCAATCCGCGCGTCGATCGCCTGGTGCAGTCCTGTTTCATGGAGGTCGACAGCCGCGGGCAGGTCGTGCGCTACGAGATCCACGACGGCGTGATCAACAGCGATGCACGGATGACGTACATGGCCGTGAACGCGATCCTGACCGACCACGACGAGGCGACGACACGCGAGTACCAGGCGCTGGTGCCGATGTTCGAGCAGATGCACGAGCTGTTCGGGATTCTGAACCTGCGCCGTCGCCGGAGAGGCTCGATCGATTTCGATCTGCCGGAGGCGGAGGTGATCCTGTCCGACGTCGGTCAGATCACGGACATCGTGGCCTCGGAGCGGAACGTGGCGCACCGCCTGATCGAGGAGTTCATGCTCCTGGCCAACGAGACCGTGGCGGCACACCTGGTCACGACGGACGTTCCGGCACTGCACCGCGTGCACGAGCCACCTGACCTGAAGAAGGTAGCGGACTTCGAAGCCTTCATCACCACCCTGGGCTACAGCCTCGCGGCGACGGGACAGTCGATCACGCCGACACACTTTCAGAAGCTCATCGATCGGATGAAAGGCACGCCGGAAGAGCGGCCGATCGCGGCGCTGATGCTGCGGACGATGCAGAAGGCGCGCTACGACGCAGCGAGTCTCGGGCACTTCGGTCTCGCGGCCGAGCACTACACGCACTTCACCTCTCCGATCAGGCGATACCCGGATCTCGTCGTGCATCGCATGCTGCGTGAGTCACGGCAGGCGGTGATGTCGCCGGCGCGCCGAGATGAGCTCAACGAGGAGCTGCCCGAGACCGCGAAACACACGTCAGAGATGGAGCGTCGCGCGGACGAGGCCGAGCGTGAGCTGCTGCAGTGGAAGAAGGTCCGCTTCATGGCGGACAAGGTGGGCGATGAATACGAGGGCTACATCACCGGCGTCGCCCCGTTCGGCCTGTTCATCGAGCTCGTCGAGCACTATGTCGAAGGTCTCGTGCACATCTCGAGCATGGCCGACGACTACTACCGGTTCGTGGAGCAGCAGCACATCCTGCAGGGCGAAAACACCAAGAAGGCGTATCGTCTAGGGGACAAGGTGCTGGTCCAGGTCGTGCGCGTCGACATGGAGCGCCGGCAGGTCGACCTCGGACTGGTCGATATTCTGGAAACGATCCGCCGTGATGAGCGGATGCGCGGACCGCATCGAAGCACGATCCGGACGAAGAAGCAACAGCGGCTGAAGCAGCGGCCGGGGCGAAACGAGCGGCAGGCCAAGAAGCAGGGCCGCGGTGCCGGCCGCGGCCGTCGCCGTTAGGGTTTCTCGGTACCCTGAGGAGCGCCGTCCTTGCTGGTGGCGTCCTTGAAATTCCGGATGCCTTTGCCGATCCCGCGTCCGATCTCAGGCAGGCGGTTGGCGCCGAAGATCAGAATGATGATCGCCAGGATGATGAGAAGCTCTGGAATGCCAAGGTTCATATGTCACCTTCCGGCCCGATTGTACCACGCATGATCGGCTGGCTCCTGGGGATCACCCCGCTGCTGGCCCTTGGCGTCGTCCTGACGGCGCAGGGCCAGATCCCGCAGTTTTCCTCAGGTGTACAGCTCGTCGAGGTCTACGCCACGGTCACCGACGACAAGGGCGAGCCGGTGACCGGCCTCCGTCAATCGGATTTCGAGGTCTTGGAGAACGGCCGGCCGCAGGAGATTGCCGCCTTTGCCGCGGGTGAGTTTCCGCTGACGGTGGCGCTCGGCGTCGACCGCAGCGCCAGCATGGCGGGCGAGCCGCTGCGATTGGCGAAGCTCGCGTCGCAGGCGTTCCTGCGACAGCTGAAACCGGATGACCGATCGATGGTGGTCGCGATCGGCAACAACGCCGACGTGATCGCGCCACTCTCGAGCAGCCGCGAGGAACAGCGTCGAGCGATTGCGGCGCTCGACGCCTGGAGCACCACATCGCTGTACGACGCCATCATCGCGACCCTCGACCGGCTCGAGCCGGAGAAGGGACGGCAGGCGCTCGTGGTCTTCTCAGATGGGGTCGATCGCTACAGCGGCGCGACGTCGACACAGGTCGTGGCCCGCGCACGGCGAAGCCAGGCACTCATCTATCCGATTGTGTTCGGACGCAACCGTTTGCCGCCGGCGGCCGAACTGGCCGTGCTGACCGGCGGGCGATCGTTCCTGCTGCGCGACCCGAAGGAGCTCGAACGAACCTTGGCGGCCATCGCCAAAGAGCTCAGGTACCAGTATCTGATCGGCTACGTACCGGCGGCACAGGCTGAGCCGGGCGTGCACGAATGGCGGTCCATTCGCGTGATCGTCAACAACAGCCAGCGCGGCCTTCGTGTTCGGGCGAGGGACGGATATACGACCGAGTAGCAGGACACACGGACGGGGACAGGAGCCGAATTCCATGCCGCTGGCGTCTAAGCTGAGAGAAACGGATGCCGCCAGAGTGTTGCGGCTGAGGGCACTTGTTTTGCAGCTTGCGAGCGGCGAGCATACTCGGGGACAATAAAACTACGTCAGTAAAGACCGGTCATGTCGACGACGACCAAACGCGAACAGACTGAGAGGTCGGCACTTCCGTCCTCGCACCTGACTGTACGCCCTGCCAGCGATGGTCCGGTCGAAGTCCGTTTTCTGTTCGATCAACCGGACGGCCAGCGCATCGGAGCGTCGCTTGGTGCCGGTTTGATTACGCATCTCGTCGTCATCGGGATCGCGTTGCTCATCATGAGCCTGATACCGGACCGGGTGTACCAGGCGGTTCTTCCCGATCGTCTCTCGCCGGACATCATCTGGTTGTCCCAGCCGGGACCGGGCGGCGGTGGTGGTGGCGGCAACAAGATGCCCGACCCGCCGAAGAAGGCGGAGTTGAAGGGGCGTGAAAAGATCTCGGTGCCCACGCCGCCCGAGCCGACACCGCAACCGCCGAAGGTCGAACCTCCGCCCGAGACGCTGAACATTCCCGCGCAGGCGCTTGCGGCCGCGACCGAGGTGACACCGGGCGCGCTCGAGTCCACACAGGCATCCGCATCAACGGGCTCCGGTACCGGGTCAGGCGCGGGGCCTGGACAGGGATCGGGCCTCGGCCCGGGATTTGGCGGCGGCACCGGCGGTGGCGCGTATCGGCCGGGCAATGGCGTGCAGTTGCCGCGCCCGCTCCAGGAGGTCAAGCCGCAGTACACCGCCGACGCGATGCGAGCCAAGGTGCAGGGCACGGTGCTCCTCGAGTGCGTCGTGCTGCCCGATGGCACGGTGGGCAGCGTGGAGGTCGTGCGCTCGCTCGATTCCACGTTTGGGCTCGACCAGGAGGCCATCAAGGCCGCCAAGCGGTGGCGGTTCGCGCCCGGTACGCGATTCGGTGAGCCAGTCGCCGTCCTCGTGACGATCGAGCTGACCTTCACACTCCGCTGAGCACCCGCATCCGGCCGTCGTTCCGGCCGGTACCCTTCCGTCTTCCTTTGCATATACTGCGGGTGCGGGCCGAGACTCGACTATGGCTGCGACACCTTCCACGATGCGTGCGCTCGGAACGCCGATCCCGTCGTTCCGGCTGCCGGACCTCGAAGGGCGGATTGTGTCGCCCGACCAGTTTCGTGCCGCACCCGCTCTGCTGGTGGCCTTCATCTGTCATCACTGCCCGTTCGTTCGTCACATCAGGCATGAGTTCTCACAGTTCGCGAAGGAGTACCAGACGCGCGGCCTCGCCGTTGTGGCGATCAACTCGAACGATGTGATCGCGTTTCCCGAGGACGGACCGGACGGCATGCGACAGGAGGCGCGTGACGCGGGCTACTCGTTCCCCTATCTTTTCGACGAGAGTCAGGAGATCGCGAAGTCCTTCTGCGCCGCGTGCACGCCCGACCTGTTTCTCTTCGACGCAGCCGCGACGCTCGTCTATCGCGGACAGTTCGACGACAGCCGTCCCCGCAGCGCGGTGCCGGTCACCGGCCGGGATCTTCGAGCCGCCGCTGATGCGGTGCTCGAGTCACGCGCGGTGTCCGCAACTCAGAAGCCGAGCATCGGCTGCAATATCAAATGGAAGCACGGCAATGCGCCGGACTATGGATCGACGCCTCTGACGCTTGGCCGATGAGAGGCGTGCGCGTCCTGGCGATCGCGGCGCTGCTCGCGGTCCTGCTGCAGCCGGCCTGCGGCCAGGAGCCTCTGCCTCCGATCCGGATCGGCACATTTCCAGGACCCAGCAGCGAACTGCTCTTCCTGGCGCAGCATCGCGGATGGCTTGCGCCTGCGGATTTTCGCCTCGTCGAGTTCATCAACGATGGCGAAGTGATGCGCGCCTTTCGCAATGGCCGGATCGAGGCCGCCTTGATGACCGTGGATGAGGTGCTGCTGGTGGCCCAGGGAGGCATGGCTCCGATCGTGCTCCTCGTGGCGGCGGAATCACGCGGGGCCGACGCCGTGCTGGCTCACGCCGACGTCACCTCTCTGGCCGATCTGAAAGGGCGCCGCGTGGCCGTCCAGGTCAATTCGGCGAGCGCGTATCTTCTGCGTCGCGCGTTGAAGACCGCCGGAGTGGACATGAGCGACATCGAGGTCGTGAACGTCCCGCCGGATCGGCATCGCAGCGCGTTTCTCAGGCGCGAGGTCGATGCGGTCGTGACTGCCGAACCGGTACGCTCTCAGATCGTGTCCGACGGCGGCGTTGACCTGTTCAGCAGCGCGTCCACTCCACTCGAGCTCCTCGGTGTGCTCATCGTCCAGGGCGACTATCTCGCGCGATACGGGGTGCGTGCGTCAGCGATCTGCTCGGCCTGGCGTCTGGCCGAGAACGACATCAGGACGCCTCCGGCGAGAGAATGGGTGGCCGCTCGGATGAAGGTGACGCCCGGTGTTCTGGCCGAGATGCTGGCCGTGGTGCGGCTCGTCACTCCCACCGAGAGCCATGCGCTGCTCGCCGCGCCGCGCCCACGGCTGCTGACGACGACGGCTCGCATTCAGACGACGCTGATCGAATCGGGTCTCATGACGAGCGCGATCGATCTTGATCCGCTCTTCAGGTGGCCTGCCGGCGTCGATCAGGCCGCGTGCCGTGGCTGACGGTGATGGCCACCTTCCGGCCCGACCGCGACCTGAGGTCGCTGCGCTTTCAGCTGCCGTTGCTCCTGATGCTCTACTGCGCGGCGGTGGGGCTGGTGCTCTACTTCGTCGCCGACGAGGTACAGCAGGCGCGTTTCGAACGTGATTTCGAGCGCGACCAGCTCCGGCGCGCGACTGAAATCCAAAGCCGTACGGAACGGGCCGCCGAGCGGAGCGAGCTCCAGACCGCCCAGCGCGAGTTTGGCGAGCTGGCGGTGTTCGAGGAAGTGCGCGCCGCGGTGTTCGTCTCTCCCGAGAACCAGGTGGTCCTGAGCAGCCGCCGTGACTGGGCGGGGCGTCCACTGGATCTCGGTGCGCTCGGGCTGGGACCCGCCGAGCGGGGGCGGGTCGAGGCCGCGATCACGCGCGCCCGCGCGACCGGCCGCACGGTGTCGCAGTTCTCGACCGATCGCAACGAGCTGGTGATCGTCATGCCGGCGGCGCTGCCGCTCGGCCAGGGCGATTTGCGGGTCGATCGGCGCGCGCTGATTGTGCTCGTCCACGACTTGAGGTTGGCCAAGGCCGTGAACGCCTTCCGGCTTCGACAACAGTTCGCTGTGGCGATGCTGGGGGTGCTCCTCGCCGGGCTTGGCCTGGGTGTGACCCTGCATGTCTTCGTGACCGGGCGCATCGAGCGACTTCATGGCGCCATGCGCCGCTTCGCGGCAGGCGAGGCAGTGGACGACGAGCAGGGCAGACGCTCCCGGCGGGCGGACGAGATCTCACAGCTGCATCGTCATTTCACGACGGTCGCGGCGACCATCGGCCGCGAGATCGCGGTGCGGCGTCACGCCGAGGATGCTTTGCGGGAAAGCGAGGAGCGCTTCCGATCGGCGATGCACCATTCCCCGATCGGCATGGCACTCGTGTCGACCGACGGCCGTTTTCTGGAAGTCAACCCCGCGTTGTGCGCGATCGTGGGCTACGCGAGAGAAGAGCTGCTGTCGACGACGCTCAAGGGGTTGACGCACCCGGACGACCTGAAGAACGACATGACCGCGATGGCGCGCATGCTGAATCGCGAGCTGGATACGTTCCAGACCGTCGAGCGCTACTTCCACAAGGACGGCCGGATTTTGTGGGTCCTGTTGAATGCGTCGCTCATCGAGGACGACTCCGAGCGGCCCAGATACTTCGTCACGCAGATTCTGGACATCACCGAGCGCAAGCGTGCCGACGAGGAGCTTCGGCAGGTCAATCGCGCGCTCCGCACGATCAGCAACTGCAACCAGGTGCTGGTGCACGCCACCGACGAGTCATCACTCCTTCACGAGATCTGCGCGGTCATCGTGAAGCATGGCGGCTATCGCATGGCGTGGGTCGGCTTTGCGGTCGCCGACGAGAGGCAGAGCGTTCGTCCCGTCGCCCACGCCGGCTTCGAGGACGGCTACCTCGCCGTGGCGCCCATCACGTGGTCCGACGAGGGCACAGGCGGCGGCCCGACCGCGGCCGCCATTCGCAGCGGACGTCCGGCGGTGTCCCACGACTTCCAGTCCGACCCTGAGAGCGGACCCTGGAGCGACCAGGCGCTCGTGCGCGGATACAAGTCGGCGCTGGCCCTGCCACTCGAAGGGGAGGGGCGCGTGTTCGGCGCGCTGACCATCTACTCCAGCGAGGACGTGACGTTCGACGCAGCGGAAGTGACGCTGCTGAAGGAACTGGCCGACGATCTGGCCTTTGGCATCCAGGCACTGCGGACCCGGATCAGTCAACGGCTGGTGGAGGAGGCGCTTCGTACGAGCCAGTCGAAACTCGAAATGACGATGGACATGGCCGGGCTCGCGCACTGGGAGCTGGATACGCGGGCGGGCATGTTCACCTTCGAGGAGCGCGTGTTCCGGCAGCTGGGCACGACCGCGGCGCAGGAGGGTGGCGTGATGATGCCCATGGATGTGTACGTGCGACGGTTCATTCCGTTGGAGGATCTCCACATTCTCAGGGACCTGACAGCGCAGACGGACGCCCCGACCGCTCCCGGGTACGCCGCGCAGTTCGAGCACCGTATTCGCCGGGTCGATGGGTCGATTGGCACCGTGCAAGTGCGGATCTCGTATGAGAAGGACGCCGCGGGCCGTGTCGTCAGGGTGCACGGCGCGAATCTGGATATCACGGAGCGGAAACGGGCGGCCGCCGAAGTGGTCGCGATGAACGAGCGGTACGCCCGCCAGGAAGCGGCGCTCACGACCCTCACGCGCAGCTACGTCGGCACGCCGGATGACTTCACACCGATCGTGCGCGACATCACCGAGGTGGTCGCGACCACGCTGGAAGTCGCCCAGGTCGGCGTCTGGCGTCACGACGATCGGGGCACCTCGACGCGGTGTCAGGATCTCTTCGAGTGGCCGGAGATCCGTCATTCCTCGGGCGCCGAGCTCACCGAAGAGTCCTGTCCGGTCTTCTTCAGATCGCTCGCCGAGGCGGACGTCATCGCCGCGCACGATGCGCCATCCGATCCGCGCACGTCCGAGCTCGCGGCGCCATACCTCACCGCGCACGAGATCACGTCGATGATGTCGGTGCCGATCCGCTCACAGGGATCCACCGTGGGCGTGCTGTCCTGTCTGCACAAAGGCCCACCGCGGCGTTGGACGCCGGACGAGCAGACCTTCGCGCTGGCGGTGGCGAATCTGCTGTCGGCGGTCATCGCCCAGGTCGAGCGCCAGCGGCTCGAGCAGCAACTTCGACAAGCCCAGAAGCTCGAAGCGATCGGCCAGCTGGCCGGAGGAGTGGCGCACGACTTCAACAACATCCTGACCGTCATCCTGGGCCGTGCTGAAGACGCCGGCCTGGATGCACGCCTTCCGGACGATCTGCGTGACGCGATGGCCGACATCTCGCAGAACGCCGAGCGAGCGACGGGGCTCACGAGGCAGCTCCTGGCATTCAGCCGCCGTCAGACGATTCAAGTCACCGACGTTGACATGAACGCTGTCGTCGGAAACCTGACGCGAATGCTCGACCGGATTCTCGGTGAGGACGTGGTGGTCGAGTTCACCTATGCGGCGCGGCCCGTCCACGTGCGCGCCGATCGCGGGATGATCGAACAGGTGCTCCTGAATCTTGCCGTCAACGCGCGCGATGCGATGCCGCTCGGCGGGCACCTGGCGATTGAGACCGCGGTGGTCGAGGGCCTGGGCGAGAGCGCGGGGCCGGCCCGGCCGCCGGGCACCTGGGTGTGTCTGCAGGTCACCGACACTGGATCCGGAATCGCCAACGAGCACCTGCCGCACATCTTCGAGCCCTTCTTCACCACCAAGGATGTCGGGAAAGGAACCGGACTCGGCCTGGCCACGACCTACGGAATCGTGCAGCAGCACGGCGGCTGGGTCGAGGTCGACAGCCAGGTCGATCGGGGCACCACGTTTCGCGTGTTCTTTCCGCATGTGGCCGCGAGCCGCATCGACGTCGTGGCACCCGCCGCGCCGGCACCCTCACCTCGAGGTGACGAAACGATTCTGGTCGTCGAGGACGAGGAGGGCGTCCGCGCCCTGGTCATCAAGGTCCTCTCGGATCTCGGCTACCGGCTTCTGCAGGCGCAAAGCGGTCCGAGCGCGATTGAGGTGTGGCGCGAGCACGGACCCAGCATCGACATGCTGATTACCGATATCGTCATGCCGGACGGGATGAACGGGATCGAGCTGGCCGAGCGGCTCCGGCGGAACCGTCCGGCCTTGAAGGTGATCTATACGAGCGGCTATCTGGCCGACGTCAGCCGCGACGACATTCCGTCCCGTGAGACGGACGCCTATCTCGCCAAGCCGTTCAGTCTTCCCGAATTGGCGAGGATGGTACGGCGTACGCTCGATGCCGGAGAGCGACGCTAAGGGCGGGCGAATTCGGCCTTGGCCGCTTCGAGACACGTCGGGCAGATGCCGTGCGTGAACTTCGCTTCAGTGTGGTCGGTGACGTACACCTCGACGCGCTCCCAGTAGTTGTGATCGTTGCGAATGCGCTTGCAGTAGCTGCAGATCGGCAGCAGGCCGCGAAGCTGCTTGACCTTGTCCAAGGTGGCTTGCAGCTCGGTGACCTTGTTCGCGAGCCGCTCCTGCAGCGTGACGACGCGGACGCCGACGTGCAGCCGCGCCCGAAGCTCGCCGAGATTGACCGGCTTGACCAGATAGTCGTCAGCGCCGGCTTCGAGTCCGGCGACGATGTCGGTCGAGCTGCTGCGGGCCGTGAGCAGCAGCAGATAGAGATGCGCGCGTGACGCGTCGGCGCGGATGCGCCGGCACAGCTCCGGCCCATCGAGTCCCGGCATTTCCCAGTCGACGATGGCCAGTGACGGTGGCGGATCGGCGGCCACGCAGTCCCACGCGGCATTGCCGTCGTGGGTGACCACCACGTCGAAGCCCCAGGCCGTCACGCTCGCCGAGACGGCGGCCGCGGTCACCAGGTCGTCGTCGGCGATCAGGGCTCGCACGGGATCTCTTTCATCGTCGATTCGATTCTCGATCGCGACTCGAGCAGGCCGGTGGCTTCCTTCGACAGGTGCGCCCAGGCACCATCAAGGGCGTCGAGGTGTCCTTCCCTGGCCAGTGTTTCGAGTGCCCGCGCGGCGTCGGCGATGCCGTGTGCCGCGGCGGTGCCGGCCGATCCCTTGAGCGTGTGGGCGGCGCGTCTGACCAGGTCAACGTCACGCGTGGCCAGCGCCGAGCCGACCGCGTCGACGAGCGTCGGGCACTCCTGGAAGAACAGTTGGATGATCTCGGCGGCCAGTTGCTCGTCGCCGTCCAGCCGGCGGAGCAGATCGCCCTGGTCGATCGTCGGTGCCGATTCAACGATCCTGGCGCCGTCTTCGACCTCGGCGAACAGTGCCTTCGGGTCGATGGGCTTTCCGAGATACGCGTCCATGCCCGTCGCCAGGCACCGCTCGCGATCACCCGGCATGACGTGCGCGGTCATGGCGACGATCCAGAGATGCTGGCCGGACTGGCGCTCGCGCTCGCGGATCGCGGTTGTGGCGTCCAGCCCGCCCATCACGGGCATCTGCAGATCCATCAGCACGAGATCGAATGACTCGCGGGCGACGGCGTCGAGCGCTTCCTGGCCGTTGTTGACCACCGTCACGCGATGACCGCGGCGGCCGAGCAATCCGACGGCGACGCGCTGATTGACGACGTTGTCTTCCGCGAGCAGGATCTTCCGGGAGATCGCCGAGGTCTTGCTGGCCGGCGCGGTCAGGCCCGTGCTCACGGCTGCCGCCGCCGGAGTCGCCGGGGCGATCGCGCTCGAGATCGCGGTGAGCAGGTCCGGCGCGGTCACCGGCTTGGTCAGATAGACGGTGACGCCAATCGCGCGGCAGCGAGCCACGTCTTCGTGCCGGCCCGACGACGACAGCATCATGATGGTGGGTCTCGTCAAGCTCGGTTGTTCGGCGATCTGACGCGCGACCTCGAACCCGTCCACGTCCGGCATCATCGCGTCCAGCAGGATCAGATCGAATCGCGTGTTGCTGCGCGCCGCGGCGTTCAACGCCTCGAGCGCTTCGCGGCCTCCGGACACCGCAGTGGCGGTGATCTGCCAGCGCGCCAGCTGCAGCAGCAGGATCCGCCGGTTGGCCTCGTTGTCGTCGACGACCAGCACTCGAAGCCCTGCCGGCAGCCTGCCCTCGCTGACGGCGAGTGTGTCGGCGGCGTTGCCGAAGACGGCGATGAAGCTGAAGGTGCTGCCCTCGTCGGCGCGGCTGTCGACCCAGATGCGGCCGTTCATCATGCTGACCAGCGTCGAGCAGATGGCCAGCCCGAGGCCGGTGCCGCCGAAGCGGCGCGTCGTCGAGCCGTCGGCCTGGCGGAACGCTTCGAAGATTGCCGCCTGATGCTCGGGCGCGATGCCGATGCCGGTGTCGGTCACGGAGAAGCGGAGGGCGGTGGCATCCTCGGTGCCCGGCTCAGGCTTGACCGAGACGAGCACGTGGCCCCGCTCGGTGAACTTGAGGGCGTTGCCGACGAGGTTGACCAGAATCTGACGCAGCCGCAGCGCATCACCCATGACGGTCGCCGGGACGGCCGAGTCGATGTCGACCAACAGCTCGAGCCCTTGTTGATCGGCTCTCACCGCGAGTGGCCTGAGCGCCTCGCTCACCGTGTCGGCGATCGAGAAGGCGACCGATTCGAGATGCAGCTTGCGGGATTCGATTTTCGAGAAGTCGAGGATGTCGTTCAGGATCTGGAGCAGGGAGCCGGCGGACGTGCGGACCGTGTCCAGGCAGTTGCGCTGCTCCGTGGTGAGCGGCGTGCCCAGGGCCAGTTCCGTCATGCCGATGATCCCGTTCATCGGGGTCCGGATCTCGTGGCTCATGTTGGCGAGGAACTCGCTCTTGGCCCGGCTGGCCTCCATCGCCTTGTCACGCGCCGTCGTCAGATCGGTGTTGACGGCCCGCAGCTCGGAGGTCCGCTCTTCGACCGTGCGCTCGAGCCCCTCCTGGTGCCGTACGAGCTCGACATCGCGCCGATGGACCTCGGCGAGCATGCCGTTGAATCCGTCGATCAGCTCGCCGATCTCGTCGTCTGTGCCTCCGCCCTCGACGCGGACGTCGTAGCTGCGATCGCGCGCCACGGTTCGGGTCACACCGGTGAGGCGAAGCAGCGGCGCCGAGACGCTGCGCTGAATGCGCGAGGCCAGGGCGAACGACAATCCGAAGGTACCGAGGAGGACCAGTCCCAGCACGATGCCCGACGCCTCGACCTGTGCCCAGAGGCTGGAGAGGTCTGACTCGATGGTGACCGTACCGATGATCTCGCCGTTCAGGACGATCGGCCGCGCCAGTCGAAGCGTGCCGTCGGTGAACTCGGACCACTGATCACCAGGCCGGACGTCGAGCGCCTCAGGCGGAAACGGCCGCGCGGCCACGTTCGAATCGCGATCGAAGCGGGAAAGAAGATTGCGCGAGCGGTCCCACAGCGCGGTGGAGATGATGTCATCGTTGACCACGACCGCGCCGAGGGTGTCCGCGGCGGCCTTGGCGTCACCGAAGGTGATCGCCGCCGTGCTGTTGGTGCCGACCACGTCGGCGAGCATGCCCGTGTCGCGCACCAGCCGGTGTCTGGCGTTGGACAGGTCGAACGCCATCAGGATCGCCGCGGCGACGACGAGCGAGACCGTGCTCGTGACGACGCCAATGGCAGTCAGCTTTTGGGCGAGCGAAAGCCGCGGAAACCAGACGCTGATCGGGTGCAGCCAGTGGCTACGGGTTGGCATGGGTATCTTTCACGAGCTTCGCGAGACTGAGTAACCGCGAGCTGAGCCTGACGCCGACACGCTGAGCGGCGTCGGCGTTGATGGCGAATCGCATGCGGCCATCCTCGATGAAGAGGCCGACGATGCCGCCGTTGCGGGGAAACTGATCGCCGTCGGCCACGGTGAGGACTGCCGCGTTCTTCAGTTCATCGAGGATGGCGACGGCCCGGCCGGGATCGATGTCACCGAAGTACAGGACGTGACACCCGCGCAGGCTCCGATTGTGCGTGCCGCGCAGTATCGTCACCGCGCGGCCATTGACCACTCCACCGTTGACCAGTTGACCGAGCGCATCCTCGACCGCCGCGTCATCGAGCACGCACAACGTGATGGGGCTCGACGGGGCGGGATCGCCCGGCCACTGCGCGAACTTGGCGAAGTTGTACAGAAACGCAGCCTTGAGGGCCGGTTGCGTGACGGCGCCCTGGCTCTCCAGCCCCGCCTGTGCGCCGAGCAGGGCGGCCACCAGGGCTGCGAACGTTCTCCGCCTCGTTGCGGCCCGTATGCTCACTTCAAGAGCGCCAGCGCAATCGAAGGCCGGCCGTACGTACTGCGAGGACGAGAATAGACAGCGAGCGGGACACGCCCCGACAAGGGCAAGAGCAGTACCACGCACCGGGGCGCCCTACTTGTAGCGAATCTGTCTCCAAGGGCGGTTGTCTCGGGGTCCTAGCGTCGGGCAGCCGACACCACCGACGGCCGCACGTCGCTTTCGCGGAACACCTTCAGGCGTTCGGTGTCGAACGAAGTAAGCCCGCCGGCGAGGCCTTCACCCTATTCTCGTTCGATCCCTAAGGAGGCCTATGCGGACCTGGACTCTGTTCGTCTCCGTCAGCGCTCACGCCGCCGTGATCGGCGCGATGATCGTTGCGCCGCTCTTCGCTGTCGGTGAGCTCCCAGAACCTCGGCGCGTGTCGACGTGGGCGACCGTCACGCCCATCCAACTGCCACCAGAGCCAGTCGCCCCGCGTTTGGCGCGGACGCGGACATCGGCCGATCCGGCGCCGGTGCCGCTCGCCGAGCCGCCCGGTGTGCAGCCCGAAACGCCACTCGATGTGGCGCCGCTGTCGGTCGTGGAGTTTGGCGTCCCGAGCGGGAATGGCGTTCCACCGGGCGATACGATCTCCGGGGGTGATCCCGCACCGCCTCCACCGGCACCGCCTCGAGCGCCGCTGGTGCGTGTCGGTGGCGTCGTGCAGGCGCCGACACGCGTGACGTATGTCTCCCCGGTGTATCCACCTCTCGCGCTGGCCTCACGTCGTGAGGGGACGGTCATCCTCGAAGCGGTGATCGATGAGAAGGGGGCGGTGCGCGAAGTGCGTGTCTTGCGCTCGATCCCACTGCTCGATGCCGCGGCAGTGGCGGCAGTGGGGCAGTGGCGGTTCACGCCGACGCTGTTGAACGGCCAACCCGTGCCGGTCGTGATGACGGTGACGGTGGGGTTTGCGTTGAAGTGAAACGAAGGGCAAACGGCAAAAGGCAAAGGGCAAAGGTCAAGCCAAAGGAACAGGAAGGGCCCCGTACAAAGCGAAGGGCCGCCTGACGTGCAGGCGGCCCTTCGACCTTGCCTTACCTTTGCCTTTTGACCTTTGCCCTGCGAGCGTCAGTACATCCCGCCCATTCCGCCCGGGCCGCCATGTGAGTGCCCGCCGCCCGCCGCTTCCTTCTTCTCCTCGGGGATCTCGGAGACGAGGGCTTCGGTCGTCAGCAGCAGCGAGGCGATGGAGGAGGCGTTCTGCAGCGCGCTGCGGACCACCTTTGCCGGGTCGATGACGCCGGCCTTCACCATGTCCTCGTACACCTCGGTCGCGGCATTGAACCCCTCGTCCGGGTTCTTTTGCTCCTTGACCTTGGAGACGATGATTGAGCCTTCCTGGCCCGCGTTCATCGCGATCCACCGCATCGGCTCCTCGATCGCACGCTTGATGATCTGAAGACCGACCGCCTGGTCGCCCTCGAGCTTCAGCTTGTCGAGCGCCTTGCCGGCGCGGATGAGCGCCACGCCGCCGCCCGGCACGATGCCCTCCTCGACCGCCGCCTTGGTGGCGTGCATGGCGTCCTCGACGCGCGCCTTCTTCTCCTTCATCTCGGTTTCGGTGGCCGCTCCGACCTTGATGACAGCGACGCCGCCCACGAGCTTTGCCAGCCGTTCCTGCAGCTTCTCGCGGTCGTAGTCGGAGGTGGTGTCCTCGATCTGGACGCGGATCTGCTTCACGCGCGCCTCGATGTCGGCCTTCTTGCCGGCCCCATCGATGATGGTGGTGTTGTCCTTGTCGACCGCCACTCGCTTGCAGCGGCCGAGATCCTTGAGCACGATGTTCTCCAGCTT
>DATDOE010000081.1:0-105634 GCA_035293405.1 Vicinamibacterales bacterium | reverse complement strand
GTCTAAAGACCCGCCGCTACGTTGAACTTACTTTGCACTTTGCACTTTACACTTCTCACTTCTCACTTGATCTCGACTCCCGCCCACTCTTCCACGACCTTGGCGATCGAGGTGAAATCCGAGTCGGCGCCAAACTTCGCCTGCGTGATCGCGAGCATCTGCCGGACGGCGGCTCCAGCCACCATCGGCACGCCCAGCGCCTCGGCCTCATCGACGCACAGCCGGACGTCCTTGTACGACAACCCGGTGGCAAATCCAAAGTCGAAGGTGCGCGTCAGGATCGATCGTGGAAACTTGTCCTGCGTGGCGCTGTTGCGGCCGCTGCCGGCGTTGATGATGTCGATCAGCACCTTCGCATCGAGGCCCGCCTTCACGCCCATCGCCACCGCCTCCGACGACACGACGAGCGCCGAGGCGGCCAGCAGGTTGTTCGCCAGCTTCGCGATCTGCGCCAGGCCGGGCTTCTCGCCGACGTAAAACGTCTTGCCGAAGGTCTTGAGGACCGGGTCCACCAGCGGGAACGTCGCCCTGCCGCACGACACCATCACGGCGAGCGTGCCCTTGACCGCGCCGGCAACGCCGCCGCTCACGGGCGAGTCGACCCACGCCACGCCGCGCTCGGCCGACGCTTTTGCCACCACGCCGGCGACACTCGGACCGGTCGTCGAGAGATCGATGAGCGTCTTGAACCGCGACCCGCGCAGGATGCCGTGCTCGCCGAGGCTCACCGCCTGCACGATCGGCGGCGTCGGCAGACTCATGAGCACGATGTCCGCGGCCGATGCCACGCCCTCGGCCGATGTCGCTGCCTTCGCGCCACGCTCGACGAGCGCCTTCACCGCCTCCGCGTTGGTGTCGAACACCGTGAGCGGAAACCCCGCATCGAGGAGCCGCAACGCCATCGGCCCGCCCATTCGCCCTACACCGACAAACCCTAACTGCTGCGACATGGCACCTCTCTTCTAGCTGGCAGCGGGCAGTTGGCAGTTGGCAGCTACTAGCCGGTAGGAAACCGAACCAGCTACGGGCTACTTACCGCCTACTGCCTACTGCTTACTGCCTACTGCCTACCTCTGAATGAACGGATTCGGCACGCTTTGCGCCGTCGAGATCCACACGCTCTTCACCTGCAGGTACTCCTTGATCATCTCCTGCCCGCTCTCACGCCCGACCCCGGAGCGCTTGTACCCGCCGAAGGGCGAGAGGTAGCTGACCGCGCGGTAGGTGTTGATCCACACCGTACCCGCCTGAAGCTTCTCCGCCATCTTCAGGGCGCGACGCATGCTCGTCGTCCACACCCCGGCCGCAAGACCATACACCACGTCGTTGCCAATCGCGATCGCCTCCTCCTCGTCCTTGAACGGGATGACTGCGAGGACAGGGCCGAAGACTTCCTCCTGTGCGATGCGCATCCGGTTGTTCACGCCCTCGAAGATCGTGGGCTCGACGAACCAGCCGTTGCCGCATTCGGGCCGCGTCGCACGCGCCCCGCCGAGCACGGGCCGCGCGCCCTCGCTCTTGGCAATGTCGATGTAGTTCAGAATCTTTTCGAACTGGAGCTGGTTGATGACCGGGCCGATATGGGTCTCCGGGCTCATCGGATTGCCCATCGTCGCCGATCGCGCGAACGCCACCAGCCGGCCCACAAACTCGTCGTGAATGCTCTCCTGCACCAGCAGGCGCGAGCCGGCGATGCACGTCTGCCCGGTAGCGGCGAAGATACCGGAGATCACGCCAGTGACCGCGTTCTCCATATCCGCGTCGTCAAACACGATGTTCGGCGACTTGCCTCCGAGCTCCATCGTCACGCGCTTCATGCCACGCGCCGCGGCCTCGTAGATCCGCTGCCCCGTCTCATCAGACCCGGTGAAGGCGACCTTCGCCACCAGCGGATGCGCGACGAGCGGCGCACCCACCTCCGGGCCGAAGCCGGTCACCACGTTGACGACGCCGGACGGGAAGCCCGCCTGCTCGACGAGCTTCATGAGCTCGAGCGTGGATGCCGAGGCGTACTCCGACGGCTTGACCACCACCGTGTTGCCGGCCGCCAGCGCCGGCGCGAGCTTCCACGCGAGCAGCAGCAGCGGCGAGTTCCAGGGCACGATCGCGGCCACCACACCGAGCGGTTCGTATCGTGTGTAATTGAACGTGTCCGCTTTGTCGGTGGGAAGGACCGCGCCCTCGACCTTGTCGGCGAGCCCGCCGTAGTAGTGGTACCACTGCGCCATGTAGGCCGTGTGCATGCTCATCTCGGCGTACAGCTTGCCGTTGTCGCGGACCTCGATCTCGGCGAGCGCGGTCGATCGTTCGCTGATCAGATCGCCAAGCGTCCGGAGCAGCGCGCCGCGGCGCGTGGCGGTCAGCGCCGGCCACGCACCCGAGGTAAATGCCCGATGCGCGGCGAGGACCGCTCTGTCCACGTCGGCCGCGTTGCCGCGGGGAATGCGCGCCCACGGCTGCGCAAGATAGGGATCATCACTTTCGAACTGATCGCCTGACGAGGCATCGACCCATTGCCCGCCGATGTACATCTGGTAAGTGGCGAGCGTGGCAGTGACAGTCACGTCGTAATCTCCGCCGTTCACCTTATCGGTAACCGCGCATGTGCGCAAATGCCACGGCAGGTAAATACATCGCGTCCGGCTTCCTCGGGCGCCGAAGCCGCGTCAGTGGCGAAAGGCGGCAGCCGGACGAAACTCAATATACTGAGGGCGCTGTGCCGCCCGTCGTCATCGACAACCCGATCCTCAACTCGCCGTTCAGGGAACCAACCCGCCACTTTCGTTTCTCGGAGGAGGGCATCACTGACCAGGCCGTCGATGGTCGCCGGGAGAGCGGCTACTTCCTCCCCATCGCGAGTCCTCGGAAGAAGGGCGGGCAGCTCAAGTTCGAGACCGAGTGGACTGAGGACCGCTTTCAGTCAAGTCCGCGCATCAATCGAATTCGTGAGCGCGTGGCGCTGTGGCGGCGAGGCGGCTACGTCGGCTGCACGCGGCTGACGGAGCGTCTCCTCCGCTACTGGAGCGATCCGGAGCGCGAGCGGAAACTGTTCTTCTGCCAGATCGAGGCGCTCGAGACGGCGATCTACCTCACTGAGGTGGCCAGCCACTACGGCGACGCGTGGATCGAGAACGAGCTGCGGGAGGAAAACGCAGGTTTCAACGGTGGTCTGCCCCGTCTGGCGTTCAAGATGGCCACCGGCTCGGGCAAGACCGTCGTCATGGCGATGCTGATCGCATGGCAAGCGCTCAATAAGCTGGAAACCCGCCAGGACCGGCGCTTCAGTGACGCGTTCCTCATCGTCACGCCCGGCATCACGATTCGCGACCGCCTGCGCGTACTGCTCCCGACCGACCCGGACAACTACTACCGCCAGCGCGACATCCTGCCCGCCGATATGCTCGAGCGCCTCGGCCAGGCCAGGATCGTGATCACGAACTATCACGCGTTTCTGCTCCACGAGCGCGGAGAGGCCGCCAGACTCACCAAAGCGATCCTCACCAAGGGCGAGACCAACCCATTTGTCGAGACGCCAGACCAGATGGTGCGGCGTGTGTGCCGTGAGCTTGCGGGAAAGAAGCAGCTCGTCGTGATCAACGACGAGGCCCATCACTGTTACCGGCCCAAGCCAAGTGACGTGCAGGCCGACGTGAAGCTGACAGGCGAGGAACGCGCGGAAGCGAAAAAGCGAGAAGAAGAGGCCCGTGTGTGGATGTCGGGTCTCGAAGCGGTCCATCGGAGGGTCGGACTGCGCGGCGTCTACGACCTCTCGGCCACGCCCTTCTTCCTGAAGGGATCCGGGTATCCCGAAGGCACACTGTTCCCGTGGGTCGTCTCCGACTTCTCCCTCATCGACGCCATCGAGTCGGGCATCGTCAAAGTGCCGCGTGTGCCCGTTGAGGACAACGCTATGGTGGGTGACCAGCCCACGTATCGAGACCTCTGGCACCGCATTCGCGATGATCTGCCGAAGAAGGTGTCGAAGATGTGGGGGCCGCCTTCAGGCGGCCCGGGCGAGGGGTGGTCGGGGGAACCCAAGTTGCCCGCCGCCTTGCAGGGCGCCATTCACTCCCTCTACCAGAACTACGCGCAATCGTTTCACCGCTGGGAGGCCAACGCCGACGCGCGGGCCAGAGGGCTGACACCACCCGTCTTCGTCGTCGTGTGCAACAACACGAGCGTATCGAAGCTGGTGTTCGACTATGTCGCCGGGTGGTCGAAGACGCTCCCCGATGGCACGACCGTTCCCGTGCCAGGTCAGCTCCCACTGTTCAGCAACGTGGACGGCACGCGGTGGTCGGCCCGCCCAACGAGCATCCTCGTGGACTCGAGGCAGCTCGAGTCCGGCGACGCGATGAGCGACGAGTTCAAGCGCATGGCCGCCACCGAAATCGAGGAGTTCAAGGCCGAGTATCGCGTGCGCTTTCCTGGCCGAGACTCAGCGGACCTGACCGACGAGGACCTCCTGCGCGAGGTGATGAACACCGTCGGCAAGAACGGCAAGCTGGGTGAGCAGATCCGCTGCGTGGTGTCCGTCTCGATGCTGACCGAAGGCTGGGATGCCAACACCGTCACACACATATTGGGTGTCCGGGCGTTTGGCACACAACTCCTCTGCGAGCAGGTGGTGGGGCGCGGACTCCGTCGTACGAGCTATGCGCCAGACGCCGATGGCTTCTTCACGCCGGAGTACGCCGAAGTGTACGGCGTCCCCTTCTCGTTCATTCCCACATCCGGATCGACCGCCGAGCCCAAGCCAGGCCCGACGCCCACGCGGGTTCGCGCCCTCGAAGACCGCATCGCCTGCGAAATCACCTTCCCGCGACTCCAGGGATACCGGTTCGAGCTGCCAACCGAGCGACTGAGCGCACGGCTCACGGACGCCTCGAAGTACGCGCTCTCCACCGCGGATATTCCCACCATCACCGAGAACGCACCCATCGTTGGCGAGAAGAGCATCCACACGCTGGACGACCTGCGCGCACGCCGGCCCAACGAGGTGGCGTTCCTGCTGGCCAAGCTGGTGCTCGAGAAATACTTCCGCCAAGATGGCGAGACCAGGCCTGACAAGAAGGAGCCGCACGCGTTCGACGCCGAGGTGCAGGCATGGTTGTACCCGCAGGTGCTGACCATTGCGAAGCGATGGCTGACCGAGTGCCTCACGCTCAAGAACGAGCCCGATACATTTCCCCAGCTCCTGCTTCTGCTGGAGTTCGCGCACGACGCCGCCGACCGCATCTATCACTCCATCGTGTCGGCCTACGAGGGCGAGCCCACGCTGAAGCCGATCCTCCGCCCCTACGACACAGTGGGCAGCACACGATGGGTGGACTTCGACACCATCAAGCCGGTGTGGCCGACGCGCCCGGACAAGTGCCATGTGTCGCATGCCGTCGCCGACACCGGCTCGTGGGAGCAGAAGCTCGCGCAGGTGCTCGAGGAGCTCGATGACGTCACGGCCTACGTCAAGAACCAGGGACTCAATTTCACGATCCCGTACACGCTGAACGGCGACGAGCGGCAGTACTACCCCGACTTCCTCGCCAAAGTGGGCTCGGACCTGACCCTGGTCATCGAGGTCTCGGGCGAAGCGCGCAAGGACAAGGCCGCGAAGGTTGCAGCGGCACGCACCCTCTGGGTACCGGCCGTAAACAACCACGGCGGCTTTGGCCGCTGGGCGTTCGTGGAGGTCACGGACCCATGGGACGCGAAGGGCGTGATTCGACTCGCCATTGCTGATTCGATGACGCCTGCGTGACCTTCCCTGTCATGCCTCGCGTATATCAAGGATCATGGCGAAGAAGGCTCTTCAGTTTGATGAGATTGGCATCTGGTCCGAGGTCAAGCTCGAGATCGTCAAGAAGTACGCAGCTGCCTACTCCACCATCCTCGCTCGACAGAGTTCAATAAAGGGGCACCTGTACATCGATGCCTTCGCTGGCGCCGGTACGCACATTTCGAAAGAGACGGGAGACAGCATCGCTGGCAGTCCAGTCAATGCCCTTAGGATCACACCGCCCTTCACCGAGCTGCACTTCATCGACCTCGATGGTAGTCGCGCAATTGAACTTGGAAGGCTCGCGGCTGGTAATAGTCGGGTCACAGTCCATGAAGGCGACTGCAACGACGTCCTGCTCCGCGACGTCTTCCCACGATGCCGATACTCACACTACCGACGAGCCCTCTGCCTTCTCGATCCGTATCGCCTGAACGTGAACTGGACCGTCTTACAAACGGCAGGTCAGATGAAGAGCGTTGAGGTTTTCTACAACTTCATGATCATGGATGCGAACATGAACGTGTTCTTGAGAGATCCGGGCAAAGTCACGCCCACTCAAGCTGCGAGAATGGACGCCGTCTGGGGTGACGGCTCGTGGCGAGAGGTCGTCTACCGCAAGACGCCGACTCTCTTCGGTGATCGCGACGAGAAGTTGAGCAACGAAGACATCGCTGAAGCGTTCCGGGAGCGCCTTCGGGACATCGCTGGCTTTGCCTACGTCCCAAAGCCAATACCAATGCGGAATCAGAACGGAGCGGTGATCTACTACCTGTACTTCGCGACGCCAAAGGCTGTTGCGGCCGATATCGTCCAAGACATCTTTGCCAAGTACCGAGACCAAGGAGCCGTCTGATGGCGACACACTCCGCGATCGAATGGACCGAAGCCACGTGGAACCCGGTGACGGGCTGCGACAAGGTCAGTCCAGGTTGCGCGCACTGCTATGCGGAGCGGATGGCCAAGCGCCTCAAGGCCATGGGAACGCGGAACTATCGCAATGGCTTCGAGGTGACGCTACAGCCCCAGATGCTCGAGGCGCCCCTGCGTTGGCGGAAGCCGCAACGCATCTTCGTGAACTCGATGAGCGACCTGTTTCATGCGGACGTCCCGACCACCTTCATCAATGATGTCTTCTCTGTCATGCGCCTGGCCGACTGGCATCAGTACCAGATTCTGACCAAGCGATCTGAACGGCTCCTGCAGCTCGACGCCGCACTCGCATGGGCGCGCCACATCTGGATGGGCGTCAGCGTCGAGAACCACCGCTTCGTTCACCGCATCGACCACCTTCGCCGGACGCGCGCGGCGGTGAAGTTCCTCTCGCTCGAGCCCCTTCTTGGGCCGCTGCCAGGCCTCAATCTGTCTGGCATCGATTGGGTCATCGTCGGGGGCGAATCGGGGCCACGCGCCAGGCCCATGGACCCCTCATGGGTCGTGTCGATTCGCGATCAATGCCGGTCGGCGAACGTCGCGTTCTTCTTCAAGCAGTGGGGCGGCGTGTTCAAGAGCCGAACGGGTCGCGACCTGGACGGACGGACGTGGGATGAGATGCCGACGTCGCCAGACAATTCGCTATCCGGCAGCTGGCCCCTGCATCCAATTGAAGCGACAGCCAGGTGATCAGCAAAGCTACAATGCTCGCAAACCCCCGCCCGACGGTGAAGACGAACGCCTGATGGAGCCGCGAAAGCTCCTCGCTCGCATCTCGCGAGGTGACCTGCAGAACGTCTCATTCGACGACTTCGGCCGTCTGCTCGAGCATCTCGGTTTCTCGAACGTCCGGACCGGTGGCAGCCACCGGATCTACTCGCACCCGGCGATACCCGAACTGGTCAACCTGCAGAATGTCAGAGGACAGGCAAAGCCGTACCAAGTACGCCAGGTCCTGCGCCTGGTGGAGCGGTACAATCTAAAGCTGGAGGACGGGGCGTGAGCGACTACCACATCAACATCTTCTACAGCGACGAGGACGCGGCGTACGTTGCCGACATTCCCGACCTCGAGGCGTGCTCCGCGCTCGGCCCCACTCCAGAACAGGCATTGAACGAAGTGGAGAAGGCGAAGCAACTGTGGCTCGAAGCCGCCCGGGCGGCGGGCAAGCCGGTCCCGGTTCCACGCTATCGCCCGGCGATCTACCAGGCTCGCTGATCACCTCAATGGCCAAGCGCCCGAAGGGTGAACAGGGACCGACGCCGGTCGACTCCATCAAGCACAAGGACAAACGAAAGAACATTCCAACCGAGGAGCTTCGAGACTTCGTCGCTGCTGACGAGGCCGCGCCGCCGCGGATGCTCTACCCGCGCGACGCGTCGCTCGACCCGCAGCTCGTATGGAAGGGCAAGGACGAACAGGACGCCTCTCCGCTCGAAGTGCCCGTCGTCCCGATCTACATCCAGGAGAAGGTGCATCCGCAGGCGATCATCGAGAACCTGCGCAAGACGGCGAAGGCCGGCGAGAAGGAGCCGGAGCTGCTCCTCTTCGACGACTTCAACGGCCTCGACGAGTTCGACAAGAAGGTGGACTTCTACCACTGGGACCAGCACTGGTCGAACCGCATGATCCTGGGCGACTCGCTGCTCGTGATGACGAGCCTGGCGGAGAAGGAGGGCCTCAAGGGCAAGGTCCAGATGATCTACTTCGACCCGCCATACGGCATCAAGTTCGGGTCGAACTGGCAGGTGTCCACCCGCAAGCGCGACGTCAAGGACGGCAAGGTCGAGGACGCCACGCGGCAGCCCGAGCAGATCCGCGCGTTCCGCGACACGTGGAAGCTGGGCATCCATTCCTATCTCGCGTACCTGCGCGATCGCCTCACCTCCGCGCGCGAGTTGCTGACAGACAGCGGCAGCGTCTTCGTGCAGATTGGGGATGAGAACGTGCACTTGGTCCGAAGCGTCCTTGACGAGGTCTTCGGAAGCGAGAACTTCGTCTCGCTGATCACATTTCGAAAGACGGGTGGAGCTACAAGCGCGTATCTCGCCCCGACTGGCGACTACATCGTCTGGTACGCTCACTCGTACGATCAACTGAAGTATCGGGAAAGCTACATCGAAAAAGACATCAGTGGCGGCACGGCGGAAGCTTATGACCGACTCGAACTCTCTGATGGCAGCCGGCGCCGCCTGACGGACGCAGAGCGCAGCGCTACTGAACCACCGCCTCAAGGTGCAAAGATTTTTCGCCATACAGTGCTTACATCCCAACGCATTCGCGAGGCAAGAACGGGCTACTACACGGTTCGCGTCGGAGACAAGGACTACCTTCCGACCCGTGGTGAATGGACGACCCATCGTGAGGGGATGGCGAAACTCCTTGCCGCTCGTCGCGTGGAAGCCGTTGGCAGCACGCTGTCGTACATCCGCTACCTCAATGATTTTCCCGCCCACCCGATTACGAGCCTCTGGGACGACACGCAGACTGGAAGCGGCCTCGACAAGGTGTATGTCGTCCAGACCAGCACGAAAGTCATCCAGCGCTGCGTGCTCATGAGCACCGACCCGGGCGATCTGGTACTCGATCCCACTTGTGGCTCCGGCACAACGGCCTACGTTGCGGAGCAGTGGGGCCGTCGCTGGATCACGAACGACACGAGCCGCGTGGCGCTCACGCTCGCACGCACACGCGTGATGGCGGCGCGTTATCCCTGGTACCACCTCGCCGACTCACCCGAAGGTGTGCGCAAGGAAGCCGACCTGACGGGTAAGCTGCCGCCGGAGTACAAAACCGAGAGCGATATCCGCAAGGGCTTCGTCTACAAGCGCGTCCCGCACGTCACGCTCAAGTCGATCGCGAACAACCCGGACATCACAGAGGGCATGACCCGCGAGGAGATCGATGCGGCCATCATGCGTCACGCCGATACCGAGCTGCTCTACGACAAGCCCTACGAGGACAACAAGCGTATCCGCGTGACCGGGCCGTTCACGGTCGAAAGCTTGTCGCCGCATCGCGTTCTCTCGACCGACGAAGAGCGCCCGCGTTCCGAGCGCGAGGGACAACGCGATGTCGGCACGGTCTCCTTCGAGACGATGATCCTCGACAACCTGCGCAAGGCGGGCGTGCAGAACACCAAGAAGAACGAGCGGCTGGCCTTCGATCGCCTGGACGCACACGCCGGCACGTGGATTCACGCGACAGGCGCCTACACGGATGCCGACGGCAAGACCCGGCGTGTGGCCGTGTCGATCGGCCCCGAGCACGGCACGGTCGGTCCCCAGCAGGTGAAGGAGGCCGCGAAGGAAGCGGTCCAGGGCGTCGGTCACGACGTGCTGCTGGTCTGCGGCTTCGCCTTCGATCCGCATGTCTCGGAAGAAGCCCAGCGATACGGCAAGCTCCAGGTCCTCAGCACGCGCATGAACCCGGACCTGTCGATGGGCGACGAGCTGCTCAAGAAGACGGGGGCGGGCAACCTCTTCATGGTCTTCGGCGAGCCCGACGTGCACATCTCAACGCAAGATGCGGATGGAAACCTCACCGTGGAGTTGCGCGGAGTGGACGTCTACGACCCGACCACGGGACAGATCCGTACATCGTCAACAGACGATGTGGCGTGCTGGTTCATCGACACGAACTACGACGGCGAGAGCTTCTTCGTGCGCCACGCCTATTTCACCGGCGCCGATGAACCGTACGAGAAGCTGAAGCGCGCGCTCCGCGCCGAGATCGACGAGGCCGCGTGGTCGAGCCTTTACAGCACCGTGAGCCGTCCGTTCGCGGTCCCGGACAGCGGTAAGCTCGCCGTCAAAGTCATCAATCACTACGGCGACGAAGTCCTCAAGGTCTTTCAGGTCTGACCCCTTCCGATGCCTCGTGCCGTGTTCAATTTTGAGAAAATATTAGATGATGGGACAGGCTGAGATAAAGCCTATCGTTAGAACGTTTTGAGGGCGAAATGGTCTCCAGTTCGTGTCTTACAATCGCACGAACGACTCATCGCGTCGGATAGAGGCCTCAACCACTGTTCGCCGTATAACAGACTCCATTACAACGGCTTAGGGCTCGCCCTGGGTGGCAGCCGCGAAAGTGGTGTGCCGCTTGCTCTCTGTCCAGCGGGGGGCAACATAACTCATGCGAATCGTCCTTGGAACGTCGGTGCTCGCCGTGCTCTTGCTGACGTATTGGGTGCACCCGACGACTGCGTGGATTGTGCTCGGATCAAGTTTGACGCTGGCCGTCGCCAACCGGGTGCGCCAGCGAGATGAAGCGGAAGGCGCCCTGCAGACCGTAGACGAGTAAGGCTTCGCCCGCGCGCGCCGTCCCCTCCCGGATGGCGCGCGCTTCTTATTTCCTCATGAACTTCCGCACCGTCCCGAGGAAGTCCGCTCCATACAGATTGCCGTCCCGATCCACGGCGACGCCTTCGGCCAGCGTCGACGCCGACGCGTAGGGATACGGACACGGATCCGGAATGAAGGCCTTCACCGATCCATCACGCGCGCTGCCGATCCGAATCCCTCGCCTGGCGCCCTGGTTGAGCCCGTAGCCGCTCGGCTGCAGCGCGGGCAGGCCGGTGTTGGTGCGGCCGTCTCTCGACTCGGAGTCGGCCACGTAGATGACGTCGTCGCGATCGATCGTGATGCCACTCGGCCGGCCGAACTGGAACCACTGCGCGATGAACCGCCCGTCCCGATCGAAGATCTGAATGCGGTTGTTCTGACGATCGCCGACAAACAGCCGGCCACGCGAGTCGAGGGCCAGGGTGTGCACGACGTCGAACTCGCCCGGACCCATGCCCTTCTTTCCCCACGCCTTGATGAACTTCCCCTGTCGATCGAACTTCACGATCCTGGCGTTGCCGGTGGCACCGCCTCCGCCTGAGTGACCGTCGGCCACGAAGATGTCGCCGTTCTGCGCGACGGCAACCTCCGTCGGCTGATCGAACTCGTCGGTGCCCTTGCCGGCGACACCGGCCTTGCCGAGCGCCAGCAGGTGTGCCCCATTGGCGCTGAACTTGTGCACCTGATGTCCCTTGCCCGGCGCGCTCCCGTTGTCGGCGACCCACACGTTGCCCTCGCGATCCACGGTGATCTTGTGGGGGCTGACGATGGTGCCGCGGCCAAAGCTCTTGAGGAGCTTTCCAGAGGTGTCGAACTGCAGGATCGGATCGAGTGGAGATTCCGCGCAGGCGCTGCCGCCGGCGCCCTGGATGCCGCATCGATCGATGGCCCAGATGGTGCCGTCGGGCGCGGTCGTGATGCCCGCGGTCGATCCCCACTTCCTGCCCCCGGGAAGCTGTCCCCAGTGCACACCCGCTGCGTACGGGTTCGGCAGATCGTTGCGTGCGCCAAGCAGCGACACGGCCGGCAGCAGGACCGGATACTGGCCGGGCGGGAAGATCGGCGCGGTGCCAGCGCTGGCTGGCGGAGGAACGCCACACGAGTCGGCAGTCGGACTCTGGGACTGCGCCCGGGCAGTCCCCGCGCAGAGTGTCACAATCGCAACGATGGTGAAGATACGCAAGGCGCGCAGTGTCGCACCAGGCGGGCGGCCGGTCAACCTCCATCCTGACGAGGAAGAGGAAGTTGGTTCGTGGTTCGTGGTTCTTGGTGGGAATCTATAGTGGCAACGAAGCCCGGGACCGACAAACTCCATCCAACCAAGAACCACGAACCACGAACCACGAACCGGGCTGGCCCCCAGGCCTTGCTGGTAAGATCCGCCACGCTTTCATGCTGAAACGAGCTGCCGTCTTCGTGCATCGCTGGCTGGGTGTCGCGCTCTGCCTGGTGTTCCTGCTCTGGTTCCCGTCCGGCATCGGCATGATGTATTGGGAGTACCCCAGCGTCACCGCCGCGGATCGTCTCGATCGATCGCCGGCGCTCGATCGCTCGAAGATTCTGCTCTCGCCCGCGGAGGCCTACGGGAAGCTGGAGCCCGCGGAGCCACCCGGCCAGCTCCGCCTCAACACCTTCGATGGACGCCCCGTGTATCGCTTCCGTACTGGACCCTCCGAAGCGATCGTCTACGCCGACACCGGCGACGAGCAGGGCGAGATCCCGATGGAGATGGTCCAGCGCATCGCCTCCGCGTGGACGTCGCAGCCGGCGAGCGCCGCACGCGTCGAGGCAATCACCGACGTCGATCAATGGACGGTGCAGCTGCGCATCGACAACCTGCAGCCGCTCTGGAAGTACACCTGGCCCAACGGCGAGCAGGCATACGTCTCGCAATCGTCGGGGGAGGTCGTGCAGTACACGACCACCGGATCAAGGCTCGGCGCATACGCCGGCCCGATCACGCACTGGTTCTACTTCACCCCGCTCCGCAAACACGGGCTCCAGTGGAGCAAAGTGGTCATCTGGTCGTCTGGCATCGGCACGTTCGCCGCGCTGCTCGGCATCGCCGTGGCCCTGTGGATGTATTCGCCGCGGCAGCGCTACCGCTACGACGGTGCGCCGACGGGCATTCCGTATCGCGGGCAGAAACGCTGGCACATGGTGCTGGGATTGATCTTCGGCGTCGCCACCGCCACATGGGCGTTCAGCGGCATGTTGTCGATGGAGCCGTTTCCGCTCCCGAGCCCGCGCGAAACCGCGGGCGCCCGCGGGGAAGCCGCCGGGCGCATCCAGCAGGCGCTCAGGACGCGGATGAATTTCGACGCCTTCTCGATGGAGGACCCGCGCGAGGCGCTGGCGCAGGTCGCCAGCCCGGTCAAGGAACTGGATTTCAGCTCGATCGCCGGGCAGCCGGTCTACGTGGCCACGCTGAGCCGCGGCAATACCCGCATCGTTCCGGTTGACGGCGAGCCGATGCGCGAGGTCGATCACGCGGCGCTCATCGAGCTCATCACGAGCGCCGCGGGGCCTGATGGCCTGTCGGAAGTTCGGGTGATGAATCAGTACGACGCCTACTACCTCGATCGACGCCGGCGACAGCCGCTGCCGGTGATCCTCGCTCGCGTCAACGATGATGAACAGACGCGTCTCTACATCGACCCGAAAACCGCGCGCGTCGTGGGTGGGCACCGCGCGAGCGACTGGGTCACGCGCTGGGTGTATCACGGCCTGCACTCGCTCGACTTCCCGTGGCTCTACAACTACCGCCCGGCCTGGGACATCGTGGTCATCACGTTCATGGTGGGGGGCACGGCGTTGTGCGTGACGTCGCTGGTGCTGGCGTGGAGAGTGCTGGGCCGAAAGCTCGCGCGTGCCCGAGGGTCGCGGGCCACGCCGAGCGATGTGCTACCAAGCGAGGCGTGAGTAGCGCCTGTCGCCGGGTCTAAAGACCCGGCGCTACAGATCCCTGGTTCGTAGTGGCGGGTCTTTAGACCCGCCTGGCGCAGATCCCTGGTTCGTAGTGGCGGGTCTTTAGACCCGCGTAAGACCCGCCTAACGCGTCTCAACCACGCACGCGAAATTCGCGGCATCGTCGGTGCTCCCGCTGCCATTCCATTTGGCGACCTGGCCGAACGGGCACAGCGGCCTCGTGCGATCGACGACGCCGGCGGTGAGGTGGGAGGCGACGATCCGATCGGGTGCGATGCCTGACTGCACCCAGCGCTCCATCACGCCCATCTTGTCGAAGGTATCGGTACCGGGACCGCCCGCGCAGTGGTTCACGCCGGGCAGCATGTAGAGCTGCACGGACTTCCCCACCGCGGCGCTGCCGTGATGAGCGACGACCTTGTTGAAGAAGTTCACGGTATTGAGCGGCGTGACCTGCGGATCGGACCAGCCGTGATAGAGCAGGAGCTTGCCGCCGCGCTTGAAGAACGCGCGCATGTCGGGGTTGGTCGAGCCGAGCACGTCGAGAGAATCCGCGGCCAGGGCCCGGTCCAGATCGGCGCTCGGGTTGAAGCTCGACGGATCCCACGCCGGGTTCTGCGTGATGACGTACTTGTAGGCCTCGACGGCGTTGCCGATCGGCTGCGTCGCGCCGAGTACGGCCCATCCGAGCTCCGATCCGGGCGCCAGGCCCGGGAGTATCTCGCCACCCGTGCGCGGATTGATCACGGAGGCGTACATCCCCCTGGCGGACTCGACCTGCGCGGAGGTGAGACAGGCAGACGCGTCCTGACTGCCGCCGCACTGCAGGACGCCGGGATCGAAGCGGCACGCCGCCGGGTTCTCCACCACGCCGTCACGGACGCCATCGCGCGCGTCGCACGCGGCAATCACCGCGTTGTGGATCAGCGCGTATTTATCTGCCGGAATCGCGGCTGCCGGCGTCCTGTTCACCGATCGGTTGACGGCGAGCCGGCCCGCATGCAGGTGCATCCAGTTCACGCCCGGCGCGCCGGCGATGATGGCGTCGAAGTCGGCCGGATAGCGGACCGCTTCGGTCACGCCTTGACGCCCGCCCTGCGAGCAGCCGTTCCAGATCGACAGCTTCGGCGGCGCCCCATAAAACCCATCGACGATGGCCTTGGCCTGCACCGTCATCTCGTGCACGGCACGGTAGCCCATATCGATCACTTTCTCCGGGCGGCCGAGCGCGAAGGTGGCGTTGTTGCCGGTGTGTCCGGTGTCGGTGGCCGCGGTCGCGTAGCCGGCGCCCGCGGCGGCGGCCATCGCGGCATACGGAATCGTGCCCGCCCATCCGCCGTTGCCGACCGCCTGGAACTTGCCGCTCCATCCTGATGCCGGCATCCACACTTCGATCTTGATGTCGGAGTCGCTGGTCGGCGTGATGGTGGCCGCGACGCGACAGAGTTCGGGAAGCGCCGCGTACGCGCGCGCCGCGCCGGCTGGAACCTGGGCGCCGCCAGGACGCTGGGCGCTCGGCGGCACGAAAGCACCCGGCGCAACACGCTCGGCGAGCGTGACCGCGGTGTGCGGGAGGACCAGACGCGAGAGCGATTCGCAGGCCGCCGCCGATACCGGCGTTGCGTGGCACACGGCGGACAGTGCAGCAGCCAGGTACGCCCGGTACACCCATCGCGTCATGTCGTCATCACTTTCTCGGCGAGCCTGGGCTCGCCACCTCAGTTGGCCGGCTTCGAGAACAGCGACTGGTCGATCGCCTTGTTGTGCTCCACCTTCGTGACGTCAATGCTGAGGGTCTGCACATTGGACGATGTCCTGATCTGAAACGGGACCTTGATGCCGTCAACGTCACGCCAGTCGAGGAGGTCGGTCGTCTGTTCCATCTCGCCCACCGGCGGAATATTGAGCGTCATCACGACTCGAACAGGAAGATATGAGTCAGCGTCCAGGTACTGGCGCATGGCGGGTCCCGTCTTCGGCTTCACGATCAGCAGGTACGCGTCACGGTCGCCAACCTTCTCCTTGCCGGAGAGCTCCACCGTCGCGCCCAATTCCTTGTAGTTGATGAACGGACTCGGGAACGCGCTGTTCCTCATGATCTCGACCTGGTCGCCGGTGAGGTCGCGGTTCCCCTGCAGGCTGTCGATCGCGTAGCCCGTCGTCCCGTTGAATCGCTGATCGATGACCACCTTGCCGACGCCGAGAGCGGTCAAGTCCAGATTGATGGCGGTGCGCACTTTGTTCGGCCGCTCGTTCAGCACCTCGATCGGGCCCGAGACCTCGCCGGCCGGCGTTGACAGCGTGATGGTTCCGGTCATGGTCCTGGAGTTCAGCTTTCCAAGTGCGGCTTGTCCTCCCAGAGCCGTCAGATGCTTTTCAATGACCTCATCCACCGTCTGAGCGGAGGCAGCGGGCACCCAGCCCAGGAGCAAACCAGCGATGATCAGACGTCGCACAGTGGTCGTCATTCATTCCCTCGCAGAACCCGTTTGCGCCGCACCCAGCTTCTTCAGCAACGCGGCCGTATCCTCGTGAACGTCGATGCGCTGCCCGCCGCGGCTGTTGCCGCCGGCCTTGCCCATCGCGGAGTCCACGGGCGTATTCCCACGGCTGTCTTTCGCGGTGAGGTCGGCGCCGTTTGAGACGAGGAACTGCACCACGTCGTTCCATCCCCAGCGCGCCGCCTCGTGCAGCGGCGTCAGGCCGCGTGAATCCTTGGCGTTGATGTCGCCACCGGCCTTGATCAACAGCTTCAGCGACTCGATCGAGCGCTGTTGCACGCCCTCGTCAAGATAGAAGCCGCGGGTATCGGCATCCACCGACCCGAGTCCGGCAGCCGCCATGAGTGGAGTCATGCCGCGCGAGTTCGGCAGGCTCAGATCGGCGCCGCGCGCCAGCAGCACCGAGATCGCCGGCGCGTCGAGCGCCTTGGCGGCACGCAGGAGCGGTGTGGCGCCGGTCGTGAGCATGCCATCGAGCCCGCGGTCGTTGCCGATGTTGCGGAACGGCGGCGCGAGCTTGAGCTGCGCGTTCGGATTCGCGCCGGCCGCCAGCAGCATCTCGACCACCTGCAGGCTCGTCGTCTCGTCGAGCGACGGCCGGTCGGGACGTCCGCCGCGCGGAATCGTATTCAGATCGACCGCGGCGTAGAGCGGCGCCCGTCCCCACAGATCCCACTTGTTCGGGTTCGCGCCTTTCTTGATCAGGTACTGGGCGAGATCCCAGTGGCCGTTGGTCACGGCCATCAGGAGCGGGCTGATGCCGTCGGGATCGGCCAGGTTCAGATCGGCCCCGGCCTCCGCGAGCATCCTCGCGCAGTCGACGCAGCCTTCACGTGTGGCGTAGAGGAGCGGTGTGAGCCCGCCGGCCGGCCGATAGACCGCGCGCGGCTCCGCGGTGACCTGGCGCTCCCAGTTGTTCACGTCCGAACGCGCGTCGACATCGGCGCCGCGCGCGATGAGCTCGGCCACCATCGCCGGCTGGCTCTGGGCGGCGGCCCACATCAGCGCCGTCTGGCCGCGCCACTGCTCGACGGCGTTCACATTGGCGCCGCGCGACAGCAGCAGTCGCGCCGCGTCGACCCGGCTGGTGCGCGCCACGACCATCAGCGCGGTCTGGCCGTCGGCGTTTGGGGATTCCGCGTCGGCGCCGGCCTTGAGCAGCGCGTCGATCATGTCCGCGCGCCCGAGCAGGGCCGCCTCGGACATCGGCGTCGAGCCGTATTCGTTCTTCGCCTTGACGTTGGCGCCGGCGCGAATCAGCCGCTGCACGAGGTCGAGATCGTTCTGCTGCACCGCCCAGTGCAGCGCCGTCGTGCCATCGGCCTCCGCCGCGTTGACGTCAACGCGTCGGCCGATGAGCGTCAGTGCCGCGGCCCGGTCGCCGGACTTGACCGCCTCGACAAGGGGCGCAGCGGCAGCGGCGCCCGCAGCCCGTAGGGGCGGGTCGGCCGCATGTAGAGGCGGGTCGGCCGTATGTAGAGGCGGGTCTTCAGACCCGCCTAACAGTATCGCCAGCAAGAATATCGTCAGCATGCGTTTCCAGGCGGGTCTAAAGACCCGCCTCTACACTCTTCCAGACCCGCCTCACAACTCCGTGAACACGCTCGTGCTGTTGCCGACCTTGTCGGCGGGAATGCCGGCCCGATCGAGCAGCGTCAGGTGCAGGTTCGCCAGCGGCGTGCGATCGGGGTACTTCAGGTGCTGGCCGCCCTTCAGCGTGCCGCATCCGCCGCCCACGACCAGCGTCGGCAGCGGGAACTCGTCGTGCGCGTTGCTGTTGCTCATGTTGCTGCCGTAGAGCAGGATCGAGTGGTCCAGCATCGAGCCGTCGCCGTCGGGCATCGCCGCGAGCTTCGCCAGGAACTTCGCGAACGCCTGCGTGTGATAGGTCTGGATCTTCACGAGCCGCTCTTTGCGCGCCTTGTCGTTCTGGTGGTGCGAGAGCGGATGGAAGGCATCGGACACGCCGATGTGGTTGTAGGTCACATTGCTGCCCTCGCCGGCCATCATGAAGCTGAACACCCGCGTCAGATTGGCCTGATACGCCAGCGCGATCATGTCGAACATGAGATTCAGACGCTGATCGAACGTGGCGCCCACCGGCACATCGGGCAGCTCGAGGCTGGAGAGATCCTGCGCCTGCATCTTCTGCACGCGCCGCTCGATTTCGCGCACGCTCTCGAGGTAGTCACCCACCCTCGCCCGATCGGGCGCATCGAGGGTCCGCTGCAGATCGGCCGCTTCCCGTGACACCAGGTCGAGGATGCTCGAGTACTGCTTCGAGATGGCCGTCCGCTCCTGTGCGGTGTCCCCCTGGCCGAAGAGCCGCTCGAACAGCTTGCGCGGATCGGCTTCCATCGGCAGCGGCGTGGTCGGCGTCCTGAACGAGATCGTGCCGCCGTAGCTGCAGCCGTAGGTACGATCGCAGGCGCCGCTGCCGCCACGGCCCTCGGTGGCGACCTCGAGCGACGGCAGGGGCGTGTCCTGCCCGATCCGCGCAGCGGCGATTTGATCGATGGTCACGCCGCCGTGGGGCTCCTGCCCGGCGTTGGGCGACACGCAACTCAGCCAGGTGCCGGGATTGATCGCGTGCACGGGCGGCAGGATGGCCGGCTTGTTCTCGAGCCCGCTGACGATCGTGATCTGCTTCTGAAACGGCGCCAGCGGCTTGAGGATCGGCGTCAGCTCGAAGCCCGTGCCCTCAATGGCGGGCGTCCACTGCTCCATGATCGCGCCGTGAGGCAGATACATGAACCCCATGCGCGGCTTGGGGCTGGCCACCGTCTGCGCCAGCGCCGTCCAGGCCGGGACCATCGCATCGAGCAGCGGCAGGCCAACCGCGACGCCGGCCCCGCGAAGGAAGGTTCGACGCGAGAGGTGCTTCTTTGTGATGAACATAGTGGAGACTCGCTTCGCTCGCTGTAATTACTCCGCTGTTTTCCTCATCTGAAACGGCGCGCTCTTCACGATGCCCATGACGATCGCCGAGAAGCGGTAGTTGTCGCGAGCTGCGTCGCGGACAATCCGACGGACCGCGGGCATGTCGTAGTACTCGACGCTTCGCCCCAGCCCATACGTCATCAGCTTTTCGGTCATCGTCTGGACGAACTGTTCGGGACGCTTCAGGAGCGCCTTGCGCAGATCGACCGGCCCGCTGATCGGAGTGCCGTCGATCAACGTGCCCGACGCATCGATGGGGATCCCGGCCCAGCGATCCTGCGAGCGCCACTCGCCGATGGCGTCGAAGTTCTCGAGCGCGAAGCCCAGGGGATCCATCACGCCATGGCAGGCGTTGCAGGACGGCTTGGCCCGATGATCCTCCATGATCGCGCGGATGGTCCTGGCCTTCTCGCCGTCCTTGTTTTCCGGGAACGCTTCGACGTCCGGCGGCGGCGCGGCCGGTGGCGTTCCGAGCAGGCTCTCGAGAATCCAGGCGCCGCGAATCACCGGAGCCGTGCGGTTGGCGTACGACGTCGTCAGCAGAACACCGCCCTTGCCGAGCAGCCCGAAGCGATTGGGGTCGGTCAACGTCACGCGACGGAACTGATCGCCGCGAACGTTGGGAAGACCGTAGTGCAGCGCGAGGCGCTCGTTGACGAAGGTGTAGTTTGCCGAGAGCAGGTCGAGCACGCTGCGGTCTTCGCGCAGCACGCTCTGGATGAAGAGCTCCATCTCCCGGCGAAACGCCTCACGCAGGCCATCGTCGAAGTTCGGGAAGATCACCGCGTCCGGTTCAATCTCGTCCAGGCCGCGCATCTTCAGCCACTGGAAGGCGAAGCTGGTGACCAGCGCCTTGGATCGCGGGTCGGCAAGCAGACGACGGACCTGCGCGTCCAGCATCTTCGGATCAGCGAGTGAGCCCTTCTCCGCCAAGGCCAGGAGCTCATCGTCCGGTGATCGGCCGAGCAGGAAGAACGAGAGACGGGAGGCGAGATCGAGATCGGTGACGCGATGCACCGCGCCCGGAGCGACGGTACCTGGCGCACGCTCGGCACGATAGAGAAACTTCGGGCTCGCCAGGATGGCGGGCAGAGCGCCCTGAATGCCGGCATCGAAATCCGCCGCCGCTCTTGCGCTCGCGTAGAAGGCGAGCGGCGCGGACAGATCCTGATCGGTCACCGGGCGGCGGAAAGCACGGCGCGCCATCGTCGAGAGGATGCGCGTCGCGCACGGCAGTTCCTCACTCTGGGTGGCCGGGTGACAGACGAAGACACGCTGGCGGCTCGGTGTGTCGCTGAGGCCCGACGGAGTGAACGGGCCCTGAATCTCGAGGCTGCCGACGCGTGGAATGCGCTCCTCGCCAACGCCCGGGCGGAACGAGTAGAGCACCTCGTCCGATTCGGCGTAGGTCCTGGCGACGAAGGTCACGCCGACCTTGTGCGGGCCCGCGGTGACCTTCACCGGGATGTTCTGGAAGCGCCCGTTGATCGCGGCGACGGCAGGAGCCTGCTGCTGATCGATGGCCTTGAGATCCTCGGCACCGCCCAGAGACGCCTGGAAGGCTTTCACACCGTCGATGGTCACGATGAGGGTGTGCCGATACTCCATCCCGCGCACGTAGCCGGCCGCGGCAAGGCCGCTGATGTTCAGCTTGTAGTCGCCGTCGGCGGGAAACAGGTGCTCGACGATCAGCCCGCCTCTCGTGCCGAGCGGCAAGCCTTCAACGCGAACGGCCTGGTCGGTGCCGCGCACCGGACGATAGGTGATGCTGCCCGGGCGTGCGGACGGGTTGCCGAGCGCGCGCGCAGTCACCACACGTGCAGCCGAGATGTACTGATCGAGAAACGACGGCGACACAGTGAGCACGCTGGCCACGTTGTCGAAGCCGTCGGCCTCGTCATCCTTGGGAAGCAGCGCGCTGGCATCGATGCGGATGCCGAGCAGATCCTCGATCGCGTTGGCGTATTCGGCCCGGTTCAGGCGATGCAGCGCCACGCGTCCAGGATTCGGACGGCTCGCCGCGGCCGCGTCGAGCGAGCGCTCCAAGGCGGACACGAACGTGTCCACTGCGGCCGGCTCGGGACGGCGGGCACCCGGCGGGGGCATCAGCCCGCCACGCAGCTTGCGCACCGCCTTCTCCCACGCCTCCGCGTCCTTCGAGACGTCGGCCAGATCCATCGTGTCGAACATCACGCCCGCGGTCTTGGTCCGCTGGTTGTGGCATCCGACGCAGTAGGCGCCGATCAAAGTGGAAGAAGTGGAAGAAGTGGAAGAAGTGGGCGACTGCGCGGCTCCGATGCCACCCGCGATCGATGAGCAGACGGCTACCGCGAGGGCGAGGGACGCCACCACGATCAAGTTCCGCACTGTAAGCACGCTCGTCACCTTGCCCCTAAACCTTCAACCTTAGACCTTCAACCTGGACCCCTGACCTCACCTTTGCCCTTTGCCTCTTGCCCTTTGACCTAGACGGCACCACCAATGACCTACACGATGCCCCCGAGCTCGCGAACGTGCAGCCACATGCCTCGATAGGTCGTGGACAGAAACAGATCCGGGCTGCCCCACTTCTCGTCGAACTCCTTGGTCGCGCCCGCGGCACGCATATCGGCGGCCCCCATGCCCTGCCGCATCATCTTGCCGAGCCGCTCGCGGAGCGTGTTGAGCATGTCGTGCTGCGCCTGGAGATCCGCACGCGTCTGCACGGGGCCCGTGCCGGGCACGACGCGCGTCCCGGCATTCGAGAGATCGATGAGCGCCTTGGTTGCGCTGACCATGCCTCCCAGCCACCCGCCGGTGGTGTAGTCGGCGATGGGATACGCGCCGACCGACAGCACATCGCCAGCCACCAGGACGTTGGCGCCAGGAAAGAACACGTAGATGTCGCCGTCGGTATGGGCCTGACCCAGCGGGCCGTATTCGATCCGCTCGCTGCCGAGCGTCATCGTGCCCGCCGCATGGAACGTCTTCGTTGGAAGGGCCGGCTTGGGCTTCGCCTTGTAGGTCTTCTTCTGCCACTCGACGACGAGATCGTTGGCGAGGTACTGCTTGGTGTTCTCGTGCGCCAGGATCTGCGTGCCGCCCTTGCCGAGCGCTTCGTTCGATCCGGTGTGCTCCGGATGCCAGTCAGTGTTGAAGAGCGTGCTGACGCGCGTGCCGCCGGACTGATCCGCGATCAGCTTCAGGAGCTCAGTCGATCGCTCCTGCGCACCGCCATTGACCATGACCATGCCATCAGGAGCGGTGGCCAACAGGACATTGCCTCCCGCGCCCGTGATCAATTGGAGGTTCTCGCTGAGTCTGGTGACGGTGAGGGCGGTGGGGTGAGTCTGTGCGGAGGCGAGCGGCGGCAGCGACGCAACTGCTGCGCCTCCAAGCATTAACTGGAGAAAGTCCCGGCGGCTCGGCGCGGGAATCATGGCCAAAGTCTAACGTCTTCCCCTGCATTTCCCAACTGGCAACTCGTGAGCTCCTGAACGAATCCTCCAGCGGTTATCGACCTCGACCGGGCGTAGAGTGACGTCATGCACATTCTGTTGCGTCTGGTGATCAATGCCGCCGCGTTGTGGGTGGCGACACGTCTGGTGCCCGGCATCTCGTTCACCGGCGACCCGGTGCTGCTGCTTGGCGTTGCGCTTGTATTCGGGGTATTGAACGTCTCCGTCAAGCCGGTGCTCATGCTCCTGACGTTCCCGTTTCTCATCATCACACTCGGACTCTTTACGCTGGTCCTCAACGCGATCATGTTGTGGCTGACCAGCGTGTTGTCGGACGCGCTCGGGCTGGGCTTTCATGTGAGCGGCGCCATCCCGGCACTGGTCGGCGCGATCGTCGTGACCGTGGTCAGCTTTGTGCTGTCGATGTTCGTGTCGTCGGGGGAGAAGAAAAAGAACTGACGCCACAGGATTCAACCACGAAGGCCACGAAGATCACGAAGATCACAAGGGCCACGGAGGCACGGAGGACACGCAGGCCGCCTGGTCGAACGGCAGCTCCGTGTCTCCGTGTCTAAGAATTCGTCTGACGCGCGCTTACGAACGGGCCAGCAGCGCTTGGATGTCGGCGGCGGGGCGCGCGCCCGACTCTCGTGCGACCTCCCGTCCGCCGCGGAACACCGCCACTGTCGGGATCGATTGGATGCCGAATCGCGCGCCGAGATCCGGTACAGCGTCGGTATCGACCTTGACGACCAGCGCCTGACCGGCCGTGCGCTGCGCCACTTTCTCGACCTCCGGCGCCATCCTCCGGCACGGGCCGCACCAGGGCGCCCAGAAGTCCACGACGACGGGAAGCGGCGACTGCGAAACGAGCGCATCGAAGGCGCCCGCGCTGGCGGCGTCGATCGGCGACGAGGGCGACGGCAGGTTCGCGTGGCAGTGCCCGCACCGGATCGGGCGATCGAGGTGCGGATACGGCAGGCGATTCGTCTTCCCGCACGACGAACACCGCACCAGCACACCGCGATCATCGGAGGTCAGCCCCATAGAGTTCGAGTGTAACGCCACCGAACGCCTCATCGCGCCGGGAGCGCCTCATCCAGCACGTCCACGACAATGTTGGCCGCAACGTCGACCAGCACCAGATCGCGATTCACGATCCGGTACTCGACCTCGAGCGGCAGCGTCGGCAAGGCCCTGACGAGCGCCGGCCAGGCGGGACGGCTCACGATCCAGGGCACCGCGTGGTTCACTCGCAGCCGCACGGCCGGCGCCCCTTCGTCATCGGCAGCGGGCTCGCTTTGCGCGTAGTCATGAGCGGCGGCGGTGTTGGCCAGACGAAAGCGAAACAGGTCGGCCACTTCCGGACGGAAGATTTCGCCCCGTTCGGCGTCGGGCCGCGCCTCCCTGATGGCAGCTGCAAGCCTGGCTGCGGCTTCGGCAGCCGCCTCGGGATCCGACGAGAGATATCGGGCCGACAACGGGAGCTCGACGCGACGATGGAGCTCGACGTACGTGTTCAGGGCGTGCTCGAAGATCTGCAGCGCCGCGATGTCGTCAGCCTCGTCCAGGCAGAGCACCTGTTGTCCGCGCACGCTGGTGGGGAAGAAAACAGCCAGCATGAGCACCAGGATAGGGAGTGTGCGGTGAGCCGCGGTGGTCATGGCGGGAACCTCCGAGGACTGGAGGCGCACTAACCATGCCAGGCCGCACGTGAGCTATCGCGTCGGAGTTTCTCGTTCACGGCACGGGGAGAGAACGGGGGTGCGGACTATTCCCCACGCGAGCGCGAAACATCACGCACGTTGAGGGAGGGGAGTCGCCGTCGGGCAGCCTGGTGTCCCGGCAGCTAGGGCTGCGCCTTATAGGTCACGAACTTGATCTGCGCGAGCGCGCCGGGCTGACCCTCGAGTGGAACATCGCCGGCCGGAAATCCGCCGACGCGCAACATGTGGGCGAGGATGTCGGCGTTCTGCGCCCGCGAGAGGGTCCCGGGCTTGTCCTGCGGCATCGAGCTGCGCATCCGCTCGAGCAGATCCGAGAGGGCCACGCCCTCCCAATTCTGGTTGAACGTGTCGCCGGCCAGCGCGGGCGCCATTTCGATGCCGGTCAGCCCGTCGCCGTGGCACATCGCGCAATTGTCGGCGTACAGCTTCTCGCCGCGAGCCGCCTGCTCAGCGGTGTAGACCTTGTCCCACACCGTCTTCGATCCCTGCGCGGCAACGCCCAGCGCCGTCCCCATCACCGCACACGCAATCCAGAAACGCGTCATGTGTTCCGCCCTGTGGCGAGCGTACCACAGGCCAGATCTATCGGTTGAGGAGCCACCGCAGCCGCACGTGTGCGGATCGCGGGACCGACGTGGACAGCATGCTGCTCGCACTGAACTCGGAATGTGCGGCGTCGGTCAGGTTGCTGCCGCTGAAACTCAGGGCCAGCTGCTTACCCAATTGACGCTCGATGCCGACGTCGGTGCTCATGTACTCCGGCACGCCGAGCCGGCTCAGGGTGCCGACATAGGCCAGTGAGGTATCGACCCGGGTTCGCGATCCGAGCGCGACGCTCGTGTGCACGCGCCACTGGTGCGCCGGGGCATTGGCGTCAAACGACAGCGCTGCCGGGTCCTGGCTCGCGGCGGCCGGCCTGCCGGTCACCTGAAACGCGCTGTAGCTTCCATCAATCTGCCAGCCGAGAACCGGCTGCCATCGTGACGAGACCTCGAACCCGGTCGCTCGGGCGTCCAGCCAGTTCTGAAACTCGCCCACCGCCAGAAGATGTGGATACGGTGTCAGCTCGAACGTCGGCGTCCTCGGCTCGATGGTGCGCAGCCCGGCATAGCTGGCGTGGAATCCCGCGATGTCGAAGCTGGCCGTGGACCGGATGTTCTTGCGGTAGCCCACTTCGGTCTCGATGACCTGCTCGCGCTCGAAATCGGGGTTGCCGCGGGCACCGGCCAGGATCGGCAGGCCCCCGGGACCGATGCCGTACGGGTAGGTCACGCTGAACAGCCGGTCGATCACCGATGGCGTTCGGATGGCGCGTGAGATCGCTGCCCAGACGTACTGCGTCTCAGGCGTGATCGCCCACATCACGCGCGCGCTCGGCTGCAGGCTTGCGCCCGAGAGCGTGTTGTGCTCGAACTTGGCGCCGAGGCTGAGCGCGACGCGCCGGTCTGTGGTCAGCGCGATCTCGTCCTGTCCGAACACGTTGACGATATCGACCGCTTGCGAATCCGTGCTCAAGTCGTAGCCCGCCTTACCGTGAAACGACTCATCGATCCGGCGCACGCCACCACCAACAACTACATCGTGAGCGGGGAAGATGCGTGAGTGATAGGAGACGTCGACGTCGATCGTTCGCCGGTCGTAGATGCCGATCGCCTCGTCCCGGTCCAGATAGTCGGCGAAGGTCTGCACCTGCAGTGAGGTGCCGGCGGCGAACTTGTGCGTCCACCGGCCCAGGAGATGTGCGTTGGTCGAATGCGCGGTGGTGGACAGTGGGACCTGCGCCGGAAACTGGGCGAGGTCGAGCCACAGCCCATGGCGGTCTCCCCACGTCGCGGCGCCATCGACGGTCAGCTCATTCCGATCGACGGTCCGGTCGATCCGAAATCCACTGGTCGTGTTCTGCCACGAGTCGTGCGCCGATGCGCCGTTGATCCGCGACTCGCCGGGAGCAGAGAACTGCGAGAACACGCGGAAGGCGGTGTTGTTCACGGTGCCGCCGTACCTGACCGCCATGTCGGCCTGCCGCGCGGTGCCGCCACCGACGCTGGCGGCGAGTCCCTGCGTATCGGCCGCCTTCCTCGTGATGATATTGATCACGCCGTTCGCGGCATTGGCGCCCCAGAGCGCGCCGCCGGGGCCCCGCACGACCTCGATGCGCTCGACATCGTCCAGCAGCAGCTCTTCGGCCTCCCAGAAGACGCCGGCGAACAACGGGTTGTAGACCGTGCGGCCGTCGATGAGAACCAGCACCTTGTCGGACAGCAGATCGTTGAAGCCGCGAACCGAGATCGCCCAGCTGTTGGAATTGATGCGGGCGACCTGGACGCCCGGTGCCAGTCGCAGCAGCTCGGGGATCGACGTCATGCCCGATCGGCGAATGTCTTCCTGCGTGATGACGTACACGGCTGCCGGCGTGTCGGTGACGCGCTGTTCCTTCCTCGACGCCGAGGTGACCTTGATCTCCATCAGCTCTTCGATGGACATCGCCGCCCAATCGGCAGGAGCCCTGGTTTGCGCGTGAGCCAGCGACGCAGCGGTGCCGAGGCATGCGGCCAGTGCGAGTGCCGTCCGTCGTGCGCAGATCTTCATCGTCTCTTCCCGTGGTGACGGCTTGCCGGTCATACGAGTGGCGTTCGAGTGACGGCCTTCCGACCGTCCCCGCCCACGCTTCAATCGATTCACGCCCGATTTAGACTGGGAGCGCTGGCGCCGGGAGCCTCTGCACGATGAAGCGGCAAGACCGATGCCGCACTTCGCACAGGCTCCTAGCCTGCTGAATCGCACTTCTTGCCGTAACTGCCAGGTGTGATTACACTGTAATCACATGGTCACACGAACCCGGATAGTGCAAATTGGAAACTCCAAAGGCATTCGCGTGCCCAAGATGCTGCTCGAGCACGCCCAACTGCCGGACGAAGTCGAACTCCAGGCGGAACACGGGCGCTTGATCATTCGAGCGGCGCGGGCAGCGCGGGCCGGGTGGGCCGACGCGGCGAAATCCATGCACTCCCGTGGTGACGACCAACTTCTCGATGCACCGACATCGAGCCAATTCGACGACAAGGAATGGCAGTGGCGGTGAAGCGCGACGCGATCGGGCGTGGCGAAGTGCACCTGGTCCGGTTGGACCCAACCGTGGGAAGTGAAGTCCGTAAGACGCGGCCCTGCCTTGTCGTCTCGCCGGACGAGCTGAATGCGCATCTTCGAACGGTCATTGTGGCGCCCATGACCACTGGCGGTCACTCCTATCCCTGGCGTATTCCGTGCCGGTTTCAGAGTCGCTCGGGTTTCGTCGCCTTAGATCAGTTGCGGACGGTAGACGGTGAACGTCTCGTCAAGCGCTTGGGCAAGCTGTCGTCGGGGACGACTACGGCGGTGTTGGAGACACTCCAGGAGATGTTCGAGGAATAGCTACGCAGGCTAACAGGGGCTGGACCCGACGGCGGCCGCGTGGCGATAGGACTGGCTCGACACGACGGTGAGCGCCACCGCAGGTCAGCCCAAGGCGTGGGGCAGCCTGACCAATCTCTGGGTGAGCAGCGCGAGCGCGGCGTCAAACGAACGATCCCGGAAGGGCAGCGCTTCGGCCGATGCCTGGACGACCGGGGCCGTCCCAGCCGCCCGTTGCCGAATCATGCTGGACGAGGGCTCGACCGCCACAATCGATCGGTCGGTGGGCTCGTAGGCTCCAGCGCCCGCTCCGACATTGACCACCGTCGCAGCGCGGCCGAGCGCGTGCACGATCGCCGTGGCAATCCTGGGGTCGGGGCGCCGCGTCGATGTGTACGTCCCGCCGATGTGGTCGTAAAGAGCTTCAGGCATGGTGTCGGCAACGTCGCAAGAGAAAATCCCGTCAGACGGAAGTGTGATGCGCCGGTTGATCAGGATACTCAAGTACGTCGGAGCGGCCGCCATCGGCCTGATCCTCATCCTCGTCCCTCTTAGCCTGTCGTACCGAGCGTATCGGCAGCACCGGATCGCAGAAGGACGCGAGATTCGTTCATCCGATGGTATCGACAGCCTGGAGTCGGTGCGAATCGGGGGCATCGATCAATGGATTCACGTGCGAGGCCAGCACGTGAACAACCCGATTCTGCTGTTCATCCATGGCGGCCCCGGCATCGCATTCATTCCCATGGCTGGCACGTTCCAGGGTCCGTGGGAAAGACACTTCACCGTGGTGCAGTGGGATCAGCGTGGGGCGGGGAAGACATACGCGAGGAATGACAGAGAGCTGCAGCGACGAACGATGAGTGTTCCCCGAATGGAACAAGACGCACTGGAGGTGGTGAACTACCTTCGGCAGAGATTCAAGCGGGACAAGATCGTGGTGTTGGGGCATTCCTGGGGAAGCGTACTGGGTCTCTGGCTCGCGCACGAACATCCGGGCATCATCGACGCGTATGTGGGAGTCGCGCAGCTTGTCAATGCGACGCTGAATGAGAAGACCGCGTACGAGGATGCGCTGGAGATGGCGCGCACGCGGCACCGGGTCGAGGCGATCAGGGACCTGGAGGGCATTCAGCCCTACCCTCCTCCAGGCGTGGATCTACGGAAAGGGTCGATTGCTCAGACTTGGCAAGCGGAATTACTCGGGCCGCCGGCCGATCGATCGTTCTTGAACATGAGAAGAATCCTGTCCACTCTGCTGACCGCCCCCGAGTACTCGCTCGCCGACGTGTATGGGTTCACGCGTGCCCAGCTCTTTTCGCTCGACGTGATGATCCCGCAAATGCAGAAGATAGACGTCGCCACGCTTGGAACAGACTTCCGGGTCCCCATCTTCTTTTTCCAGGGACGACTCGATCCGTATACCCGTCCCGCTCTCATTGCGAAGTATGCCGACACGATCACGGCTCCCCGGCGCGAGCTCGTCTGGTTTGAGGAGGCCGGCCATTTCCCCTTCTTCGAGGATCAGGAACGGTTCACGGACGAGTTGTTGAGGCGCGTGCTCCCCCTCGCCGGTCATCGGCCGTAACTGTGCGTCCAATCATCCGGACCCTCTGAGCTGGGCGTTGCCGTAGACTCTCAGAGCTGAGATCGGCGACCCATTTGGCACTCGCTCGACTGTCTTCCCCGTAAGCAGGAAATGCCATGGACGTAGCCGGTCCCTCTGTTCAAGACCTTTTCGATCAGTACGCGCACAGTCGCAGCGCCATGGATATTGATCGCCTTACTTCTCAATATGCCGACCTGTGCATGCTTGCCGGGCCGGATGGCGCACAGGTGGCGGAGAAGCAAGCACTTCTCGAGGGTTTCCCAAAGGCGCTGGGATTGTTGAAGACGGTGGGACACACATCTACTACGCTGGCGTCCTTAGACGAAACGCGGGTGGACGAACACTACGCGATGGTGCGCGCGCAGTTCGTCTGGCGCTTTGAGAGGGCGACAGCACCGCCGATGGATGTCACGGTCGATTCCACGTTCATCCTGTATATCAAGGATGGTGTGCTCAAGATTGTCTTTCAACAGGAGCACGAGGACTTCTGGCAGGTGCTGAGAATACGCGGCGTGTTGCCGACCCAATGATGACTTGCCGCTACTGACGGTCGCAGTTCGGAGGGTTCGGGCTCGGGGACAGCGCCCAGCTGAAACTGTCGCCCACACGGCGTATGGATTTGGGGTCGACGGTGTTGGGGTTCACGTCGCTTTTGAAGTCCGGGAAATGCTCGCGTATCTGGGCCGCGTTCCTTATTGGATTGCCCGTGACCACGACGCGAGCTCCAAACACCAGCGCTTCTTTCGCGGGGCCGATGATGTGGTCATTCGTCAGTCTGGTCTGCGGGGCCCAATCGACGGTATACGCCGTTCCGTCGTCCAGTTTGACAAAGATCCAGGTGTGTGGGTTCTTGAATTCGACCCTTTCCACCCGCCCCTCGATCGTGATGCTCTTGCACTGATCGTAGAAGTACGGATGGCTGTGATGCGCATACGCGGAGGACGCCACCGTGGCTATATAGATAGTCACTGCCAGAATCACCAGGTTTCGTCTCATGCCGGTGGCCTCCAACGCTCCTCGCTGCGTGCTCATACGGTATTGAGACCACGTTACCGGTTTATTACGGCGGCGGCGTTCGGTTCTGTGCCAGCGGACGTTGGGTCCGCGGCCGGAAGTACAGGCAGCCGACCGCGGTCACGGTTCCCTTTACCGTGACCTGCTTGGTTCGATCGACCGGCCACTCGTGGTGCGCGAGCAACGGATGGCCACCAGCGCTCCGATCGCGCCCAACGAAAGCTTCCGCAGCGTTCTCATCGCTCCTCCTCAGTCCAGCGTCGGCTTCTCGAGGCGGTCGATGACGACGAACTCGACCCGACCGCGGGCGCTCTCCAGCTTCAGCCCGAGCTGATCCTGCACTGCGGTGAAGAGGTTCGGCGCATCGGGATCCGCGAGTGGCGGCGCGTCGAGCCCGCCCCCGGCCACCGCGCCGGCCGGCAGGCCGAACGGGAATAGATTGTCGCTTCCCGGCGCCGGCGTCCACTTCAGCGTCGCGTCGTAGTAGCTGGTCAGCCCGGTCTTGTCGATCACCGGTCGACCCACGGACTGGGTCAGTAGCCCGGCGATAGCGGCCATCTGTGCGCCGCCGATACTGGCGATACCGGGATTGAACCGCAGAGATACGCACTCGGCGGGTGCGACCATTAGGGCTCCGCGCTCTCCGCGCTGTGCCGCCTCGAGGCGCGCAGCAATCGTCGCCCGGCACTCCGCAGAGGTCTCCTTGAACGCCGGTCCGAAACGCTTGTCACTCCGCGCGAACACCAGATTGTAGACGGGCATCTCGCGCGTTTCGCGGTGCATGGTCAGCTTGAAGCGATCCTTCAGCAGGTTGGTGATCATCGTGAACATCGCGGTCCCCGGCGTGCCCTCTGGCACTTTGGCCGCAATCGTGTAGCGCTCCTTGTCGATCCAGTCCGGCAGGCCGATGATGCGATTCGGTGGTGTGATCAACGCCTGGGAGACCAGGAGCCGCGTCGGCATGCCCGCCATATCGTAGCGGTTTGGCAACATCGAGATCCGCGGCGCTGCGCCTCCGGATGCGTCGAACGGCTTGATCGACACCACCTCAAACCGCGTCTCCGGATCGATCGGTGGCCCCACAGGTGTGCGGTCTTGCGCGTCGATCGCTCCCGTGACGATCGGGACCACCAGCGTGAGCACTGCGGCTGTCGCCAGCACGAGCCGTTTCGCCAGCGTCAGCCGCAATCCGATCCGATTGGCAAGAATCGCATCGATGCGGGCTTTGACGTCGGCGCCGCCGACACCGGCCACGCTCATGAGCGGTGCTTCCGCGTAGCGCCGGCAAATGGTCACGATGCCTTCTGCGTACGCGATGGGCTCTGCCGTTTCGGCGACCACATGCTCGTCGCACGCCTGCTCGCGCTCGGCGATCAGTCGCGACCCGATCCACCACACCATCGGGTGAAACCAGAAGAGGGCCTCCACGAGCATATGCACGGCCGCTGTGAGATTGTCGCGGCGTCGGGCATGACACACCTCGTGCGCCAGCACTGCCGCGAGCTGCCGCCTCGTCAGGTAGGTGTCGATTCCCTTCGGCAGGAGGATGACCGGCTTCCAAAGACCGACGACGCCTGGTGCCAGCACCGTGGGAGCCGTTCGAATCCGAATGGCGGAATGAAGGTCCGTCGTGGCGTCCCAGGGTGCGCTGGCGCGGACGGTTGCCCGGATCCGGCGCCACTGCTTCACGCGACCGACGACGATCACCGCGAATCCACACATCCACATGGCGAAGAGCGTCGATGCGATCCGATCGCGTCCTGGCGTTGCGGCCACCACTGCGCTGTCGAGTGATAGCTCCGCGAATGGTGCCTGGAATGCACGAACCGCCGGCGACGTCACGACAGACGCGATGGGCGCGGGCGCCTGCCTCCATTCCAGGAGACTCCCGGCAGCCGCCAACGCCGCAAACGGCACGAGGAACTTGACCGAGGCGACGAACCAGATACCGTAACGAAGTCGCGCGCGATTGCGCCGCAAGGCGAGGCTCAGGAGCGCCACGACGCCGGCACACACCGTCGATTGCCACAGGTGGTCGAAGATGCCGGCCGTCATTTCTTTCGCGTCCTTTCCGCGTCCTGCTGCCGCCCACGCTTCCGAATCGCCTTCTCGAGATCGCGGACGTCGTCAAGCGTCAGCTTGCCCGCCTCGACGAGCTGCTGCATCATCGGCTGCGCCTGGCCGCCGAAGAAGCCCAGGATGGTGTCGAGCAGACGGTGGCGAGCGATATCGCGCTCGACAATCGGCTCGAAGATGTGCGCGTTGCCGATTTTGCGCGTCCGGCGCACCGCGTCCTTGGCTTCGAGTCGATACACCGTGGTCTGCACGGTGGTGTACGCGGGACGGGGCTCGGGAAAACCTTCCTGGATCTCGCGAACCGACGCGTGGCCGCGGGCCCACAGGATTTCCAGAATCTGCAGCTCAAGCCGAGCCAGCTTGGGGAGCGTTTTGGCCATCTACTATTCAGTGGCTACAAATACTACTGAATAGTAGATGATGTCAACTAGTGCACCTTCCCCTGGCGGAATTCCGCCTCGGCGGCGTCGAGGTAGGCGCGGTAGCCCTCCGGGTCGATGAACGCATCCACCGGGTTCTTTGCCGTCTTGCTCGCGGCGAACTTGCGGTAGCGGCCCCACGATCTCGAGCTCGACGTCACCCAGATGTCGGCGGGAAGGCTGCGGAGCACGCGCAGGCTGCGCTCGATGTCGGCCCCTTGTTCTGGATACCGCATCCCCAGCGGCGCACTTTCCAAGGGGCAGGCGCTGACCACGTTCAGTACGCGTTCAGCGTCAGGACGGGGAACGACCACGAGGTGCAGCCGCGCGTGCTGCCGCCAGTGACGTGCGCGGTGAGCGCAATCGGCCCGACATGGATCGTGTCGCCGTCCTTGAAGCGGCGATCGACGCGCGCAGACGGGAATCCGAGGATCCCGATCTGGACGAGCGTCCTGAACGGCAGGGCGATGTCGGGGTCGTCGCCGCCAGAGGCGATGACGCCGGCGCTCGATTCACTCGCCCACAGCGTGGCGCCGGACGCCTGCTGGAGCGCTGCCAGCCCCCCTGCGCGGTCGCGGCGCGGGATCGAGTTCAGGAGCACTTTGACGTCCTTGATGTCGAAGCCGAGCTGCGCGGTGCTCGCGACGATCAGCGGGGCGGTGCCGGGATAGCCACCGTCGAGCACGACGTGGCCCTCCGGTCCGGTGATGAGGAAGGCGGCTGTGGCGCTTGTGCCGACGTAGTAGAAGTTTCCGGCGATGCGAAACGGTTCGGCGGGCTCCCCGCCGTTGCGGTCCACGGTGGTCTTCCATAGCCTGCCGAGGAACAGGGCGAGGATGGCGGCCAGTATGAGGACGAAGGCTCTCAGCTTCACGGTGATTGCCCGAGGTGTCGCCGTCTGTCACAATCGCGCAACTCCGCCACGTGTCCCATTTTCGACGCGCTGGCTATCGAGGGCGCCTGTTGGATCTCGTCCTCGTCTACCTGCTCGCGCTGTTGCTGTATCTCGCGGTTACACGCTGGATGCTGTTGGACGCAGTCCGGCGCGGCCGAGGATGGATACGCTGGCAGGTCCTGTTGCACGTTGTCTCCTTGTTCGTCGCCGTGCCGGTGTGGCTCGTCAGGCGACGCCGGTGGCCCGTCGCGGTCGAGATCGATCGCCCACGGCGCCGGAAGCTGACTGCGCTGGCGCTGGGCATCGTCGCCTCCAGCTTCACCCTCAGTCCAGCCGTGGGTTGGTTCGTGACGACGTATCTTTACCAGGTTGCGCGCGTCGAAGCTGCGGCGATGTCGCCGACGATCAACGACCAGGATCGACTCATCGTCAACAAGCGTGTGTATCTCGCTGGCGATCCCGCGATCGGCGACATCGTCATGCTGCGCTATCCGCGCGACCCCGAGAAGACCTTCGTCAAGCGGGTGATTGCGACCGTGTAGCCCGCGCGTTCGCCTCTCATTCCGCGCATTCGCCTGACCATTCCGCGCCAAGCCTCAACGCGGGACCGCGTGGTGTTATGCAGGTCGACACAATCACGCGCGGCGCGAACCTGTCGTCGCACCAAGTGCGCGTGCGTGCTGAACTTGGGGACATTCCGGCCGAAGCTGGTTTGGCGTTATGCCGCGAGCCGTGCAAGGTCGGCCGAGATATGCCGGTCGGCCTACTATTGTTAGGCAACTCCAAAAGACGTATGACCATCGTCTGTTTCGAAGGGCCGAGTGCTGTCGGCAAAACCACCACCGCGCGCGCCCTTAGCGCTTCGAACGGCATCGAAGTCGTTCCGGATGTTGCTGCGCTCTTCGAGCGCCCGTCCGACGAGCCGGCCGATTGGTACTTCGAACGTCAGGTGGAGCGGTGGCGACGCGCGCTTGAAGCGTCGAGGGATCGTGACGTCGTTCTAGATGGCGATCCCTTCCAGCCCCTTTGGTACAACTGGGCCTACGACTTCGAGGGCTGGCATTCGCTCGAGCAACTCGACGCGTTCTATCGGCCTCGAATGGTCCGGCGCGAACTCGCGTTTCCCAACCTGTACGTGTTGTTTACCGCTAGCGTCGAAGCTCTCCGACAACGTAAGTCGAGTGATCCGGGCAGGACGCGTCGCAACTTCGAACACCATCTTCGATTCATCGAGCCGCAGCAGAGGTACTTCGAGGTGATGCAGCAATTGGCGCCGGGCCTTGTCCTGACGGTCTCCTCAAACAGCATCGAGGACCACGTGACCACGATAACCGACGCACTCCGCTCCCCCAGGGCTCGACCCGACGACCTATCCTTGTTCGACGCACTGATTGACTGGCTTCGGGCAGTGTCAGCACCAGGCTACCCTACTTGGTGAAGTTGATTCGAAACTCCACTCCATGTTTCTCGAAGCCGAGACGCTCGTACAGTTCGTGCACCTTAGGCCGCGAGGTTCGACTCGTTGCGATTAACTTGTAGCAGCCGAACTCGCGAGCCGCAGCAACAACCTCGTTGACGAGCGCAGAACCAATGCCGCCGCCGCGCTGGGATTCATCTACATGTACGTCTTCAAGTAATCCGAAGGGCACCTCGTGCAGATCATTGGTCATGACGTACAGGTACGCGCGAGCGATCTCACGACCGTCGCTGCTCACAGAGAATCGGATACCTTTTGCCGTCCGATCTTGGCGATCAACCTTCATGGAGCGCTCCCGAAGACGCGATGCGACTTGTTCTGCGTATAACCAATAGTAGGCCGACCCGCATTTCTCGGCCGACCCTGCACGGCTCGCCGCATAACGCCAAACCAGCCTCGGCCGAAACGTCCCAAGTTCAGCCCGCACGTGCACTTGGTGCGACGACCGGTTCGTGTGGCGCGTGATTATGCCGACCTGCGTAACACCACGCGGTTCCGCGTTGAGGCTTGGCGCGGAATGATAGGCGAACGCGCGGGTGTAGCCACTGAGCGCGTAGACGCACGGGACATTGATCGCCAAAAGGCGGCTACCGTTCCTCAAACCTGACACTGTGGACATTACATTACGCACCGCGCGCAGCGAGTCTGGTCGCGCCGCGAGCGGCTCCGGGAGAAGTGGAGAGGCTACACCCACACGCCCACAGAGCCGAGGGGCGCAGTCGCTTTGCGTTAGCGCTAGAACGCGGCGAACGCGCTTCAACAAGCGGCACAGCAACCGCTTGGAACCGCGCACAGCTGACCGTGCGATACAGTGTCACCCGAGGCTCGCCGGCTCACGCGGCGACGTTACTTTGAGGAATCGAAACGAAAGACAAAGATCAGCATGCCTAGCGACAACGTGCTCAGCGCTGGCGCTGCTACAGCGGTCTTGGGTATCTGGTGGGCCATTGACGCCTTTCCCCGACATCGGGCGATTCCGTCACGCGATTCGGACAAGGGATCGTTGTTGGCCTTGAATGTGGCGCACGGCTTTCAGTTGGTCGGAATGCTGGTCGGCTTTCTGGGCGTAGGACGCATCGATGGTGCCGATGCTCCTCTCCAGTTGTCCGGTTTGGGACTCCTGTTCGCCGGCATCGCTGTTCGCTGGACGGCCATTCACGCCTTGGGGGTCTTCTTCACGGGTCGCGTCCAGATTCGAGAAGGTCACACACTCATACGGACCGGGCTCTATTCGCGACTTCGTCATCCTGCGTATGCCGGCTCTCTGCTCGCTTACTTCGGTCTCGGACTGGCGTTCTCGAACTGGTGGACCTTGGCATGCAGCGTTCTGCCCTATCTAGTCGCGATCGGCTATCGGATCCACGTCGAGGAGGCCGTCCTTCAGGAGACGTTCGGACCAGCCTACGCACAATACGCGCGGACGACAAAGCGCATCGTTCCCTGGGTGTACTGAGGCACGGCCTAACAACGGGGTTCCAGTACGTTCCAGACTCGTGTTTAGAAAAACGCCTTGAGAGTCTCTCGGGATAGGGGGGCTGGACTAAGCGGCAAAATCGGTACTAAGCCGCTCAGATACCTCTACTGGCCCAGATCGGATCGGAGAACGAGGCAAGCGACGTTCGGAGGAATCTCGTAAGTTCAGCGCTTGCGACCACTGGGCATATCAACGCTTGTGCAATGCCCGTGATCATCCCGACCGGCATAGCTGTGATTGCCCCACAACGTCGCGACTACCGGCATTAGCTACCAGGCAGTCGACGGCTCAAAAGCATAGGTGTAGCAGTTTTCCCCTCCCAATAGCTAACCCCTCGAGGCGCTTGGCATGGGTGGGCGCCGGCGCTAGACTCCCTCGCATCACTAGGAGGCTCTTTATGACATGGCGAGTTGGGGTGTTCACGGTGCTCCTTGCCGGAACGTCGGCGTCAATGGCGATGGCGCAAGCGCCGAGGACCGCTGCCGGCAGTGACTCGACGGCCGCTCGCCTGCAGCGCTTCGAGGACAAGGAAGAGATCCAGAACCTGCTGCTCGACTACGGCCGTCATCTCGATAGCCGCGACTTCACCGCCTACTCGGCGCTGTTCGCCAGGGACGGCGAGTGGGTCGGTGGCTTCGGCAGCGCTCCGGGAGGACCGGCCGGGATCAAGGCCTTCATGGAAAAGGCGATGGGCACGCAGCCCAATGTCGCCAGGAATTACCACCTGCTCTCCAACTTCGTCATCACCGTGAACGGCGACGCGGCCACCGCCTGGTCGCGATGGGCGTTCGTGGTGCCGGGCCCCCAGGGCGCCGCGATCGCGCAGGCCGGCCGCTACGACGACACGCTCGTGCGCGAGAACGGACGCTGGCGCTTCAAACGCCGCACCGCCTCCAACGACACCGCTCCGCCACCAGCGCCCGCGCGATAATCGCGTCACGAAGAAAACGAAGAGGTTTAGCCACAGAGGACACGGAGGACACAGAGTCTTATGGTTCTAAAGAAATACACATCCGCATGGTCTCTGTGTTCTCTGTGGCTCATCGTCTTCGTGTCCTTGGTGGCTGCTCAGAGTGGCCGGGTTGACGATGCCGCCCTGAGGAAAGCCGGACAAACCGGCGACGAGTGGCTGACCTACGGCCTGAGTCAGTCAGAGCAGCGTTTCAGCCCGCTCACCGACATCAACACCACCAACGTGAGCCGTCTGGGGCTCGCCTGGTCCTACGAGGTGGGATCGGGCGGCGGCGGCCAGGAAGCCACGCCGCTCGTGGCCAACGGCACCATCTACGGCATCACCAACTGGAGCGTCGTGTTCGCCGTCGATGCGCGCACCGGCAAAGAGAGGTGGCGATGGGATCCGTGGGTCAACCAGACCGCGGTGCGGCCGGCGATCTGCTGCGGCGTGGTCAACCGCGGTCTCGCGATCTATCAGGGGATGATCTTCGCGCCGATCATCGACGGACGGCTCGAAGCGCTCGACGCCGAGACCGGCAAGGTGATCTGGGAATCGCGTGTCGCCTTCCCACAGGACCAATACACCCTGACGATGGCGCCGCGCGTGGCCAAGGGCAAGGTGATCATCGGGGTGAGCGGCGGCGACCGCCCGACGCGTGGATTCTTCGACGCCTACGACGCCCTCACCGGTCGCCGGGCGTGGCGCTTCTACACCGTCCCCGGCGATCCGTCGAAGCCGTTCGAGAACGCGGCCATGAAGAAAGCGGCCGAGACGTGGGACAAGGAGTGGTGGAAGCACGGCGGCGGCGGCGCGGTGTGGGACGGCTTCGCCTACGACCCGGAGGTGAATCTCGTCTACGTCGGCACCGGCAACGCCGAGCCGTGGGCGTATCAACATCGCTCGTCGCGAGGCAAGGACAACCTGTACGCCGCGTCAATCCTCGCCGTCGATATCGACAGCGGCGAATTGAAGTGGCACTACCAGGTCGTGCCCGGCGACAACTGGGACTTCGACAGCGTCCAGCATCTGATCCTCGCGGAACTGACCATCAGCGGGCGTCAGCGCAAGGTGATCATGCAGGCGAACAAGGACGCCTTCTACTACGTGCTCGATCGGATCACCGGGCAGTTCATTTCCGCCGGGCCGTTCTCGCAGGTGACGTGGGCCAAGGGCATCGATCCGAAGACCGGCCGTCCGATCGTGAACGAGGAAGCCTACTACGGCACTGATGCGATCCTGATTTCTCCCGGTGGCGGCGGCGCGCACAACTGGTCGCCGATGTCGTTCAGCCCGTTGACGGGACTCGCCTACATCCCGACGTCCACCGCGAACACCTTTTCCTACGCCGCTGAGACGACCTTCAACCCGCGACCCGGCGCGTCCACGGGAACCGTGCGCCCCGCGCCGACGCCGGTGCGGCCTCCGCCACCAGCGATCGGGCCGCCGCCCATCGAAGGGCCCGGTGGACGCGGCGCGCTCGTCGCATGGGATCCCGTGGCGCAGCAGATGCGGTGGCGCATGCCCGGCGGCGGCGGCATCGGCGGCGGCACGCTGGCCACCGCAGGCAACGTGGTCTTCCAGGTGCTCAGCGACGGACGGCTGGTCGCATACAGCGCGGACAAAGGAGTGAAGCTGCTGGAGATCCAGACCGGACTCCGCAGCGGCATGGGCCCGCCGATTACCTATCGCATCGACGGCCGGCAGTATGTGGCGCTGATGGGCGGTGTGGGCACGGTCACGCTCGGGAACGCCGGCCCGGGGAACCAGGCGACGCCGTTCTCGCCGAAGCTCATGACCTTCGTCCTGGACGGCAGCACGCCGCTCCCGGGATCGACTCAGTAGGTCCGGCTGAAGCCGGACACTACGTACTCCTGTTCAATCCAGATACTTGATGAACAGGACCTCGTTCCGCGCCTCGTTGTAGATCAACTCGTCCACCAGCGAGCGCGTCATCATCAGCCCCAGCCCACCAGGGCGAAGGCCCTGCTTCTGACGCTCTTCGGCGTGCTGCAGCGGATCGCCCTCGGGGTTGGAGATCGCCGCGTGCTGCAGGCGATCGATGTCGAACCCCTCACCCGGATCGGCAATGCGGTAAAGGCGCATCCGCTTGGCGCGCACGCACGAAATGCGGACCTTGCGCTTGGGGTCGAGCTTGCCGCCCCACTCGATCGCATTGGTGAGCAGTTCACGAAACGCCTGCGCCACCGACTCGCGTGCCGGCTCCGGCAGATCGGCCTCGAGATGCATCACGAACGAATGCAGCCGGTCGGCCATGTCGATCGCGCACGGCGCGATGATCTCGAGCCACTCCGGGCTCGCCGACACCACTTCAATCGGCAGCCCCGCCACCGGCGCCCGCGTCATCGCATCGTTGATGACATCGACGATCGTCCGCAGCGGAAACGGCTTGCGGAGATACCGGAAGGCCTGCAGACGCACGGCTTCAAGAAGCGGCTCGGGCGTGTCGTCCGCCGTCATCATGACGACGAGCGGCGGGTTGAACAGACCACGGATCTGGGCGAGGACGTCGAGCCCGTTCATGCTCGGCAGGTTGATGTCGAGCAGGACGATGTCGAACTCGCCGACGGCCAGCATCCTCAGCGCGTCGGGGCCGTCGCCAGCCTGCTCGACCACATGTCCGGCATTCACGAGCGTCGTCGACAGCACGTCCCGCAGATCGGCGTCATCGTCGACAATCAGAATGCACCGGTGAGTCGCTGGAGTGGCGGGCACGCGCATGTAGTGTAGCCGGACTCGAGCACACGCGGAGTATCCGGCTGCACCCGTTATCTCCGGCGAACCCGAACCAGGAACCAGGAACCGGGAACCGGGAACTGAACTATGTCGTGCCAAGCCTGCCACTGAGCTTCAGCGTTCGGACGATCAGATACGCGATGGCCAGCGCGATCCAGACGGCGATGATCGCGCCGAGCTCGACGCGGCTGATGGGCGGCGCGCCCGGCGAGTAGTGCTCCCACACCAGCAGCACCAGCAGACCGCTCAGCCACGCAAACGGCGTCCCGTACTCCTTGCGCAGCACCTTCAGCCAGTCGAAGTGCGTGCCTCGCAAAGTATTTGAGAGACCCCGGAACGATGGAATCCAGCGCGGCACGCGGCGGCAGTAGTCCACGTAGGCCTCGCCGAAACGGTTCAGCAGGTATTGCTCTTCGGCGCTGACGATGCAGTAGTACGCCAGCACGAAGAACGGGACGCCAATCAGATACATCGCCCACCCGTTGTGGACGATGGCCAGTCCCAGGATGAGGAGCAGGTTGGCGAAGTACAACGGGTTCCGGCAGTGGGCGAACATGCCGCCGTCCACCAGCTCGTTGGCCCAGACCTGGCGATTCTGTCCCCCGCGCGTGATGTAGACGAGGCCGATGACGAGCACGCGGAGCAGCTGCCCGCTCAGCGACACCAGCGCGCCGGCGGCGTCGGTGAGGTGGTCGAGACGCATGTCGCCGCCGGCAATCCGAGGCCGCGTGCCGAACGCCAGCGTGAGCAGCACGATCGGAAAGAGCGCGTCCCGCGCCCGAAAGATGAGATTCCCGACACGCGCAGCTTGTCGCGCCATGGCGGACTCGCCGCTCAGGCGGACCGGGCTGGGCTCACTTGATCGCAATGATGCCGCAGAAGTTGTACCACTTGAAGAACACGTCGACGTGCTGGAATCCGACGTGCCGGAGCAGCCGCTTGTTCTCCTCGAGGCGGTACGGGATGAGCACGTTCTCCAGGGCCTCGCGCTTCTGCGCGATCTCCATGTCGCTGTAGCCCTTCCGGCGCTTCATCTCGTAGTAGTGATTGATGAACAGGCGGTTGAAGGTGGAGTGCTCGCCCAGCACCTTCTCCACCAGCAGCAGGCAGCCGTTGTGATTGAGCCCCTGGTACAGGCTCGCGATGAGCGACTCGCGGTTCAACGGGCGAACGAACTGGAGCGTGAGCACCATCAGGACGACGGACGCATTCTCGATGTGCAGGCCGTCATTCAGATCCTGGTGCTTCAGCGTGTACGGCCACGGGAACCGTGTACTGAGCAGCTTCTGATCCGCTTTTCGGAGCATGTCCTCGGACGAATCCAGGCCGACGAAATGCACGTTGAGATCGGGACGCAGGTTCACGCCGGCCGAGAGAAACGTGTTCGCCGTCGAGCAGCCGAGGTCGTAGATCGACGTGCCATCGACCGCGAAATCCGCGACCAGCTCGCCGAGCATGCGCTGGGTCTCGGCGTAGAAGGGCACCGAGCGGTCGAGCATGTCGTCGAACACCGCCGCCGTGTCCTTGCCGAAGTTGAAATCTTCGATCCGCTGGCGCGCCTCCGCGAACAGCTTGTCGGGCGCGGACGAGCCCGGTGTTCCGTCGTTGGGCATGAGAATTATTCTAACCCCGGAGCTCACGAGCGCGCCTGATCAACCACTCGACCGCCGTCGCGGCGTCGCGTCCAGGAAGGAAGGCTCCCCACAAGGCTAACGGCATGCCGCGTTGCGGTCGCAGCTCCACATGCCGGGAAATCGGCCTCCGCTCGAGGCCTGCCGTCGCCCACGCGTCTAGTTGCCGTTTCGCAGCGGCATCTGTCACGCAGCACAAAACGCTGGAGGTATTTCGAGGCAACGAGAACGCGTTGACGAAAGACGCGTGGATGAATCGCTGCGCCCGATTTCCGGCTACGCCCTGCAGTCGGCATGGTCGCATGCGCCCTTACCGCGGCATGCCGTCAGCCTTGTGGCCCCCGAGTGCGTCCTGACGCGGGCCATCGCTGGGCGGTGGACGCGTAAGCCATGCCGAGCTCAGGGCGCCCACAGTTCGTTGAGCCGGAAACCAGCCGCCACGATTCCTTCGCATCGACTTCCGTCCATGCGTTCGAGTTGCCGGAATCAGCTCGGACGTTTCTAGCCGGAGGCACACGTCGCGTCGAGTCAGCTAGTAGTCGATGCGCGAGCGGAAGGGCACGAGCAAGGTTGGTTTCCCGCCATGACCGGGGCCCCCGCCGCGCGGTTTGTGCGCGGTGGGGTGGATGTGCGCCCGCGGCCACCGAACAATGATGGCCCGCGCCAGGACGCACAGTGATAGCCCGCACCAGAGATCACCTCGGCTAGGAACCTGCTTCTTCGGCCCCGTCGAGAGAGTCGTGCGCGGCGGTCAGCACCACGTGCGAGAGGAACGTTCCGGCGAGCGCAATCGCGAGCACGACGGGGGCGCTGATGGGAAGCACGGCGAGGCTCACGAGCGTCGCGACACCGCAACTGGCGAAATGCACCGCGTCGGGAAGCAGGTCGGGCCAGGCCGGCCGCGTGTCGTGACGGATTCTCTCCCGCAGCCGTGCACGAAACCGTGGAGACATCGCTGGTGGAGCCAGCCTCGCGGTCAGACCAAGGTCCAGCGCCCGCTGCTTCGCGGCAAACGCGGTGCACGCGGCGCAGCGAGCGACGTGCGCATCCACCATGGCCTGCACGTCGCCCGGCCTGGCCTCGAGGAACGACTCGAGAATGTGCTCCTGTGCGTGCTCGCAGTCCATGGGCTACTCCATCATCTCGGCCAGTGCCCGCCGGGCACGATGCAACTGACTCTTCACGGTGCCTTCGGCCACGCCAAGCATCTGCGCGACGTCGGTCACGCTCTTCTCTTCGAAGTAGAACAGCGTCACCACACGCCGCAGCGCTTCAGGAAGACGTGACAGGTACCGGTCCCACTCTATGCCTGACGACGGGGCACCCTGCCAGGCCGGTTCCGGTATGTCGTCGAGCGCCGTCGTCTTCCGATACGACTCAGCGCGGAGCACGGTGAGACAGATGTTCCGCGCAATCGCGTACAACCACGTGGACGGCGCCGCCCGGCCATCGTACGCCGGAAACGCGCGCCAGACCTTCAGGAAAATGTCCTGCGTCACCTCTTCCGCGCGACCGGCATCTCGCAGCATCATGACGGCCATCCGAAAGACCTTTCCCTGGTAGCGATCCAGCAGATGTTCCAGGGCTTCGTCGTATTTCCGCTGCTGGAGCAGCCCCTGGACTTCGTCACCCATCCGGGACTTGATACGCGCGAGTGCCGGGGCCGGTTGCACAGCGCTGCGATGCAACCTCTCGCGGGTGTGGCGAGTATCAAGGCCGAAGGGACACCGTGCAATGCCAAGAGTCGCCGTTTTCACGCTCGCCATCAGCTTCGTTGCCACGATCGTCGTCATCGCGATCGTACATGTGTTTCAACTCTGGGCAAGACATCAGCGCCGGTTGATGATTCACCGCGAACGTCTGGCGGCCATCGAGAAAGGCGCCGAGCTTCCACCGCTCGAGCAGGAGATTCAACGCGGCAACTGGAATGTCCAGCGGCTGCTGCTGCTGGCTGGCCTGGTGTGGATGTCGATTGGCATCGGCGCGTTTCCGCTCCTGGTCCAGATCGCGGGCCGGCCGTTCCGGATCCCGTGGGGCTACGACAACACGGGCAACCCCGCGTGGCCGACAGTGGAAGTGCCGCCGGGTATGCAGTGGATCGCCATCGCGATCATCCTGATCGGTGTGTCGCACATCGTTGTCTACGTGATTGGCAAACAGAAGGAACGAGAGGAATCGAGGAGATCATGAGAGCGTCAACTCCACTCGCCCTGATCGTCCTGACGTGCACGCTGAGCGCGCAAGCCCTCTCGTTCGACGTGACGTCGGTGAAGCCGAACACCTCGGGAGAGCAAGGCGGCAGCAGCCGGGCACAGCCGGGCCGCTACGTGGGCACCAATGTCACGCTGAGGCGCGTGATCGGCCTCGCCTATCTCCCCGTGCAGGAGTTTGTCGGCGGACCTGGCTGGATCAACACCGAGCGCTTTGACATCGAAGGCAAATCGGACAAGACGCCGAACCAGTCACAGATGCTCGAGATGTTGCGGACGCTCCTGGCGGATCGGTTCAAGCTGGTCGTGCACCGCGAGATGAGAGAGATGCCCGTGTACGCACTGACGCTGGCTCGGAGCGACGGGCGGCCCGGTTCACAGCTTCATCCGTCCGAACCGTGCGGAACGTCCGCCTTCGCCAAGGCTTCGGCGGGACAAGGGCGGCGGTGTGGCGGGTTCTCAATTGGCGCAGGCACGTTGTCGGGTAAGGGAGTGACGATGGCGCAACTGGCGGCCGAGTTGCCGTCAGCGACAGAGGGCCGTCAGGTCGTGGACCGAACCGATCTCGGCGGGATGTTCGACGTGAGCCTGACATGGGCGGCTGATGCCATCGGCACCAACCCGTCGCCCGCCGACGCACCATCGATCTTCGCGGCGATCCAGGAACAGCTCGGGCTGAAACTGGAACCAACGAAAGCGCCGATCGAGGTGATTGTCATCGACAGCGCCGAGCGGCCGCAGGCCGACTGATCTCAGGCGCCGGCCGAATGGCGCCCGGGACCGCGAACGCGGTCGTACGACGGAGCCCATGCGGGCACGGCTCGCAGCACGCTGCGAGGCGAGAATCCGCGGGCGATCTCCGTCGGCAGGTCTTCGACTCCGGCCCGCTCGGACTCGCAGCTGACGGCCAGATGCTCGGCCACATTCTTCAGCTCACGAACGTTGTCCGGCCAGTCGTAGTCGATGAGGCAATGCAAGGCGTCGGGCGTCAGATCCACCAGCGGCCGACCGAGGCGCGCCGCGTGCACGGACTGGAAATACTTGAACAGCGCGGGCACGTCCTCCCGCCGTTGACGCAGCGCCGGCACCTCGATGTGGATCACGTTCACGCGATAGAACAGATCCTCACGAAACGTGCTGTTGCTCACCGAGTCAACCAGCCGGCGGCGGCTGATCGCCATCAGGCGAACATCGGACGGCTGCAGGTGGAGGGCCCCGACCTTTTGAATCTGTTTGGTTTCAGTGAAGCGCAGTACCCGGCCTTGCAGGCGTCGGCTGAGATACGCCACATCCTGCAGCAGAACCGTTCCATGGTTGGCGGCATCGAGCCTCCCGCGCACGTCGGATCGGCTGTCGGCGCCACTGCCTTTCACCTGCCCAAAGAGCTCGGACTCGAGCCTCGAATCCGGCAGCAAGGCGCAGTTGATCGACATGAACGGACCAGCGTATCGCATGCTTCGGTCGTGAATGGTGCGCGCGATCAAACGCCGGCCGACGCCAGGCTCGCCCGAGATCAGCACCGGCACATCGGAGAGCGCCGCGACGGCGATTTCCTGCGAGATTCGCCGCATGGCAGCACTGTGGCCGACGATGACCAGCGGCCTGTTCATGTCTGGCAGTGACTGTAGCGCGCCTGAAGATGCCTGCATGCCGCCCCCTTCGTGTCGCGTGTGTGCCGATGGCAACAGAAGATATGGTGCCTCTTGACGGGCTTCGCGTCACTCCGGTGATCCCCTCATTCGAGGCAGGGAAAATGCCTGGGAGGATCGGGAGAATGATGAAGCGAGCGGATGAGGTGGGGACGGCTACGGCTGGAGCAGACCTCGGCGAATGGCGTATCGCACGAGACCCGCGGTCGAGTGAATGTCGAGCTTCTCCATGAGGTTGGTCCGATGCGTCTCCGCCGTCTTCACACTGACGTCGAGCACGACCGCGGTTTCCTTCGTCGTCTTGCCTTCCGCGATCAGTTGAAGCACCTGACGCTCGCGCGGCGTGAGCGGCTCGTACGGCAACTCGGTCTTCGCGAGATACGCCTGCACCACCGCCCCGGAGACTTGCGGACTCAGATAGACGCCGCCGGCGCACACGTCTTGAATGGCTTGCAGGAGATGTTCGGCGGCCTGACTCTTCGACACACAGCCCTTGACGCCGGCGCGAAGCGCCTCGAGCACATGGTGCTCTTCGGTGTACATCGTGAGCAGAATCGTCTTCGTACGCGGTGAGCGCTTGACGATCTCGCGCACGGCGTCGATGCCGTTCAACACCGGCATGGCGAGATCGATGACGACGACCTGCGGTTGCAGGCGCTCGGCCAGCGCGATCGCCTCCTGTCCGTCGGAGGCCTCACCGAGGATCTCGAACTTCTCACGCTCCAGCAGAATGCGCAGCCCCTGCCGGAACACAGGATGGTCGTCGGCCAGCAACACCGTCACGCCCATGCCGGTGCCTCCAAGGAAATTTCTCCCCGCCCGCCGTCCCTCACCCCGAGCATCGCCACGTCGAATCCTTTTCCGTCGTCGCGGACCGAACACGTGATGGCGCGCGGCGATTGATGCCCGTACAGTAACCGGAATACACCTGATCTTCGAGCATGCCCTTCACGCACGGCTCAGTATCCATCGGGGAAAAAAGGGAAAGTATCCGGTAATCACCCGAGACCAGCTCGAGCCCGATCCGAGCGACTTCAGGGCTGATTCAGCGTGTCTCGCGCCGCCGCGGCTTCCACTCCCAGCCGTCGCGCGGCCGCTGGATTCGCTTCAGGTGCACGCGGTAGTCGTTGGGATTGCGGGACGGCGCTCCCCAGATGCGCACGACGTCGTACGCCTTCAGCGTGTCCTTCGTGATGCCGTCGCGTTCGAGCCGGCTTGGGTTCGACCACTCGGCGGCATAGGTATGTTGCCTGCCGAAGGAGTCGTCAGCCAGGATGTGCACCCACGTGTGCGGAGCCCTGAACTGCACGTCGACGATCGGGCCTTCGATCTCGATCGTATCGTCTTCGAAATAGTAGGCCGCAAACGAGTGGTGGCCGCTGAGGGCGGCGCTCAGACCACACGCCACGACCATGGCAATCACGAGGGTTCTCGTTCTGACCATGCTGGATCTTACACCGGGTTACTTCGACGTCTGGCCCGCGACCGGGTGGGCGTCGAGGAACTTGACCAGCTCGCGGTTGTCGGGGAAATCGTGCGCCAGTTCGCGCGCGGTGACGACCGCACCGGTCAGATTCTTCTCCCGTACCTGCATGTCCCACAACGCAAAGCCGGCCTCGGCGCGGGCGAAGATGTCGGCGTCGCTGCCCGCCGCCGCTTCACGCACCACCCGAAGCCCCTTCTTCTTGTCGCCACCGCCGAGCACCCAGCGCGTACCCCTGGGCATCCTGGTATCGACGATGTAGTCAATCCAGGCGCGGGCCACACGTGCGCGAACGTGTCCGGGATTCTTCTTCAGCACCGCGTCCAGTGATTTTCTGGCTTCCCAGTACTCTTTCCATCCCGTCTTGCGGCCGAGCGTGCCGAGCTGCAGCCAGACGTAATTGAGATTGAGCTTGCCCAGAAGAAAAAACGCCTCCTCGTCGTCGGCATCTTTCATGAGCCTGGCGCGGGCGAGCAACTGGCCGCGTGCGGTCTCGGCCAGAAAGGCGGGCATGAGCTCGGCGCAGACCGTGCACGATGCCCATGCCTTGGCCTTGTCCGGCGGCTCACCGAACGCTCGCTTGATCTGAAACAGCAGCGTCGACGAGCGGAGCTCGCACGCGGCGAGACCGTCGGGGCCCGACACACACGGCTCGAGCGTGAGCGCCGCGGCTTCCTCATAGCGGCCGTTGTAGAACAGGCGCTGCGCGACGTCCAGGCGCGCCGGGTCAGCGACATGAGCAGGGGGCACGGAAGGGACCGTCAGCGAGCCTTCTTGTCCGTACGCAATCCCACCCGTGAGCGCGAGAACGACGACAACGGCGAGCTTCGCAGGGATCTGTCTCACGGCAGCACTCCGATCTCGGGCTTTGGTGAGGGCTGGAGCGCTGGAGGCCTCAGGAAAGCGGGACGGCTGCATTATAGCGCGCCACCCGTGCCGAGCTGGCGCACCAGTCTCGCATTGAACACCCCACCCGGCGCGTCCTTCTTCCTAGCCGTCGTCCTCGCGCGTATTCGACATGACACGTTCCCGCATGCACCCCACTGGACGGAGCTCAGACACTTCCTGACGACATGAAATTGAGTATTCCACGATGAAGTCTGTCCACGGATGCGTCTGGGCGCTGATCCTCGTTGCTGCCGGCGTGGCCCACGCCCAGGAGACGGGACCGTGGAAGGTCCTCGTCGCATCCACCGCCAATCCCCTCAGGGTTGCCGAGTGCAGCCCGGTGCGGATCGACGTGACTGACGCCAAAGGCAACGCCAGAAACCCGAAGGGCGTGCTCATCTCGCTCGCGGATTTCGATCTGAGCGTGACCGCGGGACGCGATGGCGCGATCGTGGGTCGCTATGACGGCGCCGCCGCGTGGTCGGCCTGCGCCTGCCCGGGCGCCGCGGGCGCAACGGCCACGATTACGGCGGCGTATCCCGCGCGATCGCTTCCACCCGAGTCGCGCATGCCGGGCGTGACCTTCCAGTCGTCCCTCACCGTGCCAGTGATCGCGGGCCGAAGCAGCGCGATTCCCATTGGTTGCGAGGTCGTCAAGACAACCACGGTGGGCGCGGGGAGAGAGGTCGTACCGTGGGCCGTCACGATCATGCCCAGCCTCCGCGCGCTTCCGATCGGCAACTGCGCGCCGGTCTACATCGACTTGAGAGACGCGGCCACCAAAGGCGGCCCGAGAAACCCGAAGAGCGTGCTCGGCGCGCTTGCCGACGGGCTGCGTGTCCCGGGCGTGGCGTTTCAGTCCTCGACGACGATCTCACTCGCCCCGGCGACCGGCACCTTCAACCCGCCCGCGTGCGTGTCGCCGCAACCGGGCCCAATCGCTCCTGCATCATCGCGCGTGCTGACACCTCCGGGAGTTGCGACGACGCCGACGGTTGCAACAGGAGGGACAGCGGCAGCCGCCGGAGGTGCCGCAGCCGGAGCAGCAACCGGCGGTGCGGCGACTGGCCGAGCGGCCACGACCGGAACTCTGGTCGGGCCGCTGCGCTCTGAGACCACGACGCGCGCACCGGTCAACGCGTCGCTGTACGAGCCGGGCCCTGCGAGCGCCACGCTGAATCTCAGTGGCCACGGTTCGTGGTACGAGCCGGGACCGGTGAGTGTGACACTGGGTATGAGTGGCCACGGCACCTGGTACGAACCCGGACCGGCGACAGTCACCTTCGGATTGTCGGGGACTGGGACCTGGGTTGAGCGCACACCGCCTGCCGGAGGCACGCTCCAACCCGCACAGCCAGCTCCTCGATGAATCTTCAACGGAGTCAACGCATGACCATCAGCGAACCTCGTCTGCACATCTCGCTCGCCACGCTCGACCTGGTTGTGGCGGGCGCGCTGTGCGCCGATCGGGTCCTGGCACAAAGCCCGCTCTCGTGTCTGTCCGCGTCGGCCTGTGTGCCGGTGACGTTGACTGCGAACCTGCAGCTCACCAACCTGCATCCAGCCGTCACTCATGTGCAAGTGCTTTGCACTGGTTCGATCCAGAACGCAACGCTCAACGGGACTAGTAATCAGGCGGCCGTTGTCAGTCGCGGCTACACGGGCGGCGTGACAGCGAGCCTGAACGTCCCGAAATACATTGTCGCCGGCGCGGCCACCCACGCGATCAATATGTCCTGCAAGCTGCAGCTCGTGAAAGGCGGCGGAACAGCAGGACAAGCCGTCGCCGACGCCGTCGCCAGCGCGACGGGACCGCAGGGCGTCCTCGATTCCAATTGGGGCGTCCTCGCCACTGGCGCAACGGTCGCTTGGACGCAGAGCGTGACGTTCCCGAATGTCAGCCCTCTCCCTTGATGAGAAACGGTCCGCGCAGCGTCAGGTGCTGAATGAGGAATCGATGATGTCACATTGAGATCGCCACACCGATGGCTCTGGGCCGCGCTCGCGGCCTGCACGTTGCTGCCCGCCAGTGTCGTCGCGCAGACGCCGTGGACCGTCACCGTCACGCCCACGATGAATCCCCTGCCTGTTGGCGCCTGCGCCGCCATTCAGCTCACCGTGTTCGATGCGTCTATCAAAGACGTGCCGCGCAACCCCCTCGGGGTGCGCGTGACGATCGCCGAGTTCGACATTGCGGTCACCACGCCGAACGGGACCTCCGCGGCGGCGCAACGGATCGACGCCTATCACTGGTCGGCGTGCGCCTGTCAAGGCGCTGCGGCGGGCACGGTGGCCACGGTGACTGCGACGTATCCGGCGCGGGCCCTTGATGCGAAGGCGCGTGTGCGGGGAGTCGAGTTGCAGCGGACGGCGACGTTCGTACTGTCAATGCCGAAGGGCACGATCAATCCGCCGGTGTGTCTCAGTGTCAGTAGCCAGGCGATCGGCGCTTCGCCGGCGATCGCAGCCGCGCCGGCTCCACAACCGCCGGCAACCGCTGTCGTGTTGCCACCGGCCGCGCCACGCACCGTCGCGCCGCCAGTGGCGACGAGGGTGCCGCCCGCCGCACCACCTGTTGCAGTCGCATTGCCACCGGTTGCGCCGGTGACGAGAACGCCGGCGCCGGCGCCACCAGCCGCACCGCGTCCAGGAACGAGCGGCATGCCAGCGGAGGCGATTGGCGCCGCAGCAGGCCGCACACCGCCGTACGTGCCGGCACCAGTGACCCTGACTTTGGCTCTGAGTGCCAATGGGTCGTGGTACGTGCCAGCACCGGTGACCATCGGCCTCGCGCTGAGTGCCCAAGGCTCTTGGTACGTGCCAGCGCCGGTGACCGTCACCCTCGACCTGTCGGCGACCGGAAGTTGGATTGAGCGGACGCCATCACCGGTCGGCCCGTTGCGACCGGCTCCGCCAAAGCCCTGAACAGTTGGATTACCGGAGACACAGACATGAACATCAACACACATCGTCGGCTGCGGATCTCCATCGTCACGCTGGGTCTCTTTGCGGAGGGTGCGGTGGGCGCCGATCGTGTCGTGGCGCAGGCGGTGAATCCAGTGGCGTGTCTTTCGGCGTCCACCTGTGTGCCGTTGACGCTGACCGCGAACGTGCGACTCACGAAGCTGCATCCGACAGTGACCCACGTGGGAATGGCCTGTTGGGCCAAGGTCGTTGAGGAGGGCGGTAGTCTCTTCCGTTTCATGAACGGGTTGAGCACTCAGATGTCGGTCGTCAATCGTGGCTATGCGGGCAGCTTGACAGCGACCATAGACGTCCCGAAATCGGTCCTTGCTGTCGCCGCCAATCGCACGCTCGAGACGTACTGCGGGATCCAGCTCAATAACGAGGCTGGAGAGGGTCCGTCCGAGGCGCTTGCTACTGCTGCCCAGCCGGAGAGCATCACCGACTCCAATTGGAACGTCGTCGCGACGGGCTCAATTGTCAGCTGGACGCGGTTGGTGACATTTCCGAACGCTGCACCCTGAGGGCCCTGCGCAGGCGGTCGATCTCTTCCTGGCGGTCGTCCTCGTGCGTATTCGACATGTTGGGGTTCGCATGCACGCCTCAGCGGCCTCCTAACGAATGGACATTGAGGTTCCTTTATGAACGCTGCTGACGGATCTGTCACGGGATCGGCCGTGACACGCGTGTCGTTCCGGCGCCATTGGACTGTGGTGGTGCTCACGGCCTGCATGCTCGCAACGGCCACTCCGTTCGCGCAGGAACCGTGGACGGTGACGGTCACGCCGACCATGAATCCGCTGCCGATCGGCCTCTGCGGCGCGGTCCACCTCGCGGTCATCGACTCGGCGACGAGAGATGCGCCGAGAAATCCGCGTGGCAATCGCGTGACGATGGCTGACTTCGACATGGCCGTGACTGGCGCCTCCGTGGCAGGCTACAGGATCGACGCGAGCCATTTTGCAGTCTGTGCCTGTCAGGGTGGCGCGGCCGGCGGATCGGCGACCGTCACCGCCACGTATCCGGCGCGGGCACTGGATGCCAGAGCGCGGGCGTTGGATGCCAGGACGCGCGCGCCCGTTGCGTCGTTTCAGAACACGGCGACGTTCGCGCTCGCGCTTGCGAAAGGGGCGATCAATCCGGCGCCATGCGTCGGCGCAGCCGCGGCGCCGGCTCCATCTGCGACGCCAGTCGCCGTCGCGTTACCACCGACCGCACCACCGGTGACTCTCGCGCCCGCACCGGCACCTGCTCCACCAACACTGCCAGTTGGAGTCGCGCTGCCACCTACTGCGCCTCCGGTCGCCCTCGCGACACCACCTGTTCCTGCACCGGCAGCGCCGCCAACGCAAGTTGCGCGTCCGCCAGTCGCGCCGCCCGCTCCGATCGCGCTGCCACCAACCGCACCACCGGCGACCAGGTCGCCTGAACCTGCGCCTGCTCCAGTCGCGCCGCCGGTCGCAGGCGCGTTACCACCCACCGGGCCACCGGCTGGCCGCGCACCGATACCTGGTCCCGCCATTCCTTCCACGGTTCCCGCGCCGCGCACCGTGGTGCCGATCAACCCGGCCGGGTTCACCGCGGTACAGACGGCTCCAGGTCAGGTCCAGCTGTCGTGGCAGCCCGTAGGCGGGGCGTCCTACTACGTCCTGCTTGGACCCGGCTTGGCACAAGGCGGAGTGAAGGTGCCGCTCTCGGGGGCGCCGACCTTCACCGCCACAGCCGTTCCTGCGGGAAACCAGCAGTGGGCCGTCGCGAGCTATTACGACCCTGGCCCGATCTCGACCGCGGCTTCCGCATTCCCGAGAGTGAGCGTGAACGTGACCCCGGTGCCGGTGAACCCATCGGGATTCACCGCCGTGCAGACCGGTGCGGGTCAGGTTCAGCTTTCGTGGCAACCGGTGACCGGGGTGTCCTACTACGTCCTTCTTGGGCCAGGCTTGCCCCAGGGCGGCACGAAGGTGCCGGTGTCGGGAGCGCCGACGTTCACGGCGACGGCTCTTCCTCCCGGGAGCCATGAGTGGGCCGTGGCGAGCTACTACGATCCAGGACCCGTCTCCACCGCCGCCGCCGCGTTCCCCCGGGTCACGCTGACCGTGACTCCCGCGAAGGGTACATACCGCATGGTCGCCACCGGGTTCAGAGTCGTCAAGGAGACGGTCGACAATCAGTTCGACCTCGACGGCCTGCGCAATGAGGTGTACGGCGCGTTCTCGATGTTCCACTTCCGGATCGGAAGTGAGTACGAGCTGCTCGACCAGGACCTGCGTCGCACGCTGGTGCACGGCGACACGTTGAAGCACACCGGTCGCGTGCGCGCCGGGAGCGCGAGTACGAGCGGCGGACTTCGTGAAGGAGATGCCTTCCCGTCGGAGCCGAGCATCCGCGTTGGCGCGATCGGCGACACGAGCTTCCCGTTCTCGGTGTGGGAGGGAACGCTGACCGACGACACGGATTTCGAGATCATCTATCCCACGCTGTGGGAGTGGAGCGGCAACGAAGCGCGGTACGACTACTGGTTCTACAATCTCGCATCCAACGCGCCCTCGATGTGGAGCGCGTCGGGGCTTGCCGCCGGCGCCGGAAAGATCGTCGCATTCGATGGCGGGGGCAACAACCCGCCGGCACAGACGACGACCGACAACCTCCTGGGGGCGATGGTCAACGGGATCTCGGTGTTGTCGGGCGGGCTTTTCAATTTCGCCGAGCGCGATCGACCGATCGGTCTCGTCGGCGGGCGCTTTCCGAGTGGTGGGTTCCTGCTCACCCGTCGCGGAATCGAGGGATCCCTGAGCGCGGCTGGCGGCTCGAAAGTCTCGATCGCACTGCCATTCGTGGACGAGCCGAGCGACCCGAACTTGCGAGGCAGCTACATCCTGTATCTACAAGTCGAGCGCGTCCCACCGGGAGAGGAACGATCGCAGGGACCAGGGAGCTCGAACGACGCGTCGGCCAGGCAGAAAGAAATCGAGAAATTCATTAAAGAAATGCAGGATAAGGCGAACCAGCAAAACCCAGCCAAATGGTGACACCGCGAAGGATCCCCTGAGTCTGTGATATCACCTCTACGGAGGTGATCGTGGCAGACGCCTTCAACGAGCTGAAGCAGGCCGCGCGCGCATTGGCGAAGCGGCCCGGCTATGCGGTGGTTGCGGCGCTCACGCTCGCGTTGGGCATCGCCGCCAACGTCGCGATCTTCACCCTGGTCGACGCGATACTCCTCCGTCCTCTTCCCTACCCGGACGCCGGTCGCATCGTTACGGTGACCCATCACGCCCCGGGCCTCCTCGATCTGCCCGCGCTCGAGATCTCACCAGGCCTCGTCGATTTCTACCGCGAAGGCGCGCGGACGCTCACCCGCATGGCCGTCTACGACACCGGCGAACGGAACCTGACGGGCAGCGGCCATCCGGAACGCGTGGCCGCGGTGAGCGTGACGCCGGAAGTGTTCGACGTGCTGGCCGTCAGGCCCGCGCGTGGCCGCTCCTTTCGTGAGCCCGACGCGCGCAAGGACGCGCCGCTCGTCGTCATCCTCACGCATGGCCTCTGGCAGTCTCACTTCGGCGGCGACGCGAACGTGATTGGCCGGCGGGTCGAGGTCGACGGCGTTCGCGCGGAGATCGTCGGCATCATGCCTGCCGGGTTCGCGTTTCCAGATGCCAGCATCAAGCTGATCGTTCCGCTGTGGCTGAATCCGGCGGGCGGCTTCGGAGACTTCGGTCTGAAGGCGCTCGCGCGCCTCGCGCCGGGCGTGACGATCAACGTCGCGCAACAGGAGATCAGCGCGCTGCAGCGTCGCATTCCCGAGAAGTTTCCGGACATCGATCGCGAGTTCCTCGATCGTGCGGCATGGTCGGCCACGGTCATGCCTCTGCGGGACAAGATCGTCAAGGACGTGTCCGCGATGTTGTGGATTCTCTTCGCGACCGTGGGCCTGGTGCTGCTGATCGCGGGCGCCAACGTCGCAAATCTCTTTCTGGTGCGCGCGGAATCGCGACAGCGGGAAGTGGCAGTCAGGGCAGCTCTGGGCGCTGGACGCTGGCAACTGGCCCGCACGTTCCTCGCCGAGAGCCTGGTGCTCACCATCGCCGGCGGCGCCGGCGGCTCGCTGATGGCCTGGGCCGGAGTCCGGCTTCTCGTGGCCAGCAGCCCGGTGGACTTGCCGCGTCTCGCTGAAGTCCGATTCGACACCACAGTGCTCGCCTTTGCCGTGGCTCTCAGCATCTGCGCGGGCCTCGTGCTCGGCGCGCTGCCGATGCTGCACCTCGCGCGCCGCTCGTTCGTCGCGCTGCTCCGCGACGGCGGCCGCGGCAACACGGCCGGCCGCTCCAGGAACCGGATGCGCAACCTGCTGATCGCAGGCCAGGTCGCGATGGCACTGCTGCTCCTCGTGGCATCGGGCCTCATGCTGCGAAGCGCCGAGCGGCTCTACGCCGTCGATCCCGGAATCAGAGTGGAAGGTGTGACCGCCGCAGGCGTCAGTCTCGGGCCGCGTCCCGACCGGCCAGGGGCCGTACGGTTTTATCGCCAGGTACTCGACAACGTGGCGCAACTCCCGGCGATAGTCTCGAGTGGCGCCGCGAGCAGCCTCCCGATCGGTGTGACTCACATGAAGGGCGGAAGCTTCGACATCGAGGGCCGTCCTCGTCCCGAGAAGGACCTGCCGCCGGTCACGATGTACATGGCGGTCACTGCCGGCTACTTCGAAACGCTTGGCGTGCCGCTGCTCGCGGGGCGCGCGCCGGAATGGGCGGATGGCGAGCGCGAACCGCATGTGATCTGGGTCAACCAGACATTTGCCCGAAGGTATTTCAACCACAACGCCGTCGGTCAACGGATTGAGCTCGAAGGGACGAAGATGGAGATCGTCGGCGTCGTTGGCGATATCCGGACCTTCGGCGTGCAGGAGGATATCCGGCCGTTCGCATTCACGACGCCGGGCAATCCTGCGGTCTCGCTCGAGGTCATGGAGCTCGTCGTGCGTACAACGACGGCGTCGGACGTGCTGGCCTCGTCCCTGCGCGGCGCGATCGACCGCGTCGATGCTTCCGTTCCGCTCACCACCGTTCAGACGATGACCGATGTGGTCGCGGCATCGCTCGCGCAAACATGGTTCACGATGATGCTGCTGGCGTGCGCCGCCGGTGGCGCGCTCGTGCTCGGCATGATCGGGCTCTACGGCGTGATTCGATATGTGGTCGCGCAGCGCACCGCAGAAATCGGCGTGCGCATCGCGCTGGGTGCCCGGCCCGCGGATGTGCGCATGATGGTCCTCCGCCAGGGCCTGAGCGCGACACTCGCCGGGGTGACGGTGGGACTGATCGCGGCGTGGGCGTCCACACGCCTGATGGCGTCGCTGCTCTTTCAGATATCGGCGAACGATCCCGCGACGTTCGTGTCGGTGACCCTCGTCCTGACGGCCGTGAGCATGGTGGCGACGTATCTCCCGGCGCGGAAGGCAGCCCGCATCGATCCGTCACAGGCGCTTCGAGAGGAAGGCTGATGACGCGGGGGCTGAAGCCCCCGCTCTACGAGTCTACGGCACGTCAGCCGACGTGTTGCCGCAGCCAGGCACTCAACGGCTCGACGTCGGCCATCACCCCGGCGATCCGGTCGAGCGCCTTGCGCGTGGAGAGTGCGGACGGCGCGAACTGTTTGCCGGCGTGGATGTCCTTCATGCGCAGGAGATCGATGCGCGGATGATCCGCTGCGTATCCGCGCGGCGGTTTTGCCAGCGTCTCGTGGGTGCCGATCTGATAGCGCTTGCGGCGCAGTGAAGCGACCAGCGATCCGAGTTTCCGCCCTGACGATTCCTCATCGATGGCGGCGCGCAGGCGCTGCAGCATCGCGGCCTCAGGCTTGTAGATCCCGGTGCCGATATAGAGGCCCTCTTTCGAGAGCGAGATGTAGTGTCTGCCGACACCAGCAGCGATGTGGGTCTTGTACGGTGACTGTCCGCGAGCAAAGCGCATGTCGCGGTTGATGCGCGAGAGCTTTCCCGAGCCAAATCGCGGCGCAAGCTCCGCCATCAGGCTCTGCATCGGCGCCCGGCAGGCGCGCTCGTAGACGTCCTTGTGCGCCTGGAACCAGTCGCGGTTGTTGTGCGTCGCGAGGTTCTTGAAGAAGGTGAACGCCTCACGGGGGAAGCCCGTGAAGCGTCCGGTGAAGAGCACTTCCACGTGAGACCTAAGGCGCGGGCTCGATCCGAAGTACCGCTCCGGGATCGCTGTCGGTCAACACGTACAGCAGGCCATCGGGGCCCTGGCGGACATCCCTGATCCGCTGGCGCAGCTCCACGAGCAGTGACTCGCGACGGAGCTCCTGCATCTTCTCGTTGAAGAGAATCCGCTCCACGTGCCCGGTGCCAGGGATCTCGCCCGTGCGCAGCGAGCCAACGAAGACGTCGCCCTTCCATTTCGGAAACTTGTCTCCGGTGTAGAAGGCCATCCCCGATACGGCGATCGAAGGCATCCAGTAGACGATCGGCGCTTCGAAGCCGGCATGACCGGGGCGCTCGCCCTGCCACGCGCCGGTGTACTGGCGGCCGTAGCTCACGAGCGGCCAGCCGTAGTTGGCGCCCGCCTCGAGGATGTTGATCTCGTCGCCGCCGTTCGGCCCGTTCTCGTTGAGCCACATCTCGCCGGTACCTGGATGCACGGCGAGGCCAAGCGAGCTGCGATGACCGAGCGTGTAGACCTCGGGCTTGTGACCGGCCTTGCCGACAAACGGATTGTCCGGCGGGATGGTGCCGTCGTCGCGAATGCGAAGCACTTTGCCACCCTGGTGATTGGGGTTCTGCGGGAACTTCGGATCTTTCGGGTCACCGCCGGTCGTGGTGATGTAGAGCATGCCGTCACGGCCGAAGGCGATGCGAGACGTCCCGGCCTGATCAAGGACGAAGATGTCCTTGACCTCGGTGAGCGCACGGCCATCGAAGCGCCCTCGCGCAATGGCGACGGTCTGCCGTTTCGCATCGAGGGGCTTGGTGTATGAGAGATACACGAGACGGTTCTCAGCGAAGCGGGGATGGAGCGCGACCTCCATGTAGCCGTGGACGGCGCCCGGCAACCCCGACTCACCCGCGAAGTACGACGCCGGCCCGCCGGCAACCGGCTGCGGATCGACGACGCCATTGCGGATGACGCGGAGACGTCCGGCCCTCTCGGTCACCAGCATGCTGCCGTCGGGCAGGAAGGCGAGGCTCCACGGATAGGCCAGCGCCCTGGTCACGACCACGACTCGGATCCGCTGACCCTCGCCGGTGTCGAATTCCATGGGCTTGTCGGGCAGAGGACGTTTGGCGAGTCCTCCGGGCGCGACCGGGATGCCGCCTTGCATCGGAACGGATTGTTGACCCCATCCCACCTGCGATCCGACGGTGGCGATGAGTACGAGGGCGAGCGGCCCGACGAGCGACACGAGACGCGCGGGCGCTGATATGCGTCGAATCCTCACTGGTAACCTCCTGGAGCGCACCAAGTATAGGCCCAGGAGGGGCCTGGAGGATTAGTTGAACAGGGTGATGATGAGACGCACGAACAGCGCGATCGGCGCACCGAGCACGATGATCGCGACCGGCACGAACAACACGAGGCCGAGAAGGAGTCCGACTTCCCTGAGCGCGCCGAGCGCCCTGTTCGACCGGTTCACCGATACCGTCATACCGCGTCACTCCGGGGAACCGCCGCGGCCCGCGCCGCGCAGTACGCTTCATACGCAGCGACCGTTTCCAGACGCTGTGCGCTCCACAGCTGATGGCACACGGAACACCGCCAGTCGCCGCCGGCCGCCAGCGTGGCGTCGGTCAGCGTCGGCGCCACGGTATGACACAGCGGGCACGCAAGGCCGGTTGCGAGGGTAGCCGTCATCGGCTGGCCTCGAAGGCGATCCACGCGATCGTGACAGACACCATGACGACGACCGCGAGAATCCGCGCATTGCGTCCATGGCGGCGATCGCTTTTGTGGCGCGCCTGCCAGGCTCGCCAGACGCCGAGCTCAGTTGCGGCTTTGACGTTCATGGGCGGAACACTCCTTTGTTCGTGGCGCGCGCTTTTTCCTCGGCCACTTTCGCATCGTCCTGCTGCTTCTTGAGAAGCGCGGCTTCCCGCGCCGGCGATTCGCGCGTGTCGAGCACGACCGCGTTGGCCGCCGCGGTGCGCGCCAGCCCTTCCAGAGGCACGGACAACACGACGAGGCCGAAGCCGACGTCGTAGGCGGAGCGGTGCAGGGTGACTCGCGTATCTCCCACCTGCCACTCGGCGAGCATGTCGATGGCTGGCGAGTCGCTGGCGTCTCGACGCGCCGCACGCGGCGCCTTCGCAATCAATCGCTCCCCGTAGACCTTCGTGAGCGCCGCGATCATGTCGTCGCCGGTCAAGCCCGACGTCCGCGCCTGGTCGTACTGGACGGTGATCCGGAACAACTGGTCGTTGTAGAAGCTGAAGACCATCTCCCGAACGGGATCAACGTCGGGAATCGCTCGCTTCAGGCTGTAGCGCGGGCTCCAGGACAGGTCCTGCAGCAGGGCCGGACGCTGATGCAGCGTCTTCAGCGCTGAATCATTCGAACCGGTCAGGCTGGAGACGGAAGCCGCCGAGCTGCCCAGGCGAAACTCGCGGTACTGATCGGCATCCCCGGCGGACATCGGGACGCTCGCGCACGCAGCGACACAAAGGCCGATCCACCAGCGGGCGGAGGGAGAAACCATGGAGCCCAACTTTCACAAGGGCTTTGATGAGGGCTGCCGCGAGGACTCGAAATGCGGGAGGACCAGTACTCAGGAAAGCGGTCTGCAACGAGCGTGCGCCCAATGGGTGGGGAAGGCAAGGACAATCGCCCAAACTTCACACATCCGCACACGGCCGAATCTGGTCCAAGTCTTGCCCCACCAGGGTCACGACAGCAGAAAGATGACTGTGTCGGCTGCGTATTCGTCGGTCGATAACAGATTCAGCGTGCGAAACGGCAAAACCACCTCGGCAAAGATGACGACCCCTGTGCCGTCCGAGCCCCCCAACGGGCACGGGCGTCAGGCGGGTACCGGCTCGCCTTCCGCCACGTCCGAGGCGGGCCCGGTCGAAGGAGTCCTGAAGCTCCTGGCACGGGCCATCCGGCAGTTCCATACCTATCCGGCAACGAGCCCGATCTGCATCGACGCCGTCGTCGCCTGCCAGGAAGCACTCAGCACCCTTCCGCAGCGCGATCGCGTGGCGTCCCGCGTGACACCCCACGAGCTCATCATCGACGAGGTCCATATCGGGGCCGGCACCGTCGTCGAGCAGGAGCTGACCCGGCGTCTGTTCCGGCTGCGGGTGGCCGCGCTCGACATCGACCGCGCCGCCACGCCGCGCGATCTCTCGCGCTTCTGCATCGATCTGGTCGAAGCGGAATCCGACGATCTCGAACGTTCCGGCGTCACGTTCGCCGAGCGGCTCGCCGAGCACGGTGTCAGCACGATCGTGCCGGGCATGGCTCACCGGCCGGCCGTCCTCGATGTGGGGAATCCACCAGCGGCTGCCCGCGACCTCGTTGACTACGAACGACGGCGCCACGCGGAGCTGGTGCGCGCCGACGCGCCGGTCAGCTATCTGTATCCGCCGGACAAGGGCTGGGTCCGTCTGGATCCCGGGCAGACGCTCGACACCGTTTCGCTCGTTGACCTGGTCGTACTCGTCGAGGATCCGGCCGATATTGCGACGATGCTCCTGCGGCTGACCGACGACGATGTCGGAGGGGGCGACGTGCGTCAGACGGCGCTCGAGCGGAAGTTCAGCGACGTGTCGCTGTTGTTCTCGGCGCTCGACCCGCGCCTGGCACAGGTGATGTTCGGCAGACTCGCCCGCGCCGTGCTGGAGCTCGAGCCGCAGCGCCGGACCAATCTGATGCAGCGGACGATCCTTCCGGGCCTGCTCGATGGTCGCGCGGACGGCAAGGTCCTGCGCGATTTCCCGGACATGGATCTCGCGGAATCAATCTGCCTCCTGCTCGATCTGGAAACCGCGGCGCCTGAGGTTCTGTCGACGGCGCTGAACCGGCTCGATCTGACGCCCGATCGCCGCAACGCGCTCGCGCCGCTGATCGACGAGCGGCTGCGTGCGCAGCGTCACGGCCAGACGATGGACACCGCCGCCACCGGCCCGTCAGGCATTGCGCGCTACGCACGGGAGCTGATCAAGGTCGATGCGAAGCGCGGCACCGACTTCTCGGACTTCGCGGCGTTCGACCTGTCGATCGACATCGACACCGTCGCCGCCGTCACCGACGTGCGCGACGGCATTGCCGCCACCGATATGCTGACGACGCAGTTGCAGTGCGTCTCTCAGCTGGTGCGCATCGAGCCGAATCCAACGCTGGTCGAGGCCTTCCTCCGTCGCGCGCTCGATCTCTTCGGGGCCCTCGAGCAGACCGGCCGGTGGGCCGATCTGACGTCGGCGATCAAAGGCTACACGGAGCTTGGCGCCGAGCTGGCCACGCGGCGGCCCGACGTCACCGAGACCATTCGAAAGTCCCTGAGCGGCTTCTGCACGCCGAGCCGCATGCTGGCGCTGGCCAGCCTCCACGAGCGCGATGCCGACGGCAAAGCCATCGTCGACGAGCTCGCGCGAGCGCTTGGTCCCGCCTTGGTCCCCGGATTCGTGGCGCTCATCGACCGCGCCGCGCACCAGGCGAAAGCGCGCGCTTTCACACCGCTGCTGTGCGAGATGGCTCCGGCGGTTGCGGAGGCACTGCTGGCCGAGATCGAGACCTGCGGCGTCGCGGCCGCACGGGTGATCGTCAAGCTGCTGGGACATGCCGGCACCGGCCACGAGCTCGCGGTTGCCCGGCTCGCGCAGCATCAAGACGCCGCGGTCGCCCGCGAAGCCCTGCGCTCATTGGCGCGCATGGGAACGCCCACCGCCGCTGCGCTGGTCACGCGCCAGATTCGCGAGGGCGGCGCCGATCGCAGCGCGGCCGCCGAGGATGCGCTGTGGCACTTCCCATCCGCGCAGACCGTCGCGCAGCTGCGGGAGCTGTTCCGGTCGCGTGAGTTCGTTCTCAAGCACGCGCCGCTGATCGCGCGGCTCATCGATCGCGTCGCCCAAACGCGGTTGCAGGGGCTGGGCGACGTGCTGACCGCACTGGAACCGCTTCGCTTCCGATTCTGGAATCCCACGCTCGTGCACGTGGCGTTGAAGGCACGGGAGCTTCGCGCGCGATGACCACTTCTCAGTCCGTGTCGCTGCTCGATCCGCTGGCGGTGCTCCGGGGCCTTGCCAGCCTGCGGCGCCTGGCCGGAACGTATCCTGCCGGCCATCCGATGATCGCGCAGAAGCTGAAGGAGCTGGGCGACCTGACGGCCGGGCCGTTGAGCGCCGGCGGCACGCTCCGCATCGACGTGATCAGGGGTGACGTGTATCTCGATGGCGTGGCGGCCTCGAGCGCCGAGCATCAGGCCAATCAGCAACTGCTGTCACAGCTGACCAATCTCGGCATCAACAGCATCCACATCCACGCCGGCGTCGAGCTCGACGAGTTTCTCGCCGTGGCCGAATTCCTCTGGCAGTACAGCGGCTCGGGCGATGCGGTCGCGTCGCAGCTGAGCACGCGCAACGTGCGGCACATCAGCCTGGGCAAGCTGGTGTCGCTGGACACCCGCTGGCGCGCGCATCAGTGGCCCGACGCACCCACTGGTCCACTCGATCCCGACTATGCCGAGTCGCTCCTGGTGGCGCAGCAGACGTTCGAGAACACCGCCGCCGGGAAGCCGATCGACGCCGTCACCGTGCGCGACCTCGTGCAGCTCCTGATCCACAAGGTGGCGCGCAGCAACGCCGCGCTCGGACAGATCCTGGCCGTCAAACAGTACGAGAACCTCACCTACTGCCACTCCGTCAACGTGGCCGTGCTGAGCCTGCTCCTCGGCAAGCACGTCGGCCTCGATGACGCGACGCTGACCACGCTCGTCGAAGCCGCGCTGCTGCACGACGTGGGCAAGACGCAGATCCCGCTCGAGATCGTCAAGAAGGCCGGAGCGCTCGACAAGCACGAACGCAAGCTGATCGAGGCGCACACCACGCTGGGCGCCGAGATCCTGGTGCAGTCAGAAGGGCTGCATCCCCTGACCCCGACCGTCGCGCTCGAACATCATCGCGGCGTCAAAGGCACCGGCTATCCCGACCTCGGAGACGCGGTCCCTCATCCCATGAGTCAGATCGTCTCGGTCGCGGACATTTACGAAGCGATCACCGGCGCGCGGTCCTATCAAGACCCCACGCCGCCTGAGCGCGCATGCCTGATCCTGGCCCGCCTGGCCGGCGACAAGCTGAATACCGCGCTCGTGAAGACGTTCGTGAATGCCATCACCTTCTTCCCGGTGGGATCGCTCGTGCGCACCAATCGGAACGAGCTGGGCCTGGTCATCGAGACGAGACGCGGCGAGCCGTTGCACCCGGTGCTCACGCTGGTGGACGAGCAGACGCACCAGGCCATGGGGCGCGTGGACACCGCCGCCCGCGATGCATCCGGCGCCTACGAACGGCACATCAGCCAGACCGTGCCGGTTCCGGACGGACTCGACCTTCGACCGTTGCTCGACCCCGCCCTCGCTGCCTAGCGGGCGGCTCACCCGTCATTCGCCCGTCGTAGTGTCCGGCTTCAGCCGGACCGGCTTACCCGTCATTCGCCGGGATCCGGCGGCCACTCACCGAAATCCTTGATCGTCCTGAGCGCAGACCCAGTCTAATCACCACGGAGGCTGGGATACGCACATGACCACTGACAGTCGCACGACGTTCACGCCCAATCTCGTGATTGGCCTCGGAATCGCGCTGCTGGGGATCGTGCTGATCCTCGATCGGGTCGGCATCATGGCGGCGCGGGACCTCCTGCGGTTCTGGCCGGTCCTGCTGATCCTCTTCGGCGCCAGCGTCGTGGCGCAGGCGCTGCGCGGCGGCGCCGATCAACCACGTCAGCGGCCGATGGTCAGCCCCGGGTTCATCCTCTTCGTCGTCATCGCCAGCGTCTTCTTCTCGAACACGTATCAGCGTGCCGGTGCGACGCAGCGCACGACGAGCACGGAGACGCTCAGCCAGTTCAACGTGATGAGCCGGAGCGACCAAACGAGCACGGCCGCGCGCTTTCAAGGCGCCGACATCACCAATGTGATGGGGGCCGCCAACCTCGACCTGCGGGACGCCATGATCCCGCCAGGCGGCGAGGCGGTCATCGACATCTTCTCGGTCATGGGCAAAGTGGAGTTGATCATCCCTGACGGGTGGACGGTGGAGGTCCAAGCCGCGCCAATCATGGGCGCCGTGAGGGATCGGCGATTCCGCAGCTCGCTTCGCATCGACGATCAACGGCTGGAGGCGGGCGCCGCTGAAGCCGCCACGCCCGTCGAACGGAACGCCCCGCCGCCACGCGTGGTGCTCCGCGGCTTTGTGATGATGGGCGCAGTTGTGGTGAGGTCCTGATCATGACATCAGACGACTGGCGCTCTCCACACCGGCCCTCGAGACCCTCCATGGCTGACTTGCGACACCACTCCGTCACGCCGCAACTGGTGCTCGGCGTCTTCATCATCGCCGCCGGCGTCTTGATGACGCTCAGCAGGCTCGACCTCGTCAACGCGTCGCGCGTCCTTCAGTTCTGGCCGCTGGCGCTCGTCGTCCTTGGCGTGACGCTGCTCCTGCAGAGGCGCGACGGATCCGGACGGTTCTGGGGCTTCGCGTGGATCTTCTTCGGCAGCTGGCTGCTGCTCAACTCGCTCGGAGTGGTCCGTGTGGGCTTCTGGGAGCTGGTCTGGCCCTTCCTGCTGGTGCTCTTCGGCCTGAGCCTCGTGATGCAGACGCTTCGCCGCGGCGGTGCGTCAACGGCGGCGGCAGACGACGCCTCGAACCTCTTTGCCGTCATGGGAGAATGCAAGCGCACGGTCAGCGACACGGCGTTTCGCGGCAGCCACATGACGGCGATCATGGGCGGGTGCATGCTCGACCTGCGTCAGGCGACGATCGCGCCGGGCGATGAGGCGGTCATCGACGTGTTCGGGTTCATGGCGGGGCACGAGATCGTAGTGCCCCCCGGCTGGGCAGTGGTGTCGCGCATCGTCCCGATTGCGGGTGGGGTCGCTGACAAACGGTTGCCGGTGGCAGATACACCCGCCGCACCTGGTGGTCCGGCGCAGCCCCGATTGGTGATTCGCGGCGTCCTCGTGTTCGCCGGCCTCGAGATCAAGAGCTAGTCACACAGGCACATTCGACGTGCACCCGATTCTCGACCACCGGCGGCGGCTGGCCGTTTATCTGCTGGCCTGGCTCCTGATCGGCCTGCTGCTGTCGCTGGGACTTCGCCGCGACACGGACTGGCCGGTCGCCGCCGCGTTCTTCGTACCTCTCGGTCTGGTCTACGCCTTCATCAGCCTGTCGGCGTGGTACGTGTGCCGGGTGTTTCCGCTGGACGCGCGATCGAGGGTGTGGATCGCGGTGGGCGCGCTGGGCACGGCCGCGGCGCTGGCCAGCGTGATCTGGGTCGGAATGGCCGGCGCCTGGGCAGGGGCCATCGACTGGATGGCCGGCGGAGCGGACGCCGACGCGCTCTACAACAACCAGCGGCCGATTCTGTTTGTCGTCGGCGCGCTGCTCTTCTCGCTGGCCGCGGCCTTCCATTACCTGCTCATCGCGTTCGAGGCATCGCGCAACGCCGAAACACGAGCACTCGCGCTGAGCCTCCTGACCCGCGAGGCCGAGCTCAAGGCGCTGCGCTCGCAGATCGACCCGCACTTCATCTTCAACAGCCTCCACTCGATCAGCGCCCTGACGACCACGAACCCCGCCGCCGCGCGGCGGATGTGCCTCCTTCTTGCCGACTTCCTCCGCGACACGCTGCGACTGGGATCGAACACCAGCATCTCGCTCGGTGACGAGTTCGCGCTCGTCGAGCGCTTTCTGGCGATCGAACAGGTCCGGCTGGGCCCGCGCCTTCACGTGACCCGCGACATGGACCCGCACGCAGCCGAGTGCCTGGTCCCGCCGCTGCTGCTCCAGCCGCTCGTCGAGAACGCGGTGGTCCACGGCGTGGCCCAAATCGTCGAGGGCGGCACGATTCACATGACGGCTCGCCGCACGGAATCGACCCTGACCATCACCTTCGAGAACCCCTGCGATCCTGAACGTGCGCGCACGCGCGGCGTGGGGCTCGGGCTCGAGCTGCTGAAGCGTCGCCTCGTCACCCAGTTCGGCGCCTACGACGCGGTTCAGGCCGCCGAACACGAAGGGCGCTTTCGCGTCGAAGTCCGCCTGCCCGCGGTCACGGCTGCGCGATCGAGTGTCGAGTCCATTGCCTGAGCCGATTCACGTCGTCATCGTGGACGATGAGGCGCTGGCGCGAAGCGTCCTCCGCGAGCTGCTCGCGGCGCACGAGGACATCGAGATCGTCGCGGAGTGCGTGAACGGCTTCGAGGCCGTCAAGACGGTCATCGAGCGACAGCCGGACCTGCTGCTGCTCGACGTGCAGATGCCGAAGCTGGATGGCTTCGATGTGCTCGATCTCATCGGCTCGGACATCCCGGTCATCTTCGTGACCGCCTACGACCGCTTCGCGATTCGCGCCTTCGAGGTCCACGCGGTGGACTATCTGCTGAAGCCGTTCGGCGCCGATCGCCTCGCCGACGCGCTGGCACGCGCGCGGACCCGCATCGCCGCGCGCGAGCGTCCGTCGATGCGGGCCGTCGTCTCCGCGGCGCAGGCGGGGCGAACGCCGCTCGACCGGATTCTGACCAGGGACCGGACCGACGTGCACGTCATCCCGGTGGACACGATCGACTACATCGAGTCACAGGACGATTACGTCGCAGTCAAAGCTGCCGGCCGGAGCCATCTGAAGGAGCAGACGCTCACGAGCCTCGAGCAGCTGCTCGATCCGCGCCGCTTCGTGCGCATCCATCGCCGCTATCTGTTGAACATCGCGCGTCTGGCGAAGATCGAGCTGTCGATCACGGAGAGCCGAACCGCGGTACTGACGGACGGCACCGAGCTGCCAATCAGCCGATCCGGCTACGCGCGGCTTCGCGAGCTTCTCTAGCACGTCGCGCCTGGTCAACTCCCAACCCGATCCTGAGCCAACTCCCAACTCCGGCCCTGCGCGCTTCGGCCCGCGGCGCCAGAGAGGATGCGTCCTGGAGCGCGGCGGGTCGCTGCGCCCGGCCAACGGACTCTCCGGCGCCCGTCTTCCGGTCCGTCGCCGCTCCGCCGTCGCGAGGGCCTGACGCTATCGCTCCTCCCCCGCGGCTCGCATCGCCTGCGAGGTCAGCGAGGTTGAGCGTGCGCGAGAGCGCACGCGACCCGAGCGTCGCGCGGTCGTGGGTAGCCGTCCGAGTGCTTTTCGGCGTGCCGAGAGCTTCGCGGAGTGAGATGCCCGGCACCGGCCGAGGAGCGTTTGGGAGTTGGCTGAGGATCGGGTTGGGAGTTGGGCGTTGACTCAGATCAGGTCAAGACGTTCCCCAGCGTAGCACCTCGAGCCGGACGCGCGTGCGGCCGGTCCGGATGAAACCGAGCGACTGCGCTGCGCCGAACGAGAGATCGATGAGCACACCGGCGGCTCGAGGACCAGCCGCAGGGCCGCGGTCGAGAATCCGGACCTGAACGGGCGGCGCAGCCCGGAAGGACAAGGACGAGCGCCGCGGCCAATCGCTATCGAGCCTGACACGGTGTCGGGCTCCACTTCGAGCCGTCAGGCTCTTTCTTGAAGTGGCTTGTCGTCACCCATGCATCGCCCAGGTACATCGGATCCCTGACGATCGTCGTCACTACGAACCAGTCTGGACCGTCTGGTTCCGCAAACAGGTCGTAGTACTCCGTGACCACGGCGTTCTCGCTGAACGGGACGCCGTTCTTGCGCAGGTAGCCCGGACGAATCTGATCGGTTACCGCTTCGAGCGATCGCCCTTGTGTGCCGGCGCGAGGCGCCAGGCCCAGTCCCAATCCTCGCGCGCCTTGCGGCGGCGGCTCCCAACGGGCCACCGACACTCCCTGCCACGACCGCTGACTCGCTGACGCGGCGGACGGAGCCGCCGGCGATCCCTCAGGGCGCGCGAAACGAAACACGCGCGTCTGCTGGCCGGCGTCGGTTTCGATCTTCAGGGTGTAGTCGTCGCTCCAGGAAATGCGCAGGCGTGTCGGCTCGCGCATGATCGCCGGCGCTGCATACGCCCTGCACTGTTCGGCCGCCGCTTCGTCCTTCGCCGGATCCCACGTGTCGGCCACTTTCCGTCCACTCGCGTTCAGCGGAATGTTGGCGTAGTCGCCCTTGGGCGGCGTGATCATGCGCCACCGCCAGTCCTCGCTGACGACCGACACCCAGTTGCCCGTGAAGTCCACCGGCGCCGCCGCTCGAGCGGTGGGGGGTGGCGCTCCCCGTCCGCCGCGACCTCGAGGTGGTTGCGCGAACACGGGCGCGGCGCCAGCACACAGAGCCGTCAGCACCAGGACGCCACGAACCGCGCCAGTCACGACCGTCCTCGAGCAGGTTGCGTGAGGCTGCGATAGATCGTCTCCACGAACCGGTCAGCGTCGGCGGCACCGGCACCGTACTCGGCGTCGTAGTCGCGCGACGGCTTTGCCGCCTTGATCTGTTCCAGCGTCAACGCCTTGGTGATGAGGTCCTGCACACGATCCCGAATGATCACCACCATGTCGCGAAACTCAGCGACGTCGGTCTCTTCACAGATCCGTCCGCGCCCGGGAATGATCCGCGTTCCTCCGGAGGCGAACCCTTCGGGCACGGCCAGCACCAGGATGGTGTTGAGCGCCGCAACCAGGCCCTGAACGCTGCCACCCTTCCCGATGTCGATGACCGGGTATCGGCCTGGCGTGAAGATCGCTCCGGTGCTGATCACATCCGAGCCACGGAACAGCACCACGGTATCGCCGTCTGTGTGCGCGGCCGGCTGGTGGTACAGGACGATCGCCTCGCCATTGGAGAAATCCATCGACGGCTGGAAGTACGTCGTGGTCGGCAATGCCTCAGGTCCCTGTGATGCGCCCGCCGGAGGACTGGCCAGACGATTCAGTACGTTCTCGTGCGCCACAATCGACGGACGCCCGAGGCCGACGAAGCCAAACGGGGCCCCGCGCGCGCCTCGCCCGCCGACGGGGTTCACCAGCGCGGCGTTGCCGGCCAGGTGTTCGGGGTCGACACTCGTGTTGATGATGTAGCGAATGGGCGAGCTCGAAAGCTTTCGGATTTCCTCCATCACCTGCGCGACCCTGTCGGGCTGCGGTGTGTCCACGAGCAAGACTCCGTACTTGCCGACGTGAACCGTGATGTTCACTCCGGCGCCCGAGATCATGGAGACATTGCCCTGGACGGGCAGCACGCTCAGCCGCGTGACGAGGCGCTGTTGCGCGGCGAGGCTCTGCGGCGTGACCAGCGCGATCGCCGCCGCGATCAGGAAGTGCCGCATGCGTTTCCTCAGCGCAGGTTACAGCCGGCGTTCGCGTTGAAGCAGGCGCAGTACCTCGTGCACCGGTCGAGCGTGGAGAAGGTCTGCTTCAGCTGCTGACGGTACTCGGGGTACATCGTGTCCGACCCGCCCCGGGTGGCCTCGAACGGGATGCCGTACCACACGGAGAACTCCTTCAGGTACGGATTGGTGCCCGGCAGCCAGTGAGGTACGACGCCCTCACCGAGCGGCAGCTCCGCTCCGTAGTCGCACCAGTTCGAGCCCAGCCGCTGTCCTGGATCGAGGCCCCACGACTGGCTTCGCACCAGACGCTCGGTCAGGAACACCGGGTCGTCGGTGATCGACACGACGGTCAGAATGTCCCCGTGACGGACCCAGTACTCGGTGAGGGTGCGCTGGTCACTGCTCGGCACACCGTTCCGGCGGATGTAGTAGGCCTTGAGGTGCGTCGTCCGAACCCTGAGCATGTTGCCGATCCAGACTCCGGTCGAGAAGCCGCTCCAGCTGTGGGGTGCCTCCGCGGGCGGGTGCGCACGACCATCGAGATACACGGTGCGCTCGGCGTCGTGAAAATTGATTCTGGTGTGGAGGACCGACATTCGCTGTGACACGGTGTCGTAGTCGGTCGTGATCCGCATGTTCGCGAGGCCGCGGTCGCCGTAGTCGGCCGCGTGCTGCCGGCACTGGTATTCGCTGACGGCCGAGATGCGATCGGCATCGTAGCTGTCGGCTCGCAGCCGCGCGGCCTCGTTGATCGGAAGCCCAAGGTAGTCGGCCAGTTCTGGCCCGGGAAGACGCTCCGGACCGTCTTCGTGATAGATGGGTGACCACGCCCCCGTGAAATCGATCTCCTGTGCGCCAGCCGTCGCCCCAGTCACGACCAGGAGTACCGTGGCGAAGGCGGCAATCCGAAGCAGTCGGGTCAGGCTCATGGCGTACCTGCGTCGCTACTTTGCCGCTGGAAAGATCGCGATCCGGTCGCCGCGGAACGTGCCGACCCAGAATTGATTGCCGATCTCCACGGCCACGGTGCCGGCCGTGAACGCGGCGTTGCCGGGACTGCGAACGACCTCGCGCACGCGGAGCGTCTTCGGATCGATCTTCACCACGCGGGTCGTCATCCCACCGGGCGCGATCTCCTGGCCGGCGGCGAGGATCGACCCATCGCGTGCCCACCGGATGTTGTCAACGCGAAAACCCAGCGGCACTTCGTCGCGCTTGGCCGGCGTCTCCCCGCGCGACAGCCGGAAGAACGACTGGCTTCCCCACGCCGCGACGTAGAACCACTTGCCGTCGTCGGAGATCTCGAGCCCGTTCGCACCCGCCGCTTCGCTGCCCGGCACTTTCTGCCAGCCGCTCGCCGTGTGCCATTCCCACAACTCGCCGTTCTTCTCGCCCGACTGCATGGCCTTCATGCCATTGGCGGCGCCGCGCGCCAGGAAGTTGGTGGCGATGAAACCGCCGTCCGGCAGTCCTCTCACCGAATTCAAGCCGATCGGCTCGGGCGCCACGGCGCACCCGATCCAGGTGAGCACCGGCGTCTGCGGACGCGCATCGACCTCGAACACCTCAACCGACTCCCGGCTGCCGTGCGCGACGACGAAGAGCTTGTGCACGGAGTTGCGGCCCTCCTGCAGATAGAGACCGTGCGTCTGGAACTTCGCCTTCGCAGCGGCATCGGGCGCGCCGGGACAGGTGTTGTAGGTCTTGGCGTCCAGTCGCTCCTTGGGATTCGCGCCCGGGTAGCCAACAGTGGACGTCCTGTCGCTGACGCGGATCAGGTAGACGCCTCCGGTTCCGGAGAACGCCGAGGCCACGACCCACTGCGATCCAGGCAGCACGACCAGATCCTCCGGCGCCTGCTGACCGCAGACGAACTGCGCATCGCCCGCGACGCACGGCGGCGCTGGAGGTCCCTGCGGCGGCGGCTGCGCCGAGAGTCCGATCGACCACGCGAGTGTCACCAGCCCAGTCAACGTCAGCGTCTTCATCGAAGCTCCTTTGGGTCTGCAGCCATTCGATTGCGGCCTTGATTCTAGTCCATGGCTGACAGGAGATCAGGAGGCCAGGAGTTTCCTGTTCTCGCTTTGCGGATCATCCAGCAGATACTCTGGCACAGTTGAGAACGGCCATCCCAGCACGGCCAAATAAGGGGAGGAACACGGCATGATCACCCGCGGAACGACGATTGCCGGAATCGCCACGCTCACGCTCGTCTTCATGGCTGGCTACGCCGCCGGCCAGCGAAGCGCACCGACACAAACCACCGGGCAGAGCGAAGAGCTCCTGCGCTCGCTCGACTTGTCCAGTGAGCTCGAATCCACCAAGGGACGGCCGCTGCGGATGCGCAAGATCACGCTGCAGCCGGGAGGCGTCCAGGCGCTGCACAATCATGTGGATCGTCCGGCGATCACGTATCTCCTGCAGGGACAGATGACGTATCGCCAGGAAGGCAAGCCGGATGTCGTCGCGAATGCCGGCGAAGGATTTGCCGAAGGACGCGCCACCACGCACTGGGGGGAGAGCACCGGCAACGTGCCGGCGGTGTGGATCGCGGTCGATATCCCGAAGCCTTGACCTGTCACGTAGAGGCGGGTCTTCAGACCCGCCTGTCGCTTGAAAAACCTACAGCGCGTGCATGGTTCGCCCTGATCGCGACGGACGGATTCGTCGAATCCCGTTTTCTTGGCGCGAATTGAGACCTGCGAAACCCGGCGCGCATTTTGCTCCCACCGAAGGGCGCGCATCGCATGGTGCGTTGAGCCCAACCGTGGAGGACCGATGCACCATTCCGTCGTGCTCGCCAGCATCCTGCGCGAATTCCGCAATCATCCCGGCATCGTACTGACGAGAGCGCAGACGATGGCCCGCTGGTCTCTCAATCGACTGGCCGCGCACGACGCGCTCGAGACGTTGACCGAAGAAGGGTTCCTGACGTGTGTCGACGGCTTCTACTTCTGGGCAGAGGCCCCGGTCCCCTACTTCAAGGGACCGCACAACCTCGCGAATCGATCGAACGTCCTGCCATTCCGACTCGATCCGGACTAGCCAGGCCCGTACGTGTAGATACGTGTAGTACGTGTAGAGGCGGGTCTTTAGACCCGCCTGCAGGCCATGAACGCGCTGCGGACGGCGGGTCTGAAGACCCGCCGCTACCAGTGTAGGGTTACGGCGTGGGCGCGGTGCCGACGAGCTCGAGGTTCAGGCCGCCGGCATTCAAGCCAGGAGCTCTCCGTGTCTTCGTGCCGCCGTGGTTTCGTGAGCGGTATCTCGTTCGCCGCGACGCAGCAGAACACGGCGTTCCGTGCTACAAGATCGGATCGTGCCTATGAGCGAGACGACCCGCGAAACCCTTGGCTTCCAGGCCGAGGTCACCCAGCTGCTCCATCTGATGGTCCACTCCTTGTACGGCAACAAGGAGATCTTCCTGCGGGAGCTGGTGTCGAATGCCTCCGACGCGGGCGACAAGCTGAGGTTCGAGGCGATGACGGACCCGGCGCTGTACGAGAGCGACGCCGATCCGAAGATTCGCGTCAGCTACGACGCCGCGGCGCGAGCCATCACGGTGTCCGACAACGGCATCGGCATGTCGCGGCAGGAGGTCATCGACCACATCGGCACGATTGCCAAATCGGGCACGCGCGAGTTCTTTGCGACGCTGACGACGGACCGCGCCAAGGACGCGCACCTGATCGGCCAGTTCGGCGTCGGCTTCTACTCCGCCTTCATCGTGGCGGATCGCGTGACGCTCGTCACGCGGCGCGCCGGCCTCACCGCCGAACACGGCACCCGCTGGGAGAGCACCGGCGAGGGCGAGTACACCGTCGAGACGGTAGACAAGGACACACGCGGCACCGACGTCATCCTGCACCTGCGACCCGGAGAGGACGAGCTGCTCTCGGGCTCCAGGCTGCGCGAGATCCTGCGCAAGTACTCCGACCACATCACGTCCCCCATTCTCATGAAGAAGGAGCAATGGGACGCCGCGGCCAAGGCGCAGCGGCCAACCGAGGAGGACGAGCAGATCAACCAGGCGTCGGCGTTGTGGGCGAGGCCGAAAACGGAGATCACCGAAGAGCAGTACCACGAGTTCTACAAGCACGTGGCGCACGACTTCGAGCCGCCGCTCGCCTACACGCACGCGAAAGTGGAAGGCCGCCAGGAGTTCACACAACTCCTCTTCATCCCGCAGCGTGCGCCGTTCGACCTGTTCGACCGCGATCATCGACGCGGCATCAAGCTGTACGTGCGGCGCGTCTTCATCATGGACGACGCCGAGCAGCTGATGCCGGGCTACCTGCGCTTCGTGCGAGGGGTGATCGACTCGAGCGACCTGCCGCTCAACGTCTCACGCGAGATCCTGCAGCAGTCGAGCGACGTCCAGACGATCCGCACCGCGTCGGTCAGACGCGTGCTCAGCCTGCTCGACGATCTGGCCGAGCACCATGCCGAGAAGTACGCCACTTTCTGGAGCGCGTTTGGCCGTGTGCTCAAGGAAGGCGCGGCCGACGACATGGCCAACCGGGATCGGATCGCGAAGCTGCTGCGCTTCGCGTCAACCCGGCAGGACGTCGAGACGCAGGATGTGTCGCTCGCCCAGTACATCAGCCGGATGAAGGACGGCCAGGAGGCGATCTACTACATCACCGCCGATGGGTTCTCGGCGGCGAAGAACAGTCCCCATCTGGAGATCTTCCGGAAGCTCGGCGTCGAAGTGCTCGTGATGTACGACCGGGTGGACGAGTGGGTCGTTTCCGGCGTCACGGAGTTCGAGGGGAAGCCGCTGCGGTCGGTGACCAAGGGCGGGCTCGACCTCGGCAAGCTGGGCGACGGGGAGGCCGCGAAGGAGGAGCCACCGCCGGCGGACGAATACAAGACGCTGCTCGAGCGGATGCAGCACGCGCTCACGGAACGGGCCAGCGCGGTGCGCGTGACCCATCGTCTGACCGACTCGCCGGCGTGCCTGGTGAGCGACGAGCACGGCATGAGCACGCACCTCGAGCGCATGCTGAAAGCCGCCGGCCAGCCGGTGCCGACCTCGCGGCCGGTGCTCGAGATCAACCCGCGCCACCCGATCGTGCAGCGCCTGACGAAGGAGACCGACGAGGTCCGGTTCGCGGACTGGAGCCAGATCCTCTTCGATCAGGCGACGCTCGCCGAGGGCGGTCAGCTCGAAGACCCCGCCGCCTTCGTCAAGCGGCTCAACGAGCTGATGCTGACCCTCGCCGGCGCCGGCGGGTCGAAGATCTGGATACCTGAGTAAACCGCGAATCGCGTAGTGTCCGACTCGAGCCGGACCCGGGCCTCAGGACACTTTGGCCAGGATCTTCTTCTGGTTCGCGAGGATCGTTTTCTGGTTCGCTGCGAGCTTCTTCTGATTGGCGAGAATCTTCTTCTGATTCGCCAGGATCTGTTTCTGGTTGGCGACGGTGGCCCCGTTTGACATCGGCAGTGTTCTCCTTCCCCCCGGATCGTATCTAAACAATAACAGGTGCACCCCGTCCATTAGACAGGGGTGGGGATCCCGTGCATACTTCAAGGCTCGGATTCACCACGACACATTGGCCCGGCTTTCCGTCCCCTTGGAGCTGGCGGCTGCGACGGTTCGAGGCAGCGCCGCACTCAAACCCCGGCTGACCCGCTGGTTCTACGCCGGGCACACCGATCCGGACAGCTCCGGTGCGCCCGCCGCCCATCACACCGACGCGTGGTGGAAGGTGATGTGCCTGACCGGCGTCGACTACTTCTCGACGCTGGCCTACCAGCCCAGCATCGCGTTTGTCGCCGCCGGCGCGCTGTCGCCGCTCGCCACGCTGGTCCTCGTGGGCCTCACGCTCCTGGGCGCATTCCCGATGTACAGCCGCGTGGCGGACCTGAGTCCGTACGGCCAGGGCAGCATCCTCATTCTCGAGAAGCTGTTTCCGCGGTGGAAGGGCAAGGCGGTGGTCCTGTGTCTCCTGGGCTTCGCCGCGACCGGGTTCGTGATCACGATCACCCTCTCGGCCGCTGACGCCGCCGCGCATCTGATTCAGAACCCGCTGGCGCCGCCGTGGATGAATCATCCGCTCGTGCTGACGATCGTGCTCCTGCTCGTCCTGGGCGGCGTGTTTCTCAAAGGCTTCAGAGAGGCCATCTCGCTGGCCGTGGGCATCGTGATCGTCTACATCACGCTCAACCTCGTGGTCATCGCCGCCGCTGTTCGAGAGATCGTGCGGGACCCCAGCGTGGTGTCGCAGTGGAAGGCCTCGCTGTTCGCGCAGCACGCGCATCCGGCGATGATGGTGGTGATGGCGCTCGTGCTGTTTCCGAAGCTGGCGCTTGGCCTCTCAGGGTTCGAGACCGGAATCGCCGTGATGCCGCTGGTTCGCGGAGACGAGACCGACACCGAAGCGGCGCCGGAGGGACGCATCCGGAACACGAAGAAGCTGCTCCTCACCGCGGCGCTCATCATGAGCGTGATGCTGATGGCGAGCAGCCTGGTGACGGTGATGCTCATTCCCGCCGAGGCCTTTCAGCCAGGACATGCGGCCGACGGCCGGGCATTGGCCTACCTCGCGCACGAGCTACTCGGCACCACCTTCGGCACCGTCTACGACCTCGCGACCATCGTGATCCTGTGGTTCGCCGGGTCGTCGGCCCTGGCCGGCCTGCTGACGCTGGTCCCGAAGTACCTCCCTCGCTACGGCATGGCGCCCGAGTGGGCCAGGGCGACCCGTCCGCTCGTGGCGATCATCACCGGCATTGGCATCGTGATCAGCATCGCGTTCAGCGCCAGCGTCGAGGCGCAGGGAGGCGCGTATGCGACCGGGGTGCTGGTCCTCATGAGCTCCGGCGCGCTGGCGATCGCCATCGTCACCTGGCGCCTCAAACGTGGCTGGATTCCCTACCTGGCGATCACTGCCGTGTTCGTGTACACGAGCGTGACCAACATGATCGAGCGGCCCGAGGGGATCAAGCTGGCGTCGATTTTCATCGCCGCGATCGTCGTCTCCTCGCTGGTGTCGCGCACGCTCCGCTCGACGGAGCTTCGCGTGCGCGGATTCGAGCCCGACGAGACCGCGCTCGCCTACATCGCGGAAGCCGCGAGTCGCGGCCCGGCGATTCGCATCATCGCCAACCGCCCTGGCTCCGGACTGGTTTCTGAGTACGAAGACAAGCTGCGCGAAGCCAGCGACTCACATCACGTGCCGCCGGACGATCCCGTGCTCTTCCTCGAGGTGCAGCTCGGAGACGCATCGGAGTTCAGCGAAGTGCTCAAGATTCAGGGCGTCGAAGTGGGCGGGCACCGCGTGCTGAGAGCCAAGAGCCCGGCGATTCCCAACGCCATCGCCGCGCTGCTGATCTACATCCGGGATCAGACCGGCAAGATTCCTCACGTCTACTTCGGGTGGACCGAGGGCAACCCGCTGTCGTATGTCTTGAAGTTCCTCGCCCTCGGCGAAGGCGACACGGCGCCGGTGACCCGAGAGGTCCTGCGCCAGTTCGAACCCGATCCGCAACGCCGCCCGCGCGTGCACGTCGGGTAGACGCGGACCCCGGCGTGCCGCCGCATCGAGGCCTACTTGATGGCAGCGCCGTTGAACTTCTGATTCTCGAGACAGACGAACTCGAACGGGCGATGGTGAGACGCCGTCAGCCAGTGGTGTCGCTCACGGCGTCACCCGTGTTCTGACCCGCTAGCCGCTCTCTACCGGCGTGCCTTGCTGATGCTCTCGCTCATGGTCTGATCAGGATCGTTCCACAAGAGCAGCATCGCGAGTGGAGGCAGCAGCCCGAGAGCGACAAGAGCGAGCAGCCCGCCAGACGATGTCACGCCGGCGACGATGCCGACGATGATCGCGACCACTACCCATACCGCGGCGAGCGTCATCTTGATGCTTTGAAGTCGCATGATCCTCAGCGTACGACCCAGCAAGACCGCGGGCTGTTCAATCGGGCACACCGGTCTCTAGTGCTTGTGCGCGTGCACGATTCCCTCGGTTGGCAGATCCGGTTTGAATTCCTTGTGGCACGACTCGCACGATTCGACGAGTTGACCGTTGGCGACGACGAGCGCCGGCAGGTTCTTGGTATTGGCGGCCTTCACCGCGGCGAGGCCAGCGTCCGACATCCGTTGCGCGTACATGTGCCACGACGGCGTCTTCACCCACTCCGCGTCGCGCGGACCCGCGCCGCCCACGGTGATTGCAGGGCCTGCGGCGGCAATCTGCACCGCGTGCTCCGACACGTTCTTCCAATCTGCGTCGGTCTTCGGGGCCTTGCCGGCCTGCTCGACATCCCACAGGTTGTGCCCGGCGTGATCGATGAGCGCGACCATCACCTCATTGATGCTGACGTTCAGCGTCGCCGTCGTGGGCGCGGTGGGTTCGACCGCGGCGGGTGCGGCCGCCGGCGCCGGCGGCGCCTCGGTGGCAGGACTACTACACGCGGACAGACATAGAGCTACCACGCCGAGCATGCCGAGTTTGAACACCAACGTCATCGCTTCTCCCTTGCTGACCGTCACGGGCGTCCACAGGATCGTCAACACGCAGACACCACGGAGCCTCTGGCCCTTGACGGCAAGCATATACAGCGTGGAGAGCGGTGGCTGTATAGGAACGGACACCTACCCGGTGCTCCGCATGCCGGCGGCAATACCGTCGACCGTGATCAGGAGCGCGATCCGGCTAACGATACCTGATGCAGCTGAGCCCTGCCGTTCCACGCCGGCATCACCTTGCTCTGCGGCACCCGCGCAGAGACAATCAGCCCCGCGCCGTGACGACATGACCAACCGTGTTCTGTACTTTCCGTCGATCCGGGTCCCACGAGGTGAGTGGTTCGCGCGCGTCCTGCTGTACTGGGATTCCGTCGCCACGATTGTCCCCGCCGAATACCTGGACGACCCGCAGTTCCTGCGGCCCTACACGGCCAGCTTGATCGAGTGCCAACTGCTCGAAACGATGACACCCGACCAAAACATCTGGAACTCCGGCGCGAAGAACAACTACTACCCGGCCTTCCTCGAATTCGTGGACAGGCACCCCACGCTCGTCACCGGCGCTCCATTGTCGGAGCGCGTGACGTCACGGATCCACACCGACAAGACCGGGACGGGGCTCGCGGAGGCTCTCGTTCAGCGTGGCTTGGCGCAAGTAGTGGCAGGGCCTGAATGGGCGCGTTGGTTCGACGTCGAGGAGCAGACGGCGAACCTGTTGATGGCCTACCTTGCCGCGATCCTGTGCCGCGCATCGGCTCTTCCGACCGCTCCGATCACCGACCGTCGCGAGTGCCTGGCTGCGTTCGAGCAGGTCAGGGGCCACGGCGCGCCGAACGACGGCACCGCGGGTCTGGTGGCTCGAACCGAGGCGCTCCGAACGACTCTGCTTCGCGAGATCCTGCCTGGACCGGCCGGGATCATCCGCCCGCCTGAGATCGCGGAGTTCAAGAATCGGCATGCCGACCTCCTGCGGCGGTTCCGCACGAGCATCGAGCTGGAGATCGTTGCCGTGGCAACAATCGAAGACCCGGAACTGCGAGCAGAAAAGATCGAGCGCGTTCTCGAAGGGCTGGCCGGTCAAAAGGCGGAGATTACCGCTCGCATGGAGGAGCATCGCTGGAAGCGCATCGGGTTCGGCACGCTCGCCGCAGTGATGGCAGGAGGGGTCGCCGCTGCCGATGCGCTGACTTCCGGCGGAGCGCTGACGCTGACGGCCAGCTCGATCGGCCTCGCCGGCGCAGTCTACGAAGCGTTCTCCGGTTCGCGGAGCCCGGACGAGCTCCTGCGGCAGCCGCTGGCGTACGCGGCGCTCGCGGAACGCGAGTTCGTGTAACACTGAGGGCCTTTAACAAAGTCTTAACCACGGGTCGCAGAGCCCTTGACATGATTGGGCGACCCGCGTACATCAAGGTCCAGGGGGATCAGTGAACACGAGACTTCTCGTCGGCGGTGGTGCATTCGCCCTGTGGGCGGCCCTTGTCGCCGCTCAGTCGGGCCCCGCGACAGCGCCCGGACCCGGCCCGAGCACGTCGAAGAGCGGCCAGAGTACGCAGCCTGCCCCGCGAGGATCGAGCCCGGTCTCTCAGGCGCCATCCAGGCCAGCGGCCCTCGTCAGCCAGGCCGCGCCGCCCGCCTCCGCTTCGGACATGGCCGCTCAGCGCGCGCTCGTGGACAAGTATTGCGTGACGTGTCACAACGCCCGTCTGAAGACCGGCGGCCTGGTGCTGGACCAGGATCAACTGGACCTCGGCCACCTTGGGGATCACGCGGAGCTCGGCGAACGGATCATCCGCAAGCTGCGGGCGGGCCAGATGCCCCCGGCCAGCATGCCCCGACCCGATCCGGCGACCATGGAATCGCTGATCCGCGGGATGGAGGGCGCGATCGATCGCACGGCCGTCACGCACCTGCCGCCGCCGGGGCTCCATCGGCTGAACCGTACTGAATACGCCAACGCCATCCGCGACCTGCTGGCGCTCGAAGTGGACGCCACGAAGTTCCTGCCTTCAGACGACTCGACACGCGGGTTCGACAACATCGCCGGTGCGCTGACGATGTCCCCGGCGTTGATGGAGGCGTACCTGTCGGCGGCCGGAAAGATCAGCCGCCTGGCGATCGGCGACGTGAGCTCGCCGAAGCAGGAAGTCTTCGACGTGCCGGCGGACACCGCGCAGAACTATCACATCGACGGTCTGCCGTTCGGCACCCGCGGTGGCATTCTGATCAAGCACCAGTTTCCCGCCGACGGCGACTACACCTTCAAGGTCAAGGGCGTGACCGGGTACTTCACCGCGGTCCTCGGCCAGATCACGGGTGAGCAGCTCGAGGTCACCGTCGACGGCGAGCGAGTGAAGCTGTTCGACTGGGACAAGGAAATCAAGAGCACCACCGGAAACGGCCGCGCCACGCCTCGCATTCCGGTGAAGGCGGGCCTGCACACCGTGGGCGTGACGTTCATCGCGACCAACGACCTGCCGGGCACCGAGTTGAACCGGCCGTTCCAGCGGACGATGAACACGCCGGGTGAGATACCGGGCTTCCAGTTCTATCCGCACGTGGGCCAGGTCACCATCGAGGGTCCGTTCGACGCGAAGGGCGCGAGCGACACCGCTTCCCGCCGCAAGATCTTCGTGTGCAACCCCGTCCAGGGAGCGACCCCTCGCGCGGAGGATCGCTGCGCGCGCACGATCGTGTCCACCTTGGCCAGGCACGCGTTCCGCCGGCCAGCGAGTCCTGCGGACGTGGACGCGCTGATGGCGTTCTACCGCGCCGGCCGCAATGAAGAAGGGACCTTCGAAGACGGCATCGAAGCCGCCTTGCAGCGGATCCTGGCCGATCCCGAGTTCGTGTATCGCGGCGAAGCCGAGCCCGCGGGTCTGGCGGCAGGCAGGAGCTACCGCGTGAGCGACGTCGCGCTGGCGTCGCGGCTGTCGTTCTTCTTCTGGAGCAGCATCCCGGATGATGAACTGATCGACCTCGCGGCGCAGGGCAAGCTGCGAAATCCGGCGGTGCTGGAGCAGCAAGTACGGCGGATGCTCAAGGATCCCCGCGCCGAGGATCTGATCGCGAACTTCACCGGCCAGTGGCTGGGTGTGCGCTCATTGAAGACGAGCGAGCCGGTCGTGAACATCTTCCCGGACTTCGACGACAACCTGCGCAGCGCGTTCGAGCGCGAGGTGGAGCTCTTCTTCGCCAGCGTCGTCAACGAAGATCGCAGCGTGCTGGATCTGCTGACCGCCGACTACACGTTCGTGAACGAGCGTCTCGCCAAGCACTATGGCGTGCCGAACGTCTATGGCCCGCAGTTCCGCCGCGTCACGCTGCCGCCCACGCTCGGCATGCGGCGCGGCCTGCTCGGCAAAGGCGCGATGCTCACCGCGACCTCGTCCGCGGCCCGCACCTCTCCGGTGATCCGGGGCAAGTGGTTCCTGACGACCTTCCTGGGCATCGAGCCGCCGCAGCCGCCACCGGGCGTCGACACCTCACTCAAGGTGCCGCCTGCGGACACGGCGGGCAACTTGAAGGTGCCGACGATGCGGCAGATTCTGGATACACATCACACGGCGGTGGCGTGCGCGACGTGTCATAAGAGCTTCGAGCCAATGGGGCTCGCGCTCGAGAACTTCGACGCGGTTGGCGCGTGGCGCACACTCGACGAAGGCCAGCCCATCGACGCGACCGGCCAGCTGGTTGACGGGACGAAGCTCGACGGCGTCGGCAGCCTGCGCGAGATGCTCGTTCGCTATCAGGGTCAATTCGCCCGCGTCGTCGTCGAGAAGCTCCTGACCTATGCGCTCGGCCGCGGCGTCGAGCACGGGGACATGCCGCTGGTTCGATCGATCGTCCGGGACGCGGAGGCCAGCCAGTATCGCTTCTCGTCCATCATCCTGGGCATCGTCAAGAGCCAGGCATTTCAAATGAACATGAAGGCCGGCGACAGTACTGAGCGCCGAACGGCTCGCTGACAGGGAGAGTCACTGACTATGTTTCTGACCAAGAAGCACATTTCCCGGCGGACGATTCTTCGCAGCGCCGGCGCGACGCTGGCGCTGCCGCTGCTCGATGCGATGGTTCCCGTGGCGACGGCGTTGGCGCAAACCGCAGCCACGCCGAAGCCCCGATTCGTCGGCTGCTTCGTGCCGCACGGGATGGCGCCTGGCTACTGGGTGCCTGCGGCTGAAGGCGCGCTGCCCGCTGAACTGCCCTTCAACTTCAAACCGCTCGAGCCGTTTGTGGATAAGACCGTGATTCTGAGCGGTCTGCACTCCCGCTCGGCGGAGCCGCCTCCGGGCGTGACCGGCGCCGATCACTGGGTGGCGTCCGCGTTCCTCTGCGCGAACAAGCCGAAGAAGACCGCCGGCGCGGACGTCTTCAACGGCACGACGATCGATCAGATCATCGCGCAAACGATCGGCAAAGAGTCGCTCATGCCGTCCATGCAGCTGGCGGTCGAGGACCCGGGCGCGAGCTCGAGCAACTGCGGCGAGGGATACAGCTGCACCTACACGAACACGATCTCGTGGTCGTCGCCAACCTCGCCCCTGCCGATGGAGCTGAACCCGCAGGTGGTGTTCGAGCGGATGTTCGGTGACGGCAGCTCGTCCGAGCAGCGCGCCGCGCGACGGAAGCGCGACCAGAGCATCCTCGACTCGCTCACGGGCAGCCTGTCTCGCATGCGAGGCCAGGTCAGCGCCTCCGATCGCGAGCGGCTCGACGCCTATACCCAGAACGTCCGGGAGATCGAGCGGCGGCTGCAGATTGCGATGAAGGCGTCAACGGTGGCGCCGGAAAACATGGCGGTGCCGGTCGGCGTGCCGCAGTCCTTCGACGAGCACATCAAGCTGCAGTTCGACCTGCTGGCGCTGGCCTTCCAGGCCGACATCACCCGCGTGGGCACGCTGCTGTTCGCGCGCGACCTCACGGGCCGCACTTACCCGGAGAGCGCGTCGCCCACGGCCGGCTTCCACGGCGTGTCGCATCATGGCGAGAATCCGCGGCAAATCGCCGAGCTCGCGAAGATCAACCAGTACCACATCAAGATGCTGGCGCACCTGGTCGACAAGCTCGCCAAGACCAATGACGGCGACGGCACGCTGCTCGATCATTCGATGGTGCTCTACGGCAGTAACATGGGGAACTCCAATCAGCACGTGCACTACGACGTGCCGCACGTGCTCATCGGTGGGTTGAACGGCAAGCTCAAAGGCCGGCGTCACCTGGCCTACCCGACCAAGACCGTGCCGACGGGAAATCTGCTCCTGAGCGTGCTCGACAAGTTCGACATTCACCAGGAGTCGATCGGCGACAGCACCGGACGGCTGGAGGCGCTGTGAGAACTCGCATGTCTTTAACCCGATTTCTTGCTTTCGTGGCCTTCGTGATCTTCGTGCCCTTCGTGGTTACGTCGGGGGCTGCCGGCAAGAGCGATGTCGCCGACGCGGCCATGCGCGGCGACACGGCCACCGTCCGCACCCTGTTGGCGCAGAAGGCCGACGTCAACGCGCCGCAGGCCGATGGGGCGACGGCGCTGCACTGGGCGGTCTATCGTGGCGATCAGGAGCTGGCGACGCTGCTGATTCGCGCCGGCGCCAATCCCAAGGCCGCCAATCGCGAGGGATCCACGCCGCTGTGGCTGGCGAGCGTCAATGGAGACGCGAAGATGATCGCCTCGCTGATCGAGGCGGGCGCCGACGCCAACGAGAAGCTCCCGCTCGGACGAACGCCGCTGATGATCGCCTCCCGCACGGGCAATGTCGAGGCGATGACGGTGCTGCTCGACCACGGCGCGGACGTGAACGCGAAAGAGACGTCGCGGGGAACCACGGCGTTGATGTGGGCCGCGGATGAAGCCCATCCCGCTGCGGTGCAGCTCCTGATTCAGCGCGGAGCCGACATCAAGGCGAAGTCGAATCCTGCCCCGCGCGGGCGCGGGCCGGCACTGGGTAAAGCCAACGATCCAAGGAAAGCGGTTGCCGCGCAGGGCGCGGCGCTCGCGGCCGGAAACGCGCTCGATCTCGCCCAGATTCGTGCCGCCACTGAAGGTGGCAACCCGGCGGCCGGGCGTGGTGGCGGTGGGGGTGCGGCCGCAGGTGGTGGTCGTGGAGCGGGACGTGGCGGTGCGACGCCGACTGGCGCGGCCGGCGACGATCAGGTTGATGAGGCTGCGGCGGCGGCGGGCATCTTCCGCAGAACGCCGGCGCCCAATGATGGTGGCGGCCTGACGCCGATCGTCTATGCCGCGCGCGCCAACGACGTCGAGTCGATCAAGGTACTGCTGGCGGCGGGAGCGGACATCAATCAGACGACCGCGTACGGCTGGAGTCCGCTGCTGGTCGCGACGCAGAATCGCTACTACAAGCTCGGGGCGTATCTGCTCGAGCGCGGCGCCGATCCCAACCTCGCCAACAAGGGCGGATGGGTGCCGCTCTATCTGGCGACCGACAACCGCAACATCGAGAGCGGCGACTATCCGGTCCGCAAGGGCGACATGGACCACCTGGAGTTCATCAAGCTCCTGCTGGACAAAGGCGCCACCGTCAACGCTCGCGTGAAGGACAGCACTGAAACACGCACGGTCTTCACGAACCAGTGGCTCGATGAGAACGGCGCGACGGCGTTCTTTCGCGCCTCGCAGTCCGGTGACGTCGAGCTGATGAAGCTGCTACTGGCCCGCGGCGCGGATCCGAAGATCGCGACCACGCTGGGCGTCACCGCGTTACACGTCGCCGCGGGAATCGGCTGGGTCGAGGGGATCACCTCTGAATGGTCGCCCACGGCCACGACCGAAGCGGTGAAGATGCTCGTCGACCTGGGCCTGGACGTGAACGCGCAGGCCAACACGGGGCGCACCGCGCTGCACGGCGCCGCGCACAAGGGCAGCACGGCAGTGGTGCAGATCCTCGCCGACCACGGCGCCAACCTCGACGTCAGGGACTACGGCAACACCGACAACCGCGGCGGCAAGCTGTCCGTCCACACGTGGCAGCCGGTGGACTATGCCGATGGCCTGGTCCGAGTCGGCGTGCAGTCGGCGATTGCTCATCCCGAGACGGGACTGCTCATTCGCAAACTGATGACCGCCGCTGGCCTGCAGGCGCCGCCGATGGGCCGCACGCTCGAGTCGATCTGCATCACCGACGCCTGCGACACGGGTAACTAGCAGTACGCCGCGTCCGTACGTCGTCGGTGTCCGTACGTAATGTCCGGCTTCCTTGGCCCGCCGAAGCCGCGTCAGCGGCGAAGGCGGCAGCCGGACCATGCACACATCCATGAACGGCGCGGGAGACCTACCGGGCTGGGAGCTGCGGGCGCTGCGGCCGGGAAATCATCCTTGCTCGTACTCTGTCGCTCCCGCCTCGACTAGTCGCTGACTCGTGGCGGCGTGTGCCGCCGGCTCAAAACGTCCGAGCTGTCTCGATCAACTCGAACGCATGGACGGAAGTCGATGCGATGAATCGCGGCGGACGATTTCCGGGATCTCCGAGTCGGCCTTGCGCACGCAGTTCCCAACCCGATACGTCTCCCCTGCCGCCGAAGAATGGCCTGCTAGCCGATGAGGTCGCAACAGGGAACATGGAAAGAGCGAACCCACCCAGCGCCGACGATCCCTACGACCTTGCGCGCTTCGTAGACGCTCAAGAGGATTCCTACCAGCAGGCCCTCTCCGAGATCCGGAGCGGACGCAAGCAGTCACATTGGATGTGGTACGTATTCCCGCAGTTCGCGGGCCTGGGCGTCAGTTCGACGTCTCAGCGATACGCGGTGAAGAGCGTCGCGGAAGCCGAAGCCTACCTCGCCCACCCCGTACTCGGGCCGCGACTACTCGAGATCGCGGAAGCAGTGCTCCGGCTCGAAGGGCGCTCGGCGAGCGAAGTATTCGGCTCCCCTGACGACATGAAGCTCAGATCCTGCGCGACGCTCTTCGTGTGCGTGTCGCCTGACGATTCAGTGTTCCACCGGATCATCGACAAATACTTTGACGGTCAGCGTGACGAGGCGACCCTCCGCCTGGTGTCCGGCTTCATTCGGAACCACCCCTAGATAGTGTCCGGCTTTCACACGCACACTAGTTGACATGCGACGTGTGTCGCACTACTATGCGACATCTGTCGCACTCTGAGAACCGCTGATGGCCAAGGCTACGCGCGACGCGCTTCCACGCCGCGAGCGCGAGATCGTGAACGCGCTGTTCGCCCTGGGCAATCGCGCCACGGCGGAAGAGGTCCGGGCGCGGCTGGCCGATCCACCGTCGGGCTCATCGGTCCGCGTGATGCTCGCCCGGCTCGAGAAGAAGGGCTATCTGCGTCACGCCGTCGATGGCGTCCGCTACGTGTATTCGGCCACCGAGTCTCCGGACAAGGCGAAGAAGACGGCGCTCCAACGGTACGTGCAGACCTTCTTCGATGGCTCTCTCTCTCAGATGGTGATGTCGCTCGTCCGCCAGGGCTCGTGGACCGAGAAGGAGCTCGAGGAGCTCGCCGCCGAGATTCAACGCGCGCGGAAGGAGAAGCGCCAATGATGTCCTTCGCTGTGGTGGTGATCGTGAAGGCGACGCTCGTAGTTGGAGTGGCCTTCTTCCTCTCGCGCCTGTGCCGGCGCACGCGTGCGTCGATTCGACACTTGCTGTTCGCGCTCGCGTTCACAGCCTTGATTGCCATTCCCGGTGCGGGCACGGTGTTACCGCCCGTTGCGGTCACGGTACCGGCTGCAGGCCACCTTCGCGCTTCACGCTTCGGTGCCCAGGCGACAGCTCCTGCACACCGAACACAAGACAGGGTCTCGGCCGTGCCGTCGAGCGCCGGCGCAGACGCCGCCGCGTCCGGCCCTTCTTCGGTCTCTCGAGGTACGGCGCGTGCGTGGTCCGTAACGATCGCGCAAGTGGTCACCGCCACATGGCTCATAGGCGTTGCGCTCTTTCTGATGCCGGTGCTCGTCGGCTTCTGGCAGGTCCGTCGTTTACGCGAGAGTGCGTTGCCGTGGACCGACGGGCAGGCACTGGTGCAGACGCTTGCCCCGGCGCTAGGTCTGCACCGATGGGTTGACGCCGCGCTTCACGACGCCGTGACCGGCCCGATGACCTGCGGAGTGCTGAAGCCGGTGATCATCCTGCCGGCAAGCGCTCAACAATGGGATGCGGCGACACTCCGGTGCGCGCTCAGGCACGAGCTCGAGCACGTGGCACGCTGGGATTTTCTGACGCATTGCCTGTCGAGGATCGTCTGCGCCGCGTACTGGTTCCATCCGCTGGTCTGGGCCGCGTGGCGGCGATTGCGATTGGAAGCAGAGCGGGCGTGTGATGACGCCGTCGTCCGCGAGGACGATGCAAGGGACTACGCCTCGTTGCTGGTATCGATTGCGCAGCGGGAAGCTGTCGGCACGCGACGGCCCCTTCTCGCAATGGCCGGCCGTGACGATCTCGCGGCCCGTGTCGCGGCCGTACTGGACAACGGCCAGACACGTGGCCGCATCGGACATCGCCGGGCAACCGGGTTGATGGTGATGGGGGCGATCGCGATTCTCGGCATCGCGCCGATCGGGGTCGCGCGCGCCATGCCGCAAGCGCCAGCCGCTGGCGCCGCAGCTTCCGTCGTGACATCCGGAGACGTGTCCATCACGCGCAAACCGCCGGCCAGCATGAGGCTGTTCGATGGACGCCTGGTCGCCACCAACGTGACCGTGCGCGAGCTGCTGATTTCCGCATTCGCGGTGAGTGACGTCGACAACTTGCCATTCTGGGCTCGCTCAGATCGCTTTGACATCGTCGCGAATGTGCCTCCCGACGTCCCACGGCAGCAGGAATCGAAGAACCTGCAGGCGTTCATGGCCGAACGATTCAAGCTGGTCGCGCATCGAGCGGAGAGGGAGTTTCCGGTCTATGCGCTCGTGCTGGCGCGACCTGACGGCAGTCTCGGGCCGCAGATGACACGGTCGCAAACGGATTGCAGTCCCGAGGCGGTTCGCGCGCGTTCCGCGAGCGGCAATCCACCGCCACCGGCAGCGACTGGCGAGCGGCCGGCCTGCGGCATCTCCAGTACTCACGGTCGGCTCGCCGGCGGCGGCGTCACAATGGCGTTCCTCGCCAGGAGCCTCCCGACGCATCTGGGCCTCCCCATAGGGAGCGGACGATTCTTTGATCGTCAGGTGATTGACCGCACGGGCCTCAGTGATCGGTTCGATTTCACTCTCCAATGGACACCAGACGCCCCTGCCTCGAGTTCAGCGGTGCCGTCCGGCCCGCCCCGATTTCAACCGTTCGTCTCCTCACTCGAGTCGACTGCACCACGATTTCTTGCGGCAGTACAGGAACAGCTCGGTCTCAAGCTCGAGTCTCAGCTGGCTCCCGAACCGGTGTTGGTCATCGACAAGATCGAGGCACCCGCCGAGAAGTAGCGCTGTTCCGAACTGGTCCGGCTGCCGCCGTCCGCCGCTGACGCGGCCTCGGCGGGCCAAGGAAGCCGGACACTACGCCCGCAGTTCCCGGCCCGGTAGGTCTCCCCCACCGTTGACAGGCCCATATTTTCGCTATATGTTCGCCTGATGAACTCGCTGCAGGGGAAGGTCGCCGTCGTCACCGGTGGGACCTTCGGCGTTGGCCGCGGGGTCGCGCGCGCGCTCGCCGATGAGGGGGCGCGGGTGTTTGTGACCGGCCGATCGATAGACGAGGGTGCGCCGATCGATGAGGGCATCACCGGCATTCGCTGCGACCATCGGCTCGATGCCGAGGTGGCGGCCGCGTTCGATCGTGTCGCCCTGGAGACGCAGGGGATCGACATCCTCGTCAACAACGTCTGGGGCGGCTACGAGCGGATGATCGAGGACGGGGCATTCACGTGGTCCAAGCCGTTCTGGGAACAGCCGCTGTGGCGATGGGATGCGATGTTCAGCGCCGGCGTCCGCGCGCACTACCAGGCAAGCCAGCTGGTAGCGCCCGGAATGATTGCCCGCCGTCGCGGGCTGATCGTCAACATCTCGCACTGGGCCGCGCAGAAACACCTGGGGAATGTCGCCTACGGTGTCTCGAAGGCGGCGACCGACAAGATGGCGGCCGACATGGCGATCGAGATCCAGCCACACGGCGTCACCGTCGTGTCGCTCTACCCGGGGATGGTGCGCACAGAAAAAGTCATGGCCGCCGCCGCGTGGCTCGACTTGAGCAACTCGGAATCTCCCGAGTTCATCGGACGTGCGGTCGCGGCGCTTGCCGCAGATCCCAACGTCATACGACACACCGGATCTGTGCTGGTAGCGGCGAGCGTCGCCATGGAATACGGTTTCACCGACATCGATGGCAAGGCTCCTCGCCCCCTCACCTTGGCCGACGTGTAGAGAGCGCCGATGTCTAGAAAGCAAACCGTCGCCGACCCGTTCGACGTGGTCAGGACCGTGGGCCTCGCACTGCCCGGCGTCGAAGCCACCACGAGGTACGACGGATCGCCGGTATTGAAACGGGATGGCGCCTTCATGGCTGGCCTTGCCACTCATCCCTCAGCAGAGCCCGGCACGCTTGTCGTCAGGGCCGTCCACGAGGAACGCGAGTGGCTCATTGAGGATGCGCCGGAGACCTACTACCTCACGGACTACTATCGGAAGTATCCGCTGGTACTGGTGCGTCTGTCGCACATCGAACGGGACGCACTGCGCGACGTGCTGTCCGTCTCATGGCGCTTGACGGCGGCGAAGACACGCACGCGCAGCCGATCCCGACGCCTGGGTGGCCCCTCTGGAACGGAGGCCGTGTGGCGTCAAAGGTGACTCGCCGCGAATTCATCAACTCCGCCGCAGCGACCGGTGCATTGGTTGCCGGCGCGCGGGTCGGCGTGTCGGCGCAAGCGCAGCGGCCGAACGTCCTGTTCATCCTGGCGGACGATCTCGGCTACGGCGATCTCAGCTGCTATGGCCGTCCTGACTATCAGACGCCGGTCCTGGACGCACTGGCCAGGCAGGGCGTGAAGTTCACGAGCGCGTATGCCGCCGCGCCGGTGTGCACGCCGACGAGGTGCGCCCTTGCCACCGGACGCTATCCGCAGCGCACGGACGTCGGATTGCGCGAGCCCCTGACCGCGCGCGATCGGGACCAGGGTCTTCCGGCGGATCACCCGACCATCGCGTCGCTCCTGAAGGGCAACGGCTACGACACCGCTCTCATCGGCAAGTGGCATCTGGGCTGGAAGCCGGAGTTCGGACCGAACCGTCATGGATACGACGAGTTCTTCGGCATCCTGAGCGGTGCCGGCGACTACTTCACGCATCGGTCCAGCGACAATGCAGGTCCCGATCTCTGGGACAACCTCGAGCCGGTCCAACGCGTCGGCTACCTGACCGACCTGCTGTCGGATCGCGCCGCCGCGTTCATCACCCGCCGCCGGACGAAGCCGTTTTTTCTCAGCCTGCATTACACCGCGCCACATTCGCCGTGGGAGGGGCCCGAAGACGAGGCCATCGGACACACGAGCCATGGCGAAGGGCCGATGCTGGACGGCGGCTCGCTGAAGATCTATGCCTCGATGGTGCGGAGCATGGACGCCGGCATCGGCCGCGTGTTGCAGGCTCTGGGGCGTGCAGGGCTCGATCGCCAGACGCTGGTGATCTTCACGAGCGACAACGGGGGAGAACGGTACTCGTACAACTGGCCGTTCTCATTTCAGAAGTTCTTCCTGTGGGAAGGGGGCATTCGAGTCCCGGCGATTGTCCGCTGGCCCGGCACGATCCCTCGAGGCCGGGTTACCGACCAGCCGATCGTCACCATGGACTGGACAGCGACGATCCTGGCGCTCACCGGCACACAACCCGACGCCGCCTACCCGCTGGATGGAGAAGACATCATGCCGGTGTGCAAGGGCACCCGCCCGCTGTACGACCGGACGCTCTTCTGGCGGACACGCGAACGCGCCGCGGCACGTGTGGGCAATTGGAAATACCTCAACGACTCCGGCCCTGAGTACCTGTTCGACCTCTCGGTCGATCCTGGCGAGAAGAACGACCTGCGAACGGCGCGCGCGGACGTGTTCGCGCGCATCGGCGCCCAGTACGCCGCGTGGAACGCGCGCCTGCTGCCAAGGCCGTGACCCTCGACGACTTGCGACGCGCGGCGGTGACGCGCAGCCTGTTCACGCCCGTCACGCTGCAGCGCGCGCTCGACGCACTGGGCTTCGTGCAGGCTGATCCGATCCGGGCGCCGGCTCGGGCGCAGGACCTGACGTTGCGTCATCGCGTGACCGGGTACCGCGCCGGCGATCTCGAGCGCCGGTATGCCCGTCTCGACGTCCACGAGGACTTCTTCGTGAACTACGGCTTCGTCACCCACGCGGTGCAGGCCTTGATGCACCCGCGCGGAGGTCCTACGCCCTGGGACGCGGCGCGCGGACGGCACGTGCGCGCCCTGCTGGACTTCGTCCGGACGAGAGGCGCGGCGCATCCACGCGAGGTCGACGACCACTTCTCGCATGGGACGGTCACCAACTACTGGGGCGGCTCCTCGAGCGCGACCACGCACCTGCTGGATGCCATGCACTACCGCGGCTTGTTGCGCGTGGTCCGTCGCGAAGCGGGAATCAGAATCTATGGCGCGCACGAGCACGACGCCGCTCCGCTCGGCGCCGTGACCCGCCGCGCGCGCCTCGACGCCCTCGTCGACGTCCTGGTCCGGAAATACGCGCCGCTGCCGGCCGCCAGCCTGTCGACTCTGGTGAGGCGGCTGCGCCTCGCCGTTCCCCAGTGGTCGGGCGAGTTGGATCGCGCGCTTCAGCGCGCCAAGCGGCGGCTCGCCCATGCGCGCGTCGACGGCGTGGACTGGTACTGGCCAGACGGAGATGACTGTGCGGACGCCGAACCGGGTGACGTGGTGCGCTTGCTGGCGCCATTCGATCCGGTCGTGTGGGACCGCCGCCGGTTCGAGATCCTCTGGGGCTGGGCCTATCGGTTCGAGGCGTACACACCGGTGCCCAAGCGCAAGCTGGGTTACTACGCGCTCCCGCTGTTGTGGCGCGACCGGGTCATCGGCTGGGGGAATGTGTCGGTGAAGAACGGGAGGCTGCAGTGCGACGTCGGCTACACCGCATCGCATCCGCCGGCGGGCCGGCTGTTTCGTCGCGCGCTCGCCGACGAGCTCGATCGCATGCGCGTCTTTCTCGGACTTGAATCCTGACGCGCCGACGCGCGTCAGGCGATCACTTGGCCGCCGCGATCGACTCGACCGTGATCGTCTTGGTCTTGGCGTCCAGCGTGCCGACCACCTTCACCTGTTGCCCCGCGAATCGTTCGGGCGTCTTCTGATCGCTCAGCGTGTAGACATTCTTGCCGTCCGCAAGCACATACGAGGCGCCGTGCGAGTCGATGCAGGCGATCGTGCACGCGGCATCCGTCGGGCCCATCTGCATGCGGGAATGACCGGCCATGGCGCACATGTCGTCGGTGATGGCGCCGGTGAACGTCTGCTTGCCTGGAGCTGCGGACTGCGCGGCCACGGCAAGCAGAACCAGGAGGAGATGCTTCATACTGCCTACTATACCGAGAGCGGCGACGAGCCGCGCGCTCCGCCCGCCACGACAGCCTTACCCCGAAACTTCTTGAGCGCCACGATCCCGAGAGCCACGAACAGGACGAGCACGAAGAGCTGTGCGATCGCGAACGGTGGCTCCGCCTGCGTCGGCGCCAACGCGTTCAGCGCCGGCACCCTCCGGAATAGCTGCACGACGAGCACGAAGACGTTGAGGTACAGGGCCATGACCGCCGTCACCACGTAGGCGGCCCGCCACCCGTTCGCGAGCCGCCGGACGTACCACGCCACCACCGCAATCGTCAGCACGACGAGAGAAATCGCGCCGACGATGTGCGATGGCAGGATCTGGTCGGCGGGAAGCGGGAACCCCGTCACACTCGTGGCGATCGTCGTCCACAGAAACAGGGACGTCCACCGATCGAGACGCTGCGCCGTGACCAGGCCGTACGCCACCACGAGCCCCGCGACGATCGCGATCAGGCTGATCGCCACGTGTGCGATGAGGAGCATCGCGATCTACTCCGGCGACAGCGATCCCAGATACGCCGCCAGGTTCAGGATGTCGTCATTGGTCAGCTGCATCACCGGCTTCTTCATCAGCGGAGCGTCGGGACCGTTTCTCTCGCCATTCTTGAAGAGATGGAGCTGACGCGCGAGGTAGATCGGGTGCACCCCGGCCAGCCGCGGCACGTTGCCAAGGCCCTTCATATCGTCACCGTGGCAGATCGCACAGGCAACGGTCTTCCCCGCGGGGCGCCCTTCGACGAGGGCCTTTCCCTTGGCGAGGCTGCCTGGGGGCACATACGAGACGAAGCCTGACTTGGGATCGCGGAACCGCGCCCGCTCCTGATCCTCCGGCAGCGTGATGACGCGCGCGCCGATCGGCTCCATGCCGCCCTTGGGGTCGGCAAAGCGCATGCGCCCCTGTCCGACGAACGTCCTCGGGACCATCGCGGCCTCGACGACTCTCGACCAGCGCTTGCGCGGCAGCGAGGAAAAGTACTCCGCCGCCTGTCGCACTTCCTCGTCCGTGAGCTCTTTGGCGATGCCGTTCATGCGCGCGTAGTCCTTCCGTGCACCGGACTTGAAGTCCTGCATCTGCTGGACGAAGTACGCGGCCGAGGAGCCGGTGACGTCGCTCGACTCCGGGTGTCCAAGCCCCGCCATCAGATGGCACGAGCCGCACGCGAGCGCCGCTCCACGACCTTTCGTCACGATCGACGGTGCTGGTGGGTGCTCATCAGGAAACCAGTCGGGCGGATTGAGGAGGTCGTCGATTTCCTGCGGCGTGTATTTCTTGGTGCTGCCGGGTATGGACTTCGGCCCCGGCGCCTCGGGAGGCAGCGTCCCCGCCTGGACTGGAAAGGCCCAGGCCGGCTCGCGCGCGGGAGGCGATGGCAACGACGTCGGGGTCGCCGGCGCCGTTTGTTGCTGTGACTCGAGACCCGCCGACCCAACCGCGAACAGAGCAATGACCAGGACCCATGGACGTGTCTTCATCACGTTCCCCCCCGGCCGGAGTCTAGCCGTGTTGGCCGGATTCTGGCAACGGCTGCGGGGGATAGGCCCTGCGGGCCGGAATATGCGGTGCGGTTCCCCGTTATGCTGCGAGCCATGGAAGTTGGCCGCGATATTCGGGTTGGCCCATCGGAGCACATGCTCGATGTGATTCGTACGGCGCGTCTGGTCCTTCGATGTTGGCGGGGCGATGACGCGGCGTTGCTGAAGGAGGCCGTCGAGAGCAGCCTCCCCGAACTCCGAATGTGGGTGCCGTGGGCCATGGAGTACCCGTCGACCGTCGACGGCATCAAGGCCCGGCTCGAGCGCATGCGAGCTCAATTCGTCGCCGGTGAGGATTGGCCGCTGGGCATCTTCGATTCAGAGCAGACACGCGTGCTCGGGGGCGCGGGTCTTCATCCACACGTTGGTGCCGGCGGCCTGGCGATCGGCTACTGGATTCGGACCGACGCCACGCGTCAGGGGCTCGCGACCGAAGTGGCGGAGGCCCTCTGTGCCGCCGCGTTTGCGCGCGCCGGCGTCGAGCGCGTCGAGGTCCACTGCGACCGGGACAACGATCGGAGTGCGGCGATTCCCAAGCATCTTGGCTTCACGCTGACCAGGACATTTCCGCAGGACGTGATCACGACGCGAGGGAGGCAACGCGAGACGCAGGTGTGGACCTTGCTGCGAGCTGAGTTCGAGGCCAGCCGGGCAGGAACCTGATTGCGGCTAACCCACGCGTGTGGTCCGGCTGCCGTCAGCGTCTAGTCGATGCGCGGAGCGGCAGGGCATGAGCAAGGACGATTTCCCGACCGCAGCGCCCGCAGTTCCCGGCCCGGTACGTCTCCCCCGCCGTCAGCTCTGACCCCGCGTCTGCACGTAGACGAGCGAGAATTCCGACCCACTGCCACGAGGCTTCACGACCATGATGCGCTGACGGTCCTCGGTGCCGGCGACGATCTGCAGGTCGCGTGAGAAGAGGTCCTCTTTGCACACGGTGAGGTTGCCGTAGGGAGCTTCCGATACTGATTGCGGGCGCTCTCGCCTCGAGGCTACCATCCGATTCGAGGACGCGCGCGCCCCGTGCGAATCGATGGCACCGAGTTGCTTGACGGTTCTTGCTCCGATACGGCCAGGTGAGGACGCCGCGCTGCGCAGCGTGCTTGGGGCGATTGGCGACGACATCAAGGGCAGCCGCCTCCCGGCGGGCTCCGGGCGGCCACGTATCGACTTCCCGCGCAGCCGCCACATTCATTTCGCGCGCTTTGCGATTCTGGATGATCCCGATCGCGGCCCTGGTCGATCGCGCCTTCTGTACGCCTCGGTGTACGACGGTACGCTTTCAGACCACCTGGCCGAACTGGCCGACATCACGTCGAATCTCGATGCGATCTGGGGACCCTGCGAGGGATTCTCAGGCGCCAGGTCATTCCCCGCGTTCATCAGCGCGCACGCCCACGAGCCCGAGGCCTATTACATCGCTTTTCGCGAAGAAACCGTCGCATCCATCCGCCACGCCATCTCGATCCGGCCTCAGACCACCTCGAGCGAACCGCCATTGGCCCGCGGATTCGCGCGTCAGGTTGCCGACGCACTGAAGCGGCTGGTCCGAGCCGCACCAGTCGTGCTGGACATGCTCCGCGCGGTGGCGCGACTCGGCTTCACGAACGTCTATGCCGGAGTAAGCGGCATCACAGCCAGCCTCGATCGCTACGCCATCATCCGGCTCATGAACCGGATCACGCACAACCGGATGCCGCCGCGGGCGTCGCCCTTCTCGAGCGTCGTGCTCGACAACTGCGCGGCGCCGGTGCCGTTTGCGCCGGGCGACGAATTCCCTTCCGCGCTCGCGTCGGTGCCCGCAACGTTTCGAGAAGACGTGATTGCGCAGAACCAGTTGACGCTGGTGACGGTCGTCGACGAGGGCCGCGTCGATCGCCTGCGGGCCGTCATGTCGGCCATTGATGCGTACGCCAGGCGGCTCTCGCCTCCAGGCTCGCTGACCGGGATCAGCACCATCCACTTCGTGCGCTGGCTCCTCATCGACAACGGCCGCCGCCTGCTGTTCGTGAGCGACTACGACAATTCCTGGGAGAACTACATCGATGAGTTCGCCGAAATGATCCTCTCGGGGCTCGACGCCATCTGGGGCACCGCGCTCGGCTTCCCTCCCGATGGCGCGAGAGATCTGCCGGCGTTCAAGCGCTTTCTCCGCTGCCACCAGATCCCGTCTGAGGCCTTCTTCAGCGCCTATCCTGACGAGACGGTCCTCAACATTGCTGCGGATACCGCACGGGCCCGCCAGGGCTGACTGCCGTGAGCGCCGGAGCCGCACGTCTCACCGACGAGAACCTGGGCGACATTCAGGGGTTCATCACCAGCGGATACAGTCACCTCCCTTTGGTGGCGTACCTGTTCGTGCGGTTGCACGACGCCGGTGGCGGCCGGCGGTGGATTGAGGCGCTCGCAACGTCGGTCTCCTCGTCGCGGCCCTGGCCGGTGGCGACAGACGGCAAGAAGGTGAAGCCGACCTCCGCAGTGAATGTGGCCTTCACTGCGCCAGGGCTCGCCGCCTGCGGTGTCCCTGAGCGGGTGATGTGCACGTTTCCAGCGGAGTTTCAGGAGGGCATTGCGGCGCCGCATCGCTCGCCCATTCTCGGCGACACTGAAGAGAGCGCCCCGGCGCAGTGGGAGATCGGTGGGCCCGCTAACGAGTTTCATGCCCTCGTATTCATCTATGCACAGGACGAGGCCGAGATGGAGCGCGTATGCCGCGCGCAGCGCGCGTTGCTCGAACAGACGTCAGGGGCGGTGATTGAGCTGCCAGGCAGCCTGCAACGTGGCTACCGGCCGGCGAGCGACCGCGAGCACTTCGGATTCCATGACGGCATCGCACAACCGTCGATCGACGGCATTGCACAGCCGTCGATCGCCGGCATCGCCCGGCCCGGCGTGCCGGCGGGCGAGTTCATTCTCGGATACGAGAACCACTACGGGGTGATCCCCCCGACACCCGTCGTGCCGGGCCATCTCGATCCCACAGGAGTGCTGCCCGCATTCGCCAATCCGTATCACGCTGCGTTGGCCCTGCGGGACCTCGGCCGGCACGGGTCCTACGTGGTGTTCAGGAAGCTCCGACAGAACGTGGCCGCGTTTTGGACATTCATGAAGCAGGAAGCCATTCGGTTAGGCGGCGGCGCGGATCCGGCGTACATGGTGTGGCTGGCATCGAAGTGCGTCGGACGCTGGCCCGGTGGCGCACCGCTGACGATGTCACCGGATCGCGACGACCCGACGCTCGCCGACTGCGATGACTTTCTGTACGCGGCCGACCCGGATGGCCTCGGGTGTCCGCTCGGCGCGCACGTGCGGCGGGCGAATCCTCGCGACGTGATCAAGCCTTACCCTCCGCAGCAGTCGCTCCACATGTCCGAGGCCCATCGGCTTCTCAGGCGGGGACGAGCCTTCGGTCCGCCGCTCTTCGATCCGATGCTCCTGCAGGACCCGTCCAGTGACGCCGCTCGCCGCGCGCTGCTCGAGTTACGGGATGATGGCCAGCCACGAGGCGTGCATTTCTTCTGCGTCAATTCCAGCATCAGGAGTCAATTCGAGTTCGTGCAGCAGACGTGGTGCAACAATCCGCGTGTCGGTGGTCTCCACGACAACAAAGATCCGGTGGTAGGCGACCATGGAGGCGATGGGCAGCCGGCGAGCTACATGACCATACCGCGGCGGGCGAGCGCCGATCGGACATCAGCCCTGCCTCGAGTCGTGACCGTGAGCGCCGGCGCGTATCTGTTCATGCCGAGCCTGTCGGCCCTTCGTTTTCTGGCGCGTCAGCGAAGCAGCGGGAGCGCGGCCGCGCCCGTGTGATGCTGCTCGACCGCGATCGGCTTTCTCGCCGGCGAGGCGCGCCAGGGACGCATGGGGATTGGGTCCGCCACGATCCTGGCCGCCAAGGACACCACCGCCGCCTCGGCGCCCGTCTTGCGCCTTGTGGATGTCGACGAGGCATTCACGCACGTCGCGGCGACGAAGGGATCCGTACGTAGTGTCCGGCTGAAGCCGGACCTGCTATCCTGCTGCGGTTCCAGACATCCGCGGGGGCCCCGTGACGGGCGGAGAGCGAGTGAGCGATGCGAAGCATGATGAGACACCTGACTCTGTCGATCGCTGCGCTGGTGCTGAGCGCCGCGCCGATCGCGGCGCAGAGCAACATGAACGCCCAGGAGCAGGCCAACCTGACGTTCGTCCTGGACTGGTGGCGTGAGGTGATTCAGGCGCGGCACGTCGAGCTGGCGCCGAAGTATCAGGCCGAGGACTACATCCAGCACAACATCAACATTCAAACCGGACGTGCCGGCTTCGTGAAGTTCTTTGGCGGCCTCGGTCAGCCGGTGCCAATTCTTCCGGAGCTCACGCAGAAGCCGGCGATTGCCTTCGCCAAGGGCGACTACGTCGTCGTGATCTGGGAACGCGAGGCCAAGGACCCCGCGGATCCGGCGAAGACCTACAAGTACAACACCTACGATCTGCTGCGCCTCCGGAACGGCAAAGTGCAGGAGCACTGGGACTGGGCACTCAAGACGCCGAAGATTCCGTATGGCGGCGCGCCGGACGGCGTGGACTACAACACGGTCACGTTCACGCTCTCGCCGCAGGAGCAGAAGAACCTGGAGATCGCGACCGTCGAGTTCAAGGACATCCTGCAGTACGGGCACGTCGAGCTGGCCGACAAGGTGATGGCGGCCAGCTACATCCAGCACAACCCGAACGTGCCCACCGGCCGCGCCGCGTTCGTCGATTTCTTCAGCAAGACGCGGAAGCCCGAGCCGATCAAGGCCGAGTGGAAGGACAAGCCGGAGCTGACGATCGTCAGCGGGTCCTATGTGTTCATGATGTTCAAACGGATGAACATGGACCCGGACGACTCGTCAAAGACCTATCCCGCGTACTGGTTCGACATGGTGCGCGTGGACAACGGGCTGATCCAGGAGCACTGGGATTCGGCGGTCAAGAACGCGCCGGCGCCGACGCGCAACTGAGCCACGGCGACACTCTTGCGTCCCGCTGATGCGGGCCCTCGCCTCTACGCGGCACCGGCGGCCGTGTCCGGAAACGTCAACGTTACGCGCAGGCCGGGATGCGCGTTCTCGGCGACGAGCGTGCCGTGATGCAGCTGCACGGCGCGGTGGGCGATCGACAGACCCAGACCCACGCCGCCGCTCGACGAAAAGTCCCGCGCATCCTCGACGCGGAAGAAAGGCTGAGAGAGCCTCGGGAGCAGGTCGTCGGGAACGCCCTTGCCTTTATCGCGCACCGTGATGACGACGCCCGACGGGCTATCGTCGGTCTCCAGCTCGACGTCGCTGTTCGGCGGTGCAAACCGAATGGCATTGCGCACCACATTCTCGAGGGCGCGCCGCAGCAGCTCAGGATCGCCGTGCAGGGTGCGCCCCGAGGTGCTGCTGATCACGAGGTGGCACTTCCGCGCTTCTGATTCGAGCATGCAGCTTTGCACGACGTCGTGCAGGATGTCGCTCACGCGCACCAGTTCCGACCGCCGCGTCGATGGGTCCCCTTCGACGCGTGTGACCTCGAGCAACGATCCGACGAGGCTGGTCAGGCGATTCACTTCCTTTTGCAGGCGCGCCGCCGCCGCGTCACGATCGTCAGCGGTCCGGGCGAGCTCGATCGCGATATTGAGCCTGGCCAGCGGCGACCGCAGCTCGTGCGAGATGTCCTGCAGCAGCCGGCGCTCCGCGGTCATCAACGTCTCGATCCGCACAGCCATGTGGTTGAAGGCCCGCGCCAGGTTGCCGATCTCATCGCGCCGGACGGCGGGGACACGTGTGCTCAGATCGCCGCGCCCGAATCGGTCGACGGCGTCCGCCAATTCCCGAAGCGGTGTCGCGATGCCGATCGCGAGTGAGAAGCACAGCAAGGCAATCGCCGCCAGGATGAGCGCGTAGTACGGCGCGAAGGCCCAGATATCGAAGGGCGGCGGCGCCAGGATGATCATGCGATGGCGTCCGTCGCTGGACGGATTGACGACGATGATGCGACCGTCCAGCTGTGGCGGCCCGAACCGGCGCCTGGGCGTGTGGAGGAGCGCCGATCGATCCTCACCTGAAACGACATCCCGCCCGGCGGAGTCGGTCAGGTAGTGCGTCGCCCCGAGCGAGCGGTTCAGCCGATCGAGGTACGACGCCGTCTCGGCCGGCCCTCCTCGTTGGAGCGCAGCGATCGCGTCCTCGATCTGGCGCGCCTGAAAATGGCGAATGAGCCGTTCGGTTGCCGGGCCCGCCATGGCGAAGAAGGTGATGAGAAACGCCGCCAGCGACGCCAGCACGGTGCCGAGCGACGCGAGCAGGATGCGAAGGAGTAGTGAGCGCACAGGGTCTCGCCCTCAGTGGTCGATCGAGCAGAGGTAGCCGATGCCGCGAACGGTGTGGATGATCACTTCACCGCACGCGTCAAGTTTCTTCCGGAGATGACTCACGTGCACGTCCAGCGAGCGCTCGTAGGGCGTGGTTTCGCGCTGGTGCAGCACCGCCGACAACTCGTCGCGGGAGACGACGCGGCCCGACGCCCGGGTGATGACGTCGAGAATCGCGAACTCGGTCGCCGTGAGACCGAGCGGCGCGCCCTTCCAGAATCCTTCCTGCACCTGCGTATCCAGCCGCAAGTGGCCGATGTCCACCATGCGCGGCGCAGCCGCAGACGCGCCGGCCGTTCGCCGCAGCACGGCGCGCACGCGGCCGAGGAGCTCCGCCGCCGCAAACGGCTTCACGAGGTAGTCGTCGACGCCCTCGACGAATCCCTCGACTCGGTCGTGCTCCCCGGATCGAGCCGTCAGCATCACCACCGGCACCTGCGATCGTTTGCGCAACTGGCGCAGCACCTCGAAGCCGTCGAGCACCGGCAGCATGACGTCGAGGATGACCAGATCGTGCTGCTCGTCGAGCGCGCAGCGCAGGCCGGCCGCGCCGTCGTGCACGGCGGAAACGCCGTAGCCGTGGCCGCCGAGATACTCCGAAATCAAAACGCACAACTCGACGTCGTCGTCGACCAGGAGGATCGCGCCGGCGTCGGCTGCCATGGCAGTCCTACGTTATCGCAACCCGGCGGCATGACCGTATGGGGAGGCCGTTCTTTACAAACCTTAACGCAGAACACGCCCGAATCCGTTCTTAACTAAGAGCACCGTCTCGGAAATTTCCGTATACACAGACGTGGGCCGGCTTTGAAGGCCCGCCTCGACGCGTGGCGCGCCAGCACAAGGATCCCATGATCGATCAGACAACCTCCCAGGACGTTCACGCGCGGCTCGGCGTGACGCCGCGCGGGCGCCGCGGCCTACGCATCGGACGATGGCTGCTCATGTTGGGCATCGCGTTCGGTCTGCTGGCCGGCGGCACGATGGTCTCGCGCTCGCTGCGCGCCGCGCCTGCCGTGCAGTACCAGACCGAGAACGTGCAGAAGGGCTCGCTCACGGTGACGGTGACGGCGACCGGAGAGCTCAAGTCGCTCACGCAAGTGAACATCGGGACGGAGATCTCCGGCATCGTCGAATCGGTGAACGTGGACTTCAACAGCCCGGTTCGGGTGGGCCAGGTGCTGGCTCGCGTGAACACTGAGAAGCTCGAGGCCCAGGCGGCGCAGGCGCGGGCGGCGCTGCAGTCCGCCGAAGCCAAGCGCCTGCAGTCGCAGGCGACGTTGGGAGAGGCGCAGGCGGAGCTGGCCAAACTCGAACATGTCCGTGAGCTGAGCGGTGGACGCGTGCCGTCCCGCCATGACGTGGACGCGCAGGAGGCAGCCGTGAAACGCGCTCAGGCCGACGAGGCGAGCACCGGTGCGCAGGTGACGCAGTCGCGGGCCAGCCTGATGGCGATCGAGACCGACATGAGGAAGGCGACCATTCGCTCGCCGATCAATGGCATCGTCCTCGATCGTCAGATCGATCCGGGGCAGACGGTGGCTGCCTCCTTCCAGACGCCGACGCTGTTCACGCTCGCCGAAGACCTCACGCGCATGAAGCTGATCGTCGACATCGACGAAGCGGACATCGGCACCGTGCGGGTCGGCCAGGAGGCGCGCTTCCGGGTCGACGCCTATCCGGACCGGACCTTCGAATCGCGGGTCAAGGAATTGCGCAGCACGCCAAAGACATCGAATGGCGTCGTCACCTATCAGACCGTCCTGACCGTCAACAACTCCGAGCGTCTTCTGCAACCGGGCATGACCGCCACCACCGAGATCACCGTGACGCAGGTGCCCGACGCGGTTCTGGTGCCGAACGCGGCGCTGCGATTCACGCCGCCCGCGGCACTGCAGAACGCGGCGGGATTTCGCTTCCTGCCGACACCGCCCGGTCTTCGGAGGCGCGACCGTTCGGCTGAGGGCAACGGGGCGCGGGTCTGGACGCTCACCGGTCAGGAGCTGACTCCGTTCGACCTCACGCTTGGAGCGACAGACGGACGGCTCACCGTCGTTCGCAGCGGCGACCTGCCTCCAGGGACACCGGTCCTGGTGGATCTCGTAACGAACTGAGGAGCCCCATGGCCGATCCCATCATCGAGTTCGACCGCGTGGTCCGCACTTACGGCAAGGGACACGCCGAGGTCCACGCGCTCGCCGGTGTCGACGTGCAGGTGCATGAAGGCGAGTTCGTCGCGGTCATGGGTCCGAGTGGATCCGGCAAGTCGACGGCAATGAACATCCTCGGGTGCCTGGACCTGCCGACGAGCGGCACGTACCGCTTCCGGGGCGTTGACGTCGGCGAGCTCACCCGCCAGCAGCGCGCATTGCTGCGCCGGTACTATCTCGGTTTCGTCTTTCAGGGATTCAATCTCCTCAGCCGCACATCGGCGCTCGAGAACGTCGAGCTGCCCCTCATCTATCGCGGCATGGCGGCGCGCGAGCGCCATGAACGGGCGCGGGAGGCGCTGGCCGTCGTTGGCCTGACCGGATGGGAGTCGCACACGCCCGCCGAGCTGTCAGGTGGGCAGGCGCAGCGTGTGGCGATCGCGCGCGCGATTGTGACCGAGCCAACCGTGCTCTTTGCCGACGAACCGACGGGCAATCTCGACACCGCACGCAGCATCGAAATCATGGAACTGCTCGTGCGATTCAACCGCGAGCGCCGCCTCACCGTGCTCATGGTGACGCATGAGGCCGACATGGCGGCGTATGCCTCACGCACGATCCGGTTTCGCGACGGCCATGTCGAGAGCGACGCAAGGACAGGAGGGATCCACTGATGATTCTCAACGCCGTCATCCTCGCCTTCCGTGAGATCCGGCGCAACGTCCTGCGGTCGTCCCTGACAGCGCTGGGCATCATCATCGGCGTCGCCTCGGTGATCATCATGGTCACGCTCGGCAACGGCGCGACGGCGCAAGTCACGTCGGACATCGCTACGATGGGCGCCAACCTCCTCACCGTCATGCCCGGCCAGCGGGTCGGACCCGGCGGGTCATCGGGCGGCGCCAAGCCCTTTCATCAGCCGGACGTGGACGCCCTCGCGCGAGACGTGCCGTCGATCATCGGCGTGGCGCCGGTGTCAACGGTCGGCGTCAGCGTGATCAGCGGCGCCAAGAACCGGACCACCACGGTCACCGGGACGACCAATGCCTACTTCGAGGCTGGCAACTGGACTCTGGCGAGTGGCCGCATGTTTTTCGACAGCGAAGTACGGGCCGGCGCACCGGTCTGCGTGATCGGCGAGACGACGCGGAAAGAGCTCTTTGGCTCACAGGATCCCATTGGAGAACGGATCCGACTCCGGTCGCTGGCGTGCACGATCATCGGGCTGCTGGAATCGAAAGGCAAGAACACCTTCGGCACCGACCGCGACGACACGGTCGTCATCCCGCTCCGTGCCCTGCAGCGCCGACTGTCTGGTGACGAGGACATTCACCAGATCCAGCTCTCGGTCCGTGCCTCGACCTCGAGCGAGAAGGCGCAACAGGATGTCTATCGCCTCATGCGTCAACGCCGGCATCTCACCCAGGATGCCGACGATGACTTCAGCATCATGGATCAGAAGGAGCTCGCGAACACGATCACGACCACGACCCGCACATTGACGGCGCTGCTCGCGGCGGTGGCGGCGATCAGTCTGCTGGTCGGCGGCATCGGCATCATGAACATCATGCTCGTGTCGGTGACAGAGCGCACCCGCGAGATCGGCATCCGCAAGGCCGTGGGCGCCAGGCGCTCCGAGATCCTGCGCCAGTTCCTGGTCGAAGCGGTGGTCCTCACCAGCCTGGGCGGCATCGTGGCGCTCTTCGTGTCCTCCGGCGTGGTGTGGCTCATCGCCCGAGCCAGCCCGGTACCGGCCCACGTGCCAGCCTACGCCCCGGCCCTGGGGCTCGGAATCTGTTCCTTCGTGGGGCTCGTCTTCGGAATCTTCCCGGCTCTCAAGGCGGCGCGCCTCGATCCCGTGGAGTGCCTGCGCTACGAGTGATTGTCCGCCGCCCAGGCGCCGTGCGAATCAATACTACTAACGAGGCTCCGCCTCAGACCGACGAGGTGTACTTCGGCGCGAAGTGGACGACAAGAGGCTCCGGTCGAGCCTAGAACGAGGATGCGATAGACTTCGCGCCTCGTTGTTTTGGACCGCCCGAAGCGGTCTGGTGGCCCCGAAGGACCTTGTCGACCGGAGCCCGCGATGACTATACCACGCACGGTATCGGAGGTCTTGAGCTCGCACGTCGTGCTCGAGACGGAGGGGATCGACCGGATGTATCTGAACGTCTACGTGCCGCAGCTGCAAAGAGAGCTGGGGGTGGTGTGGTACTTGCGCGGTCATTTGGGATATCCGTTCGCGTCCTCGGCGAAGCTGGCACCGATCAGCGAAGCGTTCGTGTCTGCCGCGGAGGATTTCGTGAAGAAGCATCGGCTGCCGCTGCTGTCCTTTGCGAAGCACCAACGCAAGGACGATGTGGCGCGGGAGTACCTGGCGCGGTTCAAGGGCAAGGAAGGGGTGTTGTTCGTCGGCAAGGCCCAGGAGAAGGCCTCGGTGTTTCGGACGGAGAAGCGTCGCAATGCGGAGACCGGCCAACCGTATCCATGGATCGTACGCTCGACGGCGATGGTGAACCAGTTGTACTTCTACTGCGTGGACGCGGACTTTGGGCCTTTCTTTCTGAAGTTTTGCACCTACTTTCCCTACACTGCCAAGCTCTGCATCAACGGGCATGAGTACGCCAAGCGTCAGCTCGACAAGGTGAAGAT
>DATDOE010000080.1:0-42291 GCA_035293405.1 Vicinamibacterales bacterium | reverse complement strand
ATACGGCACGAACTTCGCCCACCCCTTGTCCGCCGCCACCTTCGTCAGCGCCGCCGTCAACGTCGTCTTCCCGTGGTCGATGTGTCCAATCGTCCCCACGTTCACGTGCGGCTTCGACCGATCAAATTTCTCTTTGGCCATCGCGATACGTCTCCGTTATTTGCCCTGGATCCGGGCCACAACTTCTTCACTGACACTTGGCGGCGCCTGCTCGTAGCGATCGAAGTGCATCGAGTAGGTCGCGCGGCCCTGCGTGCGCGACCGCAGGTCGGTGGCATACCCGAACATCTCCGAGAGCGGCACACGGGCGTTGATGATCTGCGTGCCTCCGCGATCCGCCTGGGACTGGATTCGCCCGCGGCGGCTCGCCAGGTCGCCCATGACATCGCCCATGTAGTCCTTGGGCACCACGACCTCGACGCGCATCACCGGCTCGAGCAGCACGGGCTTGGCCTTCTTCGCGGCATCCTGAAACGCCATCGACCCGGCAATCTTGAAGGCCATCTCCGAGGAGTCCACATCGTGGTGCTTGCCGTCGTACAGCTCGATTCGCACGTCGTCGATCGGGTAACCGGCGAGGATCCCCCGCGTGAGCGCTTCCTTGATGCCCTCGTCCACCGGCTTGATGAACTCCTTCGGGATCGTGCCGCCCTTGATCACGTTCTCGAAGAGATATCCGGTGCCCGGCTCGCCAGGGAACAGGCGGATCTTCACCTCGGCGAACTGGCCGCGGCCGCCGGTCTGCTTCGCGTAGCGCATCTCGCCGTCGGCCGGACGCGTGAGCGTTTCCTTGTAGGCGACCTGCGGCTTGCCGACGCTCGCCTCGACGCCGAACTCGCGCTTGAGGCGGTCGACGATGATCTCGAGGTGCAGCTCGCCCATGCCGGCGATGACGACCTGACCGGTCTGCTCGTCGGTCTTGACCCGGAACGTCGGGTCCTCGGACATGAGCTTCTGCAGGCCGACGCCGAGCTTCTCCTGGTCGCTCTTCGTCTTCGGCTCGATCGCGAGCGAGATGACGGGCTCGGGGAAGTCCATCGATTCGAGCACGACCGGCTTTTTCTCGTCGCACAGCGTGTCGCCCGTGCTGACCTGCTTCAGCCCGACGGCTGCCGCGATGTCGCCGGCGTAGACCTCTTTGATCTCTTCACGCTTGTTGGCGTGCATCTTCAGGAGGCGGCCGACGCGCTCGGTGCGCTGCTTGGTCGAGTTGTAGACCGCCGACCCGGTCTGAAGCACGCCCGAGTAAACGCGGATGAACGTGAGCTGGCCGACGAACGGGTCGGTCATCAGCTTGAACGCCAGCGCGGAGAACGGGGCATCGTCGGCGGCGGGCCGCTCAACGAGGGTCTCTTCCTTCGCGTTCGGGTCGAGGCCGGAAATCGCCGGCACATCGAGCGGCGATGGCAGGTAGTCCACCACCGCGTCGAGCAGCGGCTGCACGCCCTTGTTCTTGAACGCGGTACCACAGATGACCACGACGAACGCCGTGTCCTCGTGATAGACGGACTTGATCACGCGATCGCGGAGGGCGGCCTTGATCTCCGCCTCGGAGATTTCCTGGCCACCGAGGTACTTCTCGAGCAGCTTGTCGTCGTGCTCGCTGACCTTCTCGATCAGCTTCTCGCGGTACTGCTGGGCCTCGGCGATCAGCTCGGCCGGAATGTCCGACACGTCGTAGTCGGCGCCCATCGTCTCGTCTTTGTAGGTGATCGCCTTCATCTTGACGAGGTCGATCACGCCGGTGAACTTGTCCTCGGCGCCGATGGGGATCTGAATCGCGACCGGATTGGCGCCGAGCTTGCTCTCGATCTGCGACAGCGTCTCTTTGAAGTCCGCGCCGATGCGGTCCATCTTGTTGACGAAGCAGATGCGCGGGACGCGGTACTTGTCGGCCTGCCGCCAGACGGTTTCCGACTGCGGCTCGACGCCGGACACCGCGTCGAAGACGGCGCAGGCGCCATCGAGCACGCGCAGCGAGCGCTCCACTTCGGCAGTGAAGTCCACGTGGCCGGGTGTGTCGATGATGTTGATCCGGACGTCGCGCCAGAAGCAGGTGGTCGCGGCGGACGTGATCGTGATGCCGCGCTCCTGTTCCTGCTCCATCCAGTCCATGACGGCGGTGCCTTCATGGACTTCGCCGATTTTGTACGTAATTCCGGTGTAGAAGAGGATCCGTTCGGTAGTGGTCGTCTTCCCAGCATCGATATGAGCCATGATGCCGATATTCCGGATGTGATTCAGCGGTGTTTGACGCGGCACGCTCGGGTTCCGATTCCTTCCCTTGGTCTCTACAAATCGCTTGATCGCTGCTGATCGCTACCAGCGGTAGTGCGCGAACGCCTTGTTGGCTTCGGCCATGCGATGCGTGTCTTCACGCTTCTTGACCGCGCCGCCGCGCAGGTTCGACGCATCGAGGAGCTCGTTGGCGAACTTCTCCTGCATCGTCTTGCCGTCGCCGCGTGAGCGGGCATAGCTGACCAGCCAACGAATACTGAGCGAAAGGCGGCGGTTCGGGTTGACCTCGACCGGCACCTGGTAGTTGGATCCACCGACTCGGCGCGACTTCACCTCGAGGCTCGGCTTGACGTTGTCGAGGGCCTTCTTGAAGACCTTCAACGGATCGTCGCCGGTGCGCTCCTTGATGATGTCGAAGCTCTTGTAGAGGATGCGCTCCGCGGTACTGCGCTTCCCGCCGCGCATGACCGTGTTGATGAACTTGCTGACCAGCACGCTGCTGTAAAGCGGGTCGGCGGCCAGTTCGCGCTTGGGTATCTCTCGTCTGCGAGGCATATCGCTGAATCCTGTCGGGATTCGGGATCCGGGATCCGGGATTCGAGACCGTCCTTGACGAGTCCCGAGTCCCGAGGCCCGAGGCCCGGTTTATTGCTTCGGTCTCTTTGCGCCGTACTTCGAACGACCCTGCTTGCGGCCCTGCACACCGACGGCGTCGAGCGTGCCGCGCACGACGTGATAGCGAACGCCCGGAAGATCCTTGACGCGGCCACCACGAATCAGCACGAGCGAGTGCTCCTGCAGGTTGTGACCGACGCCCGGAATGTAGGTCGTCACCTCGATCCCATTGGTCAACCGCACGCGCGCGACCTTGCGGAGCGCGGAGTTCGGCTTCTTCGGGGTCTGGGTGAACACACGGACGCAGACGCCGCGCTTCTGCGGACTGACCTGGAGCGCGGGGCTCTTGGTCTTGGTCACGATCTTCTTGCGTCCCTGGCGGACGAGCTGACTGATAGTCGGCATGTGTCCTCGAAAAAACGTACGCACGCGGCCGCCAGCCTTGCGGCCCGAGTGTCGTTCCAGGCCTGAAGAGCGGCTTCATTGCCGCGTCTGGCGCCTGAAACTTCTTCCCCTATTTGTTGAATACACGAGAAGCACGCGGCCGTGAGACCGTCCGCATCTTCTCCAGGAAAACAGACACAGTGCGTACGACTCGCGCGCGCGACTGGCTACTTCCGCTGCGGTTCGAAGCTAGATAGGGTGTCCTAGCTCCAAGAGAACCTGACGAATATAGCATGCGCGCTCGTACCGCGCAACGCACTGACAGCACGCCCCTTACCGGTCAAGCCGAGGAGGTCGCAACCCCGGCGACCATGGCCCGACGAAGCACGGCATCGTCGTGTGCGCCATCGCAAAGACATAAGTCTTTGCCGGTCAATCGCTTATCGTTTCTCGGACAGGTACTTGACAATCGCCGCCATCTCGGCAGAGCCGAGGGCCTCGCCAAACGCCGGCATGCTCGCCGCCGGATCGACGGCGTCGGGCTGCGTGATCCAATCGTGCAGCCAGGCCGCATCGTGCCGCGCGCCGACTCGTGTCAGATCGGGTCCGACCGATCCGCCTTCACCGTCCACCATGTGGCAGCTGGCGCAGTGCCGGCCGATCACGAGCGCTGCGAGCCGCTTCTCGGCGGGCATCTCGGGCTCCGTCACACCCACGCGGACCTTGCGCAAATAGCTCGCGATCGACCGCGCTTGTCCCTCGTTCATCCCGCCTGGCGGCGGCTCGCGCAGACCGGGTGCAATCACTTGCGGATCCCGCACGTGCGAGATCAGCCACTCGGGATCCTTCCGGAGGCGAAGCGTGTCGATCGGACTCGCGGCGCCTCCCGCGACATGGCAGGTCACGCACCTCGCGTCGCGCGCGAACTCGTGCCCGGCGATCGGAAGCGGGCCCCACACGGACGGATTGGCATGCGCCGGCGTGTCCTTGTTTCCGAGATATGTGAGAACGATGATGCCGATGCCGATGATGCCAAAGCCCGCGGTGACGAGCGGCCGCTTCAGGAAATGCCGATCGGGCCGGCGGTCGATGAACGGGAGCAGCAACAACAGACCGACGATGAGGCCCGGGATCACCATCGTGGCCAGTGGCTCGAGCGGGCCCGGAAAGTACTTCAACAGCTGAAACAGGCTGAGGAAGTACCACTCGGGCCGAGGCACGTAGCTGGCGTCCGACGGGTCCGCGACCTGATCGAGCGGCGTCGGCATCGTGATCGCGAACGTGAGAAGCAGCGCGAAGACGGCCGCTCCGGCAATCGTGTCCTTCAGCGCGTGATACGGATAGAACGGCTTCGGCTCGCCGGCAACCGGCCGCAGCGCGCCGGAAATGCCGTGGCGGCGCATCAGGAAAAGGTGCGCGAGCACGAACACAATCAGCGAGGCAGGCAGCAGGAACACGTGCGCGGCGTACCAGCGCAGCAGCGTCAGCGATCCGAGCGTGTCGCCGCCTTTCATCAGCCCCGCCACGAACTCGCCCATCGGCCCGCTTCGCGCGATGTTGATCGTGACCGTCGTCGCCCAATAGGCCTTCTGGTCCCAGGGCAGCAGGTAGCCGCTCAGCGCAAAGGCCAGAATCACCAGCAACAGGACGACGCCAGTCATCCAGGTCACTTCGCGTGGCTTCTTGTACGAGCCGAGCGCCACGACCCGCAGCATGTGAATCACCGCGGCGACGACGATGAAGCTGGCGCCAAAGAAATGCAGACCGCGCACCACCCGCCCGAAGGCGACGCGGTCCATGATGTAGCGAATGCTGTCGTAGGCGTGCTCGGGCGACGGCACGTAATACAAGGCGAGGACGACGCCCGTGATCAGCTGCACGCCGAGCAGCAGCAGGAGGATGCTGCCGGTCACGAACCACCACCCGACGCCGGCCGGGATTGGCTCCTCGAGCAGCGTGGCGCGTCCGGTGCGCCAGCCTGTCCGCGAATCGAGCCAGTCGAGCAACGCGTTCAGAGGCGCCATCAGACCTGGATGAAGATCTTGTCGCCGTCGATGCGTGTCGCGAGCCGCGGAAGCGGCGCGGGCGGGGGCCCGGACTTTACGACGCCCATGTGGTCATAGACGCCGCCATGGCAGGGGCATCTGAGCTCGCGCGTGTCGGGGTCCCAGCTCACGCGACATCCGAGGTGCGTGCACGTCGGGTCGAGTGCGGTGACCGACTCCCCCGTCTTGACGAGAAACACCACGCGGCGCTCGACCACCTGGCTGTAGCCGTCCTCACGCACGACGCGCAGCGCGATCGGAGTGGGCGCATTCTCGGGCAGGCCGCTGAGACTGGTTGCGGGCAGCCAATTCTCTTCGCGCCGCGCGAAGCTCGGCGAGAGAATCGAACCTCCGAGCACGACGCCGAGCGTTCCGCCGATGGCCGCTTGAATAGTCTTGATGACGCGGGCAAAGAACTGCCGGCGAGGGGGATTGGCTGTCGACATGTCTACACGGCCCTGCTGTTCGCTTTCAGGATACGTATGCCGTTACGGCGACCGTTTACCGTCGCGCATAAATGCGGCGAATAAGCGCGCCGCTCACGCCGCGCGCAGACATCAAGCAAACTCGCAGCCGTAACCTCGGGGATTCAGGATTCGGGATCCGGACTTGGGGATTCGCGAATCCCGAGGCCCGAGTCCCGGCAGGATCTACTTGGGTGGCGGCAGGGGCACCCAACCCGGGAAGACGTACGCATAGAGCATCGAAATGATGCCCATGACGGCCATCAGCAGAATGCTGTGCTTGATCGTAAACCGAAAGAGCTTGCTCTCGTCGGCAGCGGTCATGCCCGTCGCCGCAACCGCCACCGCGATGCTCTGCACGGAGATCATCTTGCCCATCACCCCGGCGGCCGAGTTGACCGACGCCGTCAACACCGGATTGAGACCGAGCGCATTGGCAGTCACCACTTGCAGATTGCCGAAGAGCGCATTGGCGGAGGTGTCGCTGCCGGTCAGGAACACGCCGAGCCACCCGACGACGGCACTGAAGAACGGGAAAGCCACCCCCGTCGTGGCCAGCGCGAGCCCCAGCGTGGAGGTCATCCCGGAGTAGTTCATCAAGTAGGCCAGGCCGAGCATGCACGCGATGGTGAGCAAAGCGAACTTGAGCTGCTTGAACGTATCCACGTAGATCTTGACGACCCGGCCCGGACGGACCCGCAGAATCAGCGCGGTGAAGAGCGTGGCCAGGAAGCATGCGGTACCCGACGCGCTCAGCCAGTTCAGCTCGTAGAGTGCCGCGTACTGCGTAGGCTTCGGGACCACGGGCGGTATCTGCGTGATCATGCTGTGAAGGCCGGGGACCATCAGGCGCGTCGCCAGCCGCGCCGTCTCCGGGACCGTCGGCAGGGACGCGGGCAGCAGACTGTCGGCGAAGTGATTGATCTTCGGCTTGATCTCGGCGTCGCCCCACACGAGCACGAAGGCCACCAGCATCAGGTACGGCATCCACGCCATGAAGATGGCGCCGCCAGAGTGCCTCGCCATCGTCAACGACGCGGGCTTGTCGCCCTCGAGCCGCATGATGCTCTTCGGCTTCCAGAGCTTCAACACGGCCACCATGACGACGATGCACGTGAGTGAGCTCACAATGTCGGTCAGCTCGGGACCAATGTAGTTCGACACGTAGAACTGCGTGCCGGCGAACGAGAGCCCGCACGCGATGATCGCGGGCAGGACTTCAGCGGCGCGCCGGTATCCCGCCATCACGACAATCAGGTAACCCGGGATGATGACCGAGATCATCGCGCAGAGCCGCCCCACCATGCCGCTCAGCGCCAGGACGGGAAGCCCGGTCACGTTCGCGAGCGTGATGACCGGAATACCGATCGAGCCGAACGCAACCGGGGCGGTGTTGGCCAGCAGACAGATGCCGGCGGCGTAGAACGGGTTGAAGCCCAGGCCGGCCAGCATCGCGCCGGATACCGCGACTGGCGCGCCGAATCCCGCGGCGCCCTCGATGAACGCCCCGAACGAGAACGCGATGAACATCGCCTGCAATCGGCGATCGTCGGTCAGGCTCCCAACCGAGTCCTTGATGATCTCGAACTTCCCGGTATCCACCGCCAGGCGGTACAGCATGATCGAGCTGAACACGATCCACGCGATGGGAAAGAGCCCGTAGGCCGCGCCGTAGACGGTCGCGATGACCGCCAGGTTCACGGGCATGCCGTAGACGAGCAACGACACGAGGAGTGCGGACGCGAGCGCGGCGAGCGCCGACATCCATGCCGGTTTCCGCAGGACGCCCAGCATCACGAACAGCACCACGATGGGAATGGCGGCCACGACCGCCGACATGCCCAGATTCCCGGCTACGGGTTCATAGTTGTGCTGCCACATAGATCCTCACAGACAGTAGGCGGTAGGCGGTAGGCGGTAGGCAGTATGCAGTCGGCAAAGGCAATGGTTGTCTTTCTGCCTGCTGCGAACTGCCTACTGCCTGCTGCTCCTCGCTCTCGGATCGACGCCGTGAATCGAGGCGTCGATCAGTTCAATGGGGTGGAAAATCGGCCAGTCATACCCGACACCTCGGGCCGCTGCGGCGATCTGCAGGATGCACCCGGGGTTGGCCGTGGCAATCATATCCGGCGACAGCGCCGCAATGTGCCGGACTTTCCGGGCGCCGAGCTGCGCGGCCGGTTCGGGCTGCACCAGGTTGTAGATACCGGCGCTCCCGCAGCAGATGTCCGCCTCCGCCGGTGAGAGCAGCTCCACGCCGGGAATCCCCTGTAACAGCGACCGCGGTTCGGCACGTATGCCCTGTCCGTGCGCCAGATGACAGGCATCGTGGTAGACCACGCGGGCGGCCAACGGACGACGCACGGCCCGCTGCTCGCCGAGCTCGATGAGCAGCTCCGATACGTCTCGCACCTTGGCGCTGAACGCGCGCGCGCGCCCGGCCCACTCAGGATCGTCGGCGAACAGGTCGCCGTACTCCTTCATGGCCGAACCGCAGCCCGCGGCGTTGACGGCAATCCGATCGACGCCGGCCGCCTCGAACACCGCGATGTTGTGACGCGCGAGCGCGCGCGCCTGGTCGATGTGGCCGGCGTGCAGAGGCAACGCGCCGCAACAGCCCTGCCCCGCCGGAGCCTCGACGCTGCACCCTTCAGCCGACAACACGCGGACCGTCGCGTGGTTGACGTTGGTGAACGCCAGCCGCTGCACGCAGCCGGCGAGCACGGCGACCTTCAGCCGCTCCGAGCCCACGGCGGGTGTGTGCACAGGCAGGCGATCGAGGAGCGATCGCCAGGTTACCGGTGGTGCCAACGCCAGCGCCGCGGCTGCACGCGACAGGAGGCTTCCGTTGGTCGCCTCGGGCGTGCTGCGGCCGGCGCCGGCACGCGGCCGTGAGCCCCGGGCGAGACGGCGAAGCAGAGGGCCGAAGACGAGCATCGGGAGCAGCGCCAGCCGCATCCGCCACGGATAGGGGATGAAGGCCATGAGCAGCGCGCGAAACAGCCGGTCGCCGGGGTCGCGCTCATGCTGACGTTCGATCTGCGCCCGCGACTTCTCGATGAGCGGCGCGTACTGCACGCCGGACGGACACGCGGTCACGCACGCCAGGCAGCCCAGGCAGCGATCGAAATGATCCACGAAGGACGAGCTCATCTCGGCCCGCCCTTCGATGCCGGCTTTCATGAGGTAAATCCGCCCGCGCGGCGAATCCATCTCTTCACCCCACAGCACATACGTCGGACACGTCGGAAGACAGAATCCGCAATGGACGCACGTGTCGATGAGTGCGGAAGACGGGGCATCAGAACCGGGCTCTCGGCTTTGGGCTTTGGGCTTTGGGCTCGGCGGTTTGGGAGTTGGGAGTTGGCTCTCCGTTGGGAGTTGGGAGTTAGACATTGTTAGACGGGCCCGCGCTCGGCGTTGAGAATCCCTGCGGGATCGAACGTCTGCTTCAGCGCGCGCGCGACCGCAATCGCGCTGCCTGGCGGGCCCCACACGTCGGTCCCTGCCTTCAACTCCTGACTGGCGCGCAGCACGGCGACATTGCCGACCCATACGCTCGAGCGCAGACGCTCAAGCGCCGCCGCTTGAGCCCGCAGATCCGCGTCGAGGCGAAACAGTCCCGTGCCAATGCCCACGCGTCCCGCTATCGTGATGCCGCCGGCAGTGATCTGCTGCACGTCGCGTACGAGAGTCGTGAGCTCAGCCAGCTTGGCCGGCAGCCAGCCAACCCTCACCACGGCGCCGGTGCCGACCCATGACGAGCGCACGTGGTCGGTCCAGATTGCCGCTTCACGATCGCCGCTCACGAGCGACGACACCGGCGAGAGCATACGCTGCGCGGACTCGACCTGCGCCTTGACGGCGGCCGGACTCGATGCGAACCGGACCAGCAGGCGATAGTGCCCCTCGAAGCTCACGTCGAACGCGCACGGCTCGAGCTGTGATGCGGCGATCAGCGAGGCATCGCGGGCCATCGCCTCGACGTCTCGATAGCCGGCATCGAGCGTGGCCGACGCCTGAGGCAGCGGGAACAGCTTGAACGTGGCGTCCACGATCGCGGCGAGGCTGCCGAACGATCCGCTCACGAGCTTGCCCAGGTCGTACCCCGCCACGTTCTTCACCACGTGGCCGCCGGCCTTGACCAGACGGCCATCGGCCAGCGCCAGCGTGACGCCGATCAGCAAATCGCGTGGCGTGCCATGACGATGGCGCAGCGGACCGGAATCGTTGGTCGCCACGATGCCGCCAATCGTCGCCTCGTCAAAGGCGCTGTCAACCGGCAGCCATTGCCGGTGACGCGCGAGCTCGCGATTGAGCTGCGCCAGCGTGACGCCAGCATGCACCGTCGCGGTGAGGTCACCGTGCCGGTGCACGAGCAGGCTGTTCAGTCGCGCGGTGCTGACCAGGAGATCGATCGGCCGCGGCTGGCGGCCCCATCCGAGCTTCGTGCCTCCGCCGCGGAGTACCGTGACCAGACGGTCGCGCGATGCGCGTTGAAGCGTCGCCGCAAGACCGCTCGCGGTATCGGGTTCGACGATCTGTCGCGGCACGACGCCATCGATCGCGTCCGCGGCGCTGCCCTCTCGAGTCGAAGCCTCCACCATCAGAAGCGATCACCCAGGCCCGCGTGCTCGACCGGATGCTGGCGGTAGGGTCCTGGCACTTCACCGCACAGTCTCGGTGTGGGCAGGACTTTTCCGGGATTGCACAGGCGGTGCGGATCGAAGGCGTCGCGCACCTCCTGCATCACCGCGAGGTCGTCGGCCGAGAACATCTGCGGCATCGCGTCCCGCTTGTCGGCGCCGACGCCGTGCTCGCCGGTGATCGAGCCGCCCGCGTCGATGCAGTAGGTGAGGATCTCGCGAGCCACTTCCTCGGCGAGTGTCGCCTGGCCGGGAATCCGCTCGTCGTAGCAGATGAGCGGGTGCAGATTCCCGTCGCCGGCATGGAAGACGTTGCCGATGGGCAGACCTGATCGGGCTTCGAGCGCGCGAATCCTGCCGAGGACTTCGGGGAGCTTGGTGCGCGGCACCACTCCATCCTGCACGTAGTAGTTCGGCGACACCCGGCCCATCGCGGCAAAGGCGGCCTTCCGTCCTTTCCAGATGCGCGCGCGCTGGGTCTCGTCCTGCGCGATCTCGATCTGCGTCGCACCGGCGCGCCGGCAGGTCTCCTCGACGATCGCGAACAGCTCGCGCACTTCGGAAAACGGACCATCGAGCTCGACGATCAGGATCGTATCGGCGGCGGGAAAATTCGGATGAACCGCGGCTTCGGCGGCGCGAATCGCGAGCGCGTCCATCATCTCCACCGCAGCCGGGACGATGCCGGCGCCGATGATGTCGGAGACGGCGGTGCCCCCCGCACTGATGCTGTCGAAGGCCGCCAGCAGCGTCTGCACGCTCTCTGGCCTGCGCAGGATACGCACGGTCACCTTGGTGACCACCGCGAGCGTGCCCTCGCTTCCCACGATGAGACCAAGCAGGTCAGGACCAGGGGCGTCTGGCAGCTGGCTGCCGATCCGCACCAGCTCGCCGTCGGGCAGCACGGCCTCGACCTCCAGGATGTGATGCACCGTGAATCCGTACTTCAGACAGTGCGCCCCGCCCGAGTTCTCCGCGACGTTCCCGCCGATGGAACAGACCTGCTGACTCGAGGGATCGGGCGCGTAGTAGTAGCCGTACGGAGCCACCTGCCGCGTAATCTCCAGGTTCGTGACGCCCGGCTCCACCGTGACGCGCCGGTTCGGGATGTCGATGTCGAGCACGCGATTGAGCCGCGCCAGGCTGATCACGACGCCGCCCGCGACCGGCAATGCGCCGCCCGACAGGCCAGTACCGTGGCCGCGGGCGACGAACGGAATACCTTCGCCGGCGCAGAGGCGTACCACAGCCTGGACATCCGCCGCCGAGCCGGGCAGGACCACGAGGGCCGGCGTCTGCCGCAGGTGCGGCAGCGCATCGCACTCGTAGGTGAGCAGCTGAATCGGCTCGTGGAGCACGGCATCGGGACCCGCGATGCGCCGAAACTCGTCTGCCAGGCGTTCGTCCATGGATGGGCAATGGTACACTCGTCGCCGCGGTGAAGGCCTGTCGGGCTTCAACGCCACCGAAACACTGTGCGAGTACGACTCGACTACGGAACCGACGGCCTCGAGGTCGACCTTCCACACGAACGCGTCACGATCATCGAGCCCATTCCCAGGGCCGCGGCTGCGGATCCGCACGCGACCCTGCTCCAGGCGATTCGCTCGCCGCTCGATCGCGCGCCGCTGCGTGAGCTGGTGCAAAACGGCCAGAAGGTGGCGATCTCCGTCTGCGACATCACCCGCGCGCAACCGCGGCGTGAAATGCTCATGGCCCTCTTCGAGGACATGCCGCAGGTCCGGCCGGAAGACGTCACCATCCTGATCGCGACCGGCACGCACCGCACCAACACTGGCCCCGAGCTCGAGCGCATGCTGGGCCGCGACATCCTCAACCGCTATCGCGTGATCAATCACGACGCCCGAGATCCGTCCATGCTCGGACGCGCGGGAACCACCTCGACCGGCGTGCAGGTGTTCCTCAATCGCGAATGGCTCGATGCCGACTTCCGCATCACGACCGGCTTCGTCGAGCCGCACTTCTTCGCGGGTTTCAGCGGCGGTCCGAAGATGGTCGCGCCGGGCCTGGCCGGGCTCGCGACGGTGATGACGCTTCACGACGTGCATCACATCGGCCATCCGCTCGCGACCTGGGGCGTCACCGAGGGCAACCCGGTCCACGACGACGTCCGCGAGATCGCGCGCATGGTGACGGTGCACTTCGCGGTGGACGTCACGCTCAATCGCGAGCAGCAGATCACCGCCGCCTTTGCCGGCGACGTGCACACGGAGCACCGCGCCGCGTGCGCCCACGCCAAGGCGACCGCGATGCGTCAGGTGCCCGCCCCCTTCGATCTCGTGCTGACGACCAACGCCGGCTACCCGCTCGATCAGAACCTCTATCAGGCGGTGAAGGGGATGTCGGCGGCGGCGAAGATCGTCAAGACCGGCGGCACGATCATCTGCGCCGCCGAGTGCCGTGACGGGCTGCCCTCGCACGGCTCGTACGGCGCCGTGCTCGGATCGGCGCCGACGCCCGCGAAGCTCCTCGAGATGATCGCCGAGCCGGGATACTCGGTCCCCGACCAGTGGCAGGTCCAGGTCCAGGCACAGATCCAGACCAAGGCCGAGGTCCTCGTGAAGACGAGCGGCCTTGGCCCAGACCAGGTGCGCGCGGCGCACTTCACGCCGATCGATGACGTGTCGGCGGCGGTGCAGGAAACACTTCGGCGCTCCGGTCCCCTGTCCACGATGTGCGTGCTGCCACAAGGCCCGCAGACCATTCCCTACCTTCCGGACTGACAAGTTGGCATTGGTGATTGCCCGATTCGTGATTGCTGATTCGTTGGCGATTCGTGATTGGCGGTTGGCGATCTATTCCCGATTCCCGATTCCGCGAATCACCAATGAATCAACAATCAGCAATCCCCAATCAACAACGAATCACCAATCCCAAATCAGAAATCACCAATGTCTACTGACACCGCTGCCGTCGGCTTAGACACCGAGTTCAAGCGCGGGCTCGGACTCTACGCGTCCACCATGGTGGTCGTCGGCTCGATGATCGGGTCCGGCATCTTCCTCGTCTCCGCGGAGATGGGACGTCAGACCGGCAGCCCGGGACTGCTGCTGACCGCGTGGATCGTCACCGGCGTCCTGACACTGGCTGCGGCGCTCTCGTACGGCGAGCTCGGCGCGATGATGCCGCGCGCCGGCGGTCAGTATGTCTACTTGCGCGAAGCGTTCGGGCCGCTGTGGGGTTTCTTGTACGGCTGGACGCTCTTCATGGTCATTCAGACCGGAACGATCGCGGCGGTTGCCGTCGGCTTCGCGCGCTACACCGGCTATCTCCTGCCGTGGTTTTCTGAAGAGCGCTATCTCATCCCGCCAATCCACCTGTCGCCCGGATACGCGCTGTCGCTGTCAACGGTCCAACTGCTCGGCATCGCGCTCATCGCGCTGCTGACGTGGACCAACACGCGCGGGCTCGACTGGGGCAAGCTCATTCAGAACGTCTTCACGACCACCAAGACCGGCGCGCTGGTGGCGCTGATCGCGGTGGGGCTGATCTTCGGCTGGAACCCGCAAGCCGTGGGCGAGAACCTGGGCGACCTGTGGACGGCGCGAGGCGCCGCGCCGCTGGCTCCGGGTCTCGATGCGACGACGGGCTATGGCATCTTCATCGCGCTGTGTGTCGCGCAGGTGGGATCGCTGTTTTCGGCGGACGCCTGGAACAACATCACGTTCACGGCCGGCGAGGTGAAGGATCCGCGGCGCAACATCCCGCTCGCGCTCGCCCTCGGCACCACCATCGTCATCACGCTCTATGTGCTCGCGAATATCGCGTATCTCGTGACGCTGCCCTTCGACGCGCTCCAGCACGCGCCCGCCGACCGCGTCGCCACGGCAACCCTCGAGGCGATCTTTCCGGGCCTGGGTGCGATGATCATGGCGGTCGGGATCATGATCTCCACGTTCGGGTGCAACAACGGGCTGATCCTCGCCGGCGCCCGCGCCTACTATGCGATGGGGCGCGACGGCGTCTTCTTTCGCCGGGTGGGGACGCTCAATGCGCACAAGGTGCCGGCGTGGGGTCTGCTCCTGCAGGGCATCTGGGCCGCATTCCTGATTCTGCCCCGCACCTACAACACCTCGTCCGGTACCTACGGCAACTTGTATGGGGATCTGTTGACGTATGTCATCTCGGCGGCGCTGATCTTCTACATCCTGACGATTGCGGGGCTCTTCCGTCTGCGCCAGACCATGCCGGACGTCGAGCGCCCGTACCGCGCCTTCGGCTACCCGGTCGTGCCCGCGCTGTACATCATCGGAGCAGCCACGGTCCTCCTGGTCCTGTTCACCTATCAGACAGCCACGACGTGGCCGGGACTCGTGATCATCCTGGCTGGTCTGCCCGGCTACGTTTTCTGGACGAGGCAGGCGCGGCCGCGCCGTTAACCGGGTCGGCGGCGGTGCGTCCCCGACGCTCGCGGGCTTTTCGCGCCATCTCGCAATACACATCTCGCATCTTGTCGAGATCCTCTTCTTCCAGTTCCTCGAGATCGAGGAGCTCGTTCTGCGCGTTGCCAATGGAGCGGATGATCTCGTCGAGCTTCACCTGCACGGCTTCAGAGTCGCGGTTTTGCGTGCTCTGAATCAGAAACACCATCAGGAACGTGACGATGGTCGTGCCGGTGTTGATGACGAGCTGCCAGGTATCGCTGAACCCGAAGATCGGTCCGGTGACGACCCAGACCACGATGGTGAAGGCGGCCAGCATGAAAGTGACCGGCCGGCCAGTCGCGCGCGCGGTCCATTTGGCAAAGCGCGTGAACTGCGAGCGAGACTTAGTCGGCCGCATCGGGTGGCGTCACCTTACACTTCGCACTTTGGACTTCGCACTTCTCAGTGCGTCATTGCGTGGAGCAGGACGTCGATGCCAAGTGCGTACCCCGATGGCGAGAACTGGTAGAAGAACGCCGGGTCCTCTCCTTCGCGCTCCCAGGAGTCGGCCACGTCGGTGTTGTGTGTCATCACCACCATGATTCGGCGGTGGCTGTCACGAATCACGCGCAAGTGGACGTCCGCGCTCTCCGAGCCCCGCTCCGACGTCGTGGTCCCGCCGAACCGGCGCCAGAACTGGATGTTCGTGATCTGTGGAATCTGTTTGATGTCGAACAGGCTATGGAGCATCGGATCGTCGAGCGAGACGTCCTCGATGGGGTATTGGTCGGAAGGCAGCACCCGGGCGATCTGTGAGGACCACTGGTTCCAGGCGGCATAGCCCCAGAAATCGTCCACCCAGAGGAAGCCGCCCTTGAGCAGATAGTTGCGCAGGTTCTCGGCTTCGTCCTCCTTGAAGCCAACCGTACCCGCGTCAGAAGCCACTGTGATCGGACAGTTGAACAACGCGTCGTCGAGAGGGCGCACGACGTAGAAGTTCGGCTGGTGATTGCCGTCGCGGCTCACCCGCGTCTTGGTCAGCTCCGACAGACGCGTCGTCAGGTTGATCTCGGCGTACGGATAGTCGGTCTGCCAGCCGATGCCGGACGGCTCCGCCCGCACGCTGCGATACGCGAGCCGGCAGACGACGAACGACGAATCGGGCATCTGGGCAGGCGCATAACGGGGGGCGAAGCTTCCCTCGCGGAAGAAACGCTGGGCATGCGCCACACTGGCCGCCGCCACCAGCGTGACGGCGAGAGCGGCGGCGACGATCGAGCGGTGCCGGCGGCCCATGCTCGGAGGTTAACGCTATTTGAACAAGCCGGCAACCTCCGGCTTGAGCACCTTGCCCATGGCGTTGCGAGGCAGCGCCGGTACGGCCTGCAGCGCGCGAGGCACCTTGTACGGCGCCAGCTGCATCTTGGTCCACTGCTGGAGCTCGTCGAGGGACAGCGACGCGCCCTCGCGCAGCTCGACGGCGGCCGATACCCGTTCGCCCCAGTCCTCGTCGCTCACGCCCACCACCGCACACTCGGCAATCGCGGGATGGGCGCGCAGCACTTCCTCGATTTCGAGCGCCGACACCTTGAACCCGCCGGTCTTGATGATGTCAACGCTGGTCCGGCCGAGCAGGCGATACGAGCCCCGTTCGAGCACGGCCATGTCCCCGGTGCGGAACCAGCCGTTGCGAAACGCCGCATCAGTCTCGTCAGGCCGTTGCCAGTACTCCGCACACACCGTCGGTCCACGTACTTCGAGCTCACCCGGTGTACCGTCGGCCACGTCCTGCCCGCTCTCGTCCACGAGACGGACCTCCACGCCTGGCAGCGCCTCGCCGACATAGCCTGGGCGGCGCTCGCCGTCCACAGGGTTCGACAGCGCCATGCCAATCTCGGTCATCCCGTACCGTTCGAGCAGCGTGTGGCCGGTGATCTCACGCCAGCGCTCGAGCGTTCGCACCGGAAGCGCCGCGGACCCCGACATCATCAGCCGCAACCGGCGCGCACCCTCGGCGCGAGCGCGTTGCTCCTCGGGCGGGGCGGCCTCCCACGAGGCGATGAGCCGGTTGTAGATAGTGGGTACGGCGGTGAAGACCGTGACGTCGCCGGATGCGAGACGCCGCCACGTGAGGTCCGCATCGAAGGCAGGAAGGATTTCGCACGTGGCGCGCACGGCGAGTGCCGAGCAGAGGCCGTTGATGATGCCGTGGACGTGGTGCAACGGCAGCACGAGCAACAGATGATCGGACGGGCTCCATCGCCAGGCTTCAACGAGCGCCGACACTTGCGCGCCGATGTTCTGATGGGTGGACACAGCACCCTTCGGCCGGCCGGTCGTCCCGCTCGTGTAGATGATCATGGCGCGGCGCGGCGACCCGAGATGCGGCAGATCGCCGGCCGGCTCCGCCGCAAACGCGGCACTGGTCGTCAGGAACCGGGCACGCGCGGCGCGCGCCAGCGGCTGCACGGTGGCTACCGCGCCGGCGTCGGCCACAACCACGGAGGCGCCGGCGTCGCGGATCACGTACTCGAGCTCGGCCGGCGGATGCGACACGGCCAGAGGGACGGCAACCCCGCCCGCCCGCCAGATGCCACGCTGCACCGCCGCGTACGCAAAGCTCGGCGACACCAGAAACGCCACGCGCGTCTGGTTCAGATCGTCGTTGTCGCCGAGGAGGGCTCCGGCCACGCGTCGCGACGCGTCGTCCAGATCCTGATAGGTGAACGTGCCGTCGGCGGCAATGATGGCCCTGCGGGATTCGGTCATCGCGAACAACGTATCATGAAGGAAATCGTTCTCCCTTCCGGAAGCGTGAACCACAGAGGACCCACATGGCCCTGATCGATCCAGGCAAGAAAGCCCCCGCGTTCGCACTCAAAGATCAGCGTGGAGACACGCATCGCCTGTCGGACTACGAGGGCCGGCCGGTGATCCTCTACTTCTACCCGAAGGACGACACCCCAGGCTGCACCCAAGAGACGTGCGAGTTCCAGGCGCGACTCCCGAAGCTCAAGTCGACCAGGGCCGCGGTGCTCGGCATGAGCATCCTGGACGAGAAGAGCAAGGCCAAGTTCGCCGCCAAGCACGGCATCACGTTTCCGCTGCTCGCCGACGCGGACCACGCCGTGGCGGAGAAGTACGGCGTGTGGCAGGAGAAGTCACGCTACGGCCGCAAGTACATGGGCATCGCGCGCACGACCTACCTGATTGGACCGGACGGCAAGATCGTCCAACGCTGGGACAACGTGAAGGTGAACGGCCACGTCGAGGCCGTCGCAGAGGCGCTCGCAGAACACGCGTAGTCCTCAGTTGCTTGCCGGCGCATCGCCCTTCGCGAGCCGCTGCCGGACCTTGTCCACATCTCGCTGGAACGCGAACAGGCGATCGGCGTTGCCGTCGGGATCGGTGAAGTTGTATTGCCTGCCCTTCCGCAGCTTGATCTTCAGGTTCTTGTCCTGATAGTCCACGACGAATGTCTCGAGATCGGCCAGCGGCGCGGTGAACTGGTCACCCTTGTCCCCCGTGTCGTAACGAAGGCCCTGCGTCGTCGCGACGAGCTGGCCCATGCACGATCCGATGCGGTGCTTGTGGACGACCGCGAGGGTCGCATTGAGCCGGACTTCGCGAAAGCGGACGGCGACGTCGCGTGGACCTGGCTCCACATCGATCGTCCGCGCGATGCCGTCGAAACCTTCGGCGGAGACGTTCAGTTGATGCGTGCCTGGCTTCAGCCGATCTGCCGTCACCGGCGCAGTCCCGACGAACTGTCGATCGAGGAACACCTGGGCATTGGGCACATCGGCCTCGATGCGCAACGTGCCCAGTTCCGGCGCCGCGTCGGCGCCCGCTGGTGCCGCTGGGGCTGCGGGCGTCGAGCCCGGCGTGCGGCGCGCTGGGCGCGGTGCGGTCTCCGGTCGCGTCGTGGGTAACGGCGCGCCTGGTGTCGCCGGTGAAGGCTCGCGCGCAGCCCTCGCCCCGGGAACGGGCGCAGGGCGCAACGTGGGGCGGGGCCTGATCAGGACGAACAACCCGGCGCCCGCCACGAGGACGAGGCCGGCGATCACGAGGGCCAGGATGCGACGGTTCACGCTGAGATTCTATTCTGCAAGGCGACGCGTGCATCACCAGGCCGTGTAGGGGCGACGCATGCGTCGCCCCTACACTAGAATGTCGCCGGCGGGAGGTGCGGGATGAACGCGTACGGTTCTACACGGCTTGCGGCGGTCGTCATCACGATGGTCATGGGAAGCGCGGCGTCCGCATGGGCGCAGGTGGACTTCTCCGGCCAATGGGCCCCGCTCTACCACGAAGACACGATCGAGCGGATTCCAGGTCCCGAGCTCGGCGACTACACGGGGCTGCCGCTGACCGAGGCCGGCCGCCTGCGGGCTGATTCCTGGGACGCGGACCGCATCTCGGTGGTGCAGGAATATCAGTGCCGCCCGCATTCCTCGGACTATTCGCTGCGCGGGCTGGCCCCGCTGCGCATCTGGGCCGACTACGATCCCGCGACGCAGCGCATCGTCGCCTTCCACACCCACATCGGCGCGTATGAGAACAAGCGGACCATCTATCTCGACGGCCGCCCGCGTCCGTCGGAGTACGCCCCGCACACGTTTCAGGGCTTCTCGACTGGAGTGTGGGAAGGCAACATGCTGACCGTCACGACCACGCACCTGAAGCCCAACTACCTGCGGCGCAACGGCGTGGCGCGCAGCGCCAAGGCCACGTTCGTCGAGCACTGGGTGGTCCATGGCAGCTACCTCACCATCACGCACATCGTCGACGACCCGGTGATGCTGACCGAGCCGCTGGTGCGGAGCCAGAGCTGGTTCCTCGATCCGGGCCAGCGCGCCGGTCTTTTCCCCTGTGAGTACCTGCCCGAAGTGCCGGCGCCGGAAGGCACCGTGCCGCACTACCTGCCAGGGACCAATCCGTGGCTGAAGGAAATCGTGGACTGGTACGCCCTTCCGGCCGAAGCGGTTCGCGGCGGCGCCGAAACCCTGTATCCGGAGTACCGGGCAAAGATGGGCGCCTACAAACCCAAGGACAAGTGTGAGCGGTTCTGCAACTGCACCGGCTTCACTGACTGTCTCTCACCCACCGGCCGATGAAAACCACACTGCTCGCGATCTCGATCGCCGCCTGGGCCTTCGCGCATGCCTCCGCACAAGGTCAAGCGGGTCGACAAGCCTTGCCCGTTCGCCCGGCGCCGAGTCCGGCGAGCACCGAGTTCCACGTCGTGCCGGTGCAGAGGAGCGTCTACGTGCTGGCAAGCGCCGCGGGCAACGTCGCCGTGCAGATTGGCGAGGATGGAGTCGTGCTCGTGGACACCGGCTCGGCGCCGATGGTGCAGAAGCTGTTCGCGGCTGTTCGGACGCTATCGCCCAAGCCGATTCACACCATCGTCAACACGCACCTGCACGCCGATCACACGGGCGGCAACGAGGCGCTGATCAAGCTCGGCGCCGGAGGCCCGCAGGCGCCGCGCGTCATGGCGCAGGAAAACGTGTTCAATCGCATGATGGCGGCGGCGGTCGCGGCCAATTCGGGTATCCCCGCCGCAGCGCTGCCGATGAATGCCTATTTCACGCCGACCCGCGATTTTTTCCTGAACGGCGAAGCCATCGTGCTCCACCACGTTCCGGCGGCCCACACCGACGGCGACACACTGGTCCACTTCCGAGGCTCGGACGTGCTGAGCACGGGCGACGTCTTCACGCCGGACCTCTACCCGGTGATCGATCTCGAGAACGGTGGCTCGGTGAACGGCGAGATCGCCGCGCTCAACCGCATCCTCGAGCTGACGGTGCCGGCGAAGTTCCAGGAAGGCGGCACCTACGTGATTCCGGGCCACGGGCGGATCTGTGATGAAGCCGAGGTCGTCGAGTACCGCGACATGGTCACGATCATCCGCGACCGTGTGGCTGATCTGGTCAAGAAGGGCCTCACGCTACAGCAGGTGAGAGCGGCGCGGCCCTCACGCGATTACGACGCCGAATATGGGGCTGACACCGGCTTCTGGACCACCGAGATGTTCATCGAGGCCGTGTACAGGACGATCAATGAGAAGAAATAACGCGCTCCTCCTCGCACTGCTGATCGTGGCCGTGCCGGTGGAAATCGCCGCGCAGGGACCTCCGGCAGGACAGGGTCCTCCGGCTGGCCGAGGTGGGCAAGGGCCTCCAGCGGGCCGGGGCGCGCAGCCGCCTCGTACACCGCGCGCGGCGGCGCCGGTGGACTTCACCGGCTACTGGGTTTCGGTCGTCACCGAGGATTGGCGGTGGCGTATGGTGACACCGGCCAGGGGCGACTTCGCCGGCGTGCCGCTCAACGCGGTTGCGCGCAAGCTCGGTCAGGCGTGGGATCCGGGGAAGGACGAAGCCGACAGCGCGCAGTGCAAAGCCTACGGTGCGGCCGGCCTCATGCGCATGCCGGGACGGCTGCACATCACCTGGCAGGATGACACGACACTCCGCATCGATACGGATCAGGGCACGCAGACGCGGCTGCTGAACTTCGGAGGCAAACCGCCGCAGGGAGCCCAGCCCTCGTGGCAGGGCTACTCGAGCGCCAACTGGGAAGGTCCGGTGCGCGGAGTCGGCCCTCCCGATTTCATTCCTATCGCGCTCAATCCGCGCGAGGGCACGCGCGGGCGATCGCTCGAGGTCGTCACGACCAACCTGCGGCCCGGATACCTGCGCAAGAATGGTGTGCCCTACAGCGACCGGACCACCCTGCGCGAGTACTTCGACCTCTCGACCGAACGCAACGGCGACACCTGGTTCGTGGTCACGACCATCGTCGAGGATCCGCAGTACCTGTCGCAGCCGTTTGTCACCAGCACGAATTTCAAGAAGCAGCCGGACGCGACGGGCTTCAGTCCCACGCCCTGCACGGTCAGATAGCGTGGTAGTCGGTAAGGTCCATTGGCGTCGTTTCGCTCAGTTGCCTTGGCGCAGCCGCCACAACGGGCCGGCGCTCGCTCGGCTCCCAACTGTCAGAGCTCCACCCGGTTACGCCCGATGTCGGTCAAGCTACGCGTGGCCCTTCCAGGGGTCACCTGGTAGCAGCTCGATCAGCCGCGAGGACACCAGCGGAGCTTCCGCATGCGGGTCCCACTCGTAGCCGTCGGAGAGCAATGGGCTGATGTCGGCGAGGAATTCTGGATCTCGCATCATCTCGGCCATGTGCTTCTCGAATAGGGCGCGGCTGATCGTGTGCCCACCGTGCTCCATGTACCGCAAGAACGCCGCGACGACTCGCTGCGCGCCCACCTTGCCGCTGCTCAGAGCCACAGCAAGGTCAAACAAGTCGCGCCCGGCCCTGCGTTGGTAAAGCGCGCGGAGCTTCGTTCCGAGCAGTTCATCGAGCTCGTAGCTGTGGATCTCACAGGCGCCCTCGAACCAGCGCGACCGCACTTCGAAGGGCACCTGCGTCAGCCCAAAAACCGAGAAGTGCTCGCGTGTGTTGGTCTCGACCTTCAGGCGTAGCGTGATAGGGGGAATGTCTTCAGAGTCGAACCGGTAGATGAATGTGACCCGCCCCTCGTTTTGCTTCGTCCGCGGCTTGCCCAGCCAGGGATTGAGGACCTCGTGCAGTGCACCCATCATCGGACCTGCAGGCTCCGCCTTTGTCTGGACGAGATCGATATCTTCGGAGTATCGGGCCGGCGGTCTCAGATGAAGCTTGTAGAGCGCGGTTCCGCCGCGAAAGGCGATGGCATCACGGAGCACAGGGTGCGAGAAGATCTCGACCAGCGCTCGACTGATAGCGAGATCCTGCTCAACCTGATAGTCGCGCACCCAAGGTGCCTCTGATCGCCACTCCGTGATGTAGTCGCGTGGAATCACACGTCGGTCTCCACTGCGGCGTTTACGTAGACCTTCCACTTGGGATCGCGTGGGCTGCTCTTGAATGCGCGCCCTGGCGCGAGCGGGGTCGTGTTTCGCACGTGGGCGCGCACGTGTTCCTGTAGCGGTCCGGTCTTCGCAGCCGAACCGACGTGCTCGAGCAGGTAACCGAGGCGCTGAGCCCACGCGATCGGCGAAGCATCCGCCGCCGCTACTAGTTTGGCGGGATCAATCTTCTCGCCGAGTTCGGAGAGCACCGTCGCCACGAGATTGAGGCCTCCGGCCTGTTGTTCGTATCCGACAAGATCGACAGCCGTCGATTCAGGGGTCGAAATCAACAAGCCCCCACGGGGAGTATTGACCGTCTGCACGGGCACGGCATGGAGGCGTTTGCGGGCCAAGAACATTACGCGCACACGGCCGCAGACTATCGGCCGGCGCACGGCCTCAAGAAAGACCTGGAGCGCCTGCGGACGCTGATGCGCCGCACCGTGATATTCAGCTGCCGACAGGAGACCTACGTAGTAGGGGCGTTTCAGGCGCTTCATCAGATCGGGAATGAACTGCTCTGGGGGAAGGCACCCAAGCGACCGGTACTCAGGTGGGACGATGACGTAGAGGCCTCGCGCAGGAGATGCGAGAAGTCCCCGTTTGGCGAGTCGGTTCAGCGCAAGGGCTGCGGCCTTGGCCGACACGCCAAGCGGCGCTCGGGCCTCACGGCCGGTGAAAACATACCGACCAGCTGACGCCAGTTGCTCGACATATTGCCGGGCTTTCAGGCGACCCTGTCCTGATTTCACTTGCGCAAAGTATCATTTTTTGAAGCTTTACGCGAGTAAAATGGGCGCGCGTCGCCAGTTCCTCACGATCTGCAGAGGAGCAGCGGTCTCCCGCTGCCCCTATAGATCGTAGATCGGACTGCTGCTCGCAGGCGCACTGTCCAACCTCATGACCTCTTGATTGTTCGACAGGACCGGTTCACAGACTTGGGAGTTCGCTCTGGCTCGGATTGGGAGTTGCCCGCCGCCGCCTGACGCATCCCGTCACGCGCGTCAGGCTTTGGCGAGGCCCCGCCGAAGCGCCCGTGGACTCTTGCCGCGCGAAGGCGGGGGAAGTTGGGAGTTATCTTTCAGCCGCCCGCGCAGCCTTGAGGATGTTCACGAGGCCGTAGTTCCCCTCGTGGCACTCGAACGGGAATAGCGGCTTCGTATCCAGCGTCAACGGCATCGCGATCGTCCACGGCTTGGTCCACGTCGTGGGATCGTCGATCGTCGCCGTCCAGGCGATCGTGTCAGGCGACACTCGCGCGAAACGTTCCACCACTCGCAATGTCGCCGGGTTGGCGCCCCGATAGGCCGCGGCAGCAGTGAAGTTGGTGGTCTCCACGACCAGCGTCTCACCATCCCAATGACCACGCGCGTCACCCATGTGTGAACGAATCGCCGCGCCGACGTGCGGGCGACCGTCGAGCGGGATGACCCGGGCTTCGTGAATGATCTCGTAGGTGATCACGACGTAGCCGGGCATCTGCACGATCTGATAGTTGTTGCCGTACATCACCGGGATCATCGAGCCGGGGACGCTGCGTGAGATGCAGCGCTCGAGGAATCCGAGATCCTGGGGACCATTGAACGGCCCACCGAGAAAGCTCGTGCGCGGCGGGCCCGCGCCTCGTTGCTTTGCCTCAGGCGTGAGCGCCGGAATGCGTCCGTCCGGCGGATCCACGATCAACCAGGGTTGCGCGCGTCTGGCGAGGTTCAGATTCTCGAGCCACCAGTAGTCCGGACCGCGAGGCCCCTGCGCCAGTCCATCGACGGCCTGCTGCTGTGCCGCCTGACGCACCTTGGCCAGCTCCTCGGGAGTGATGTCTTCGAGTCGCCGCCCGGCGAACTGCGCAGGACGCTCGAGCGGCGTCGCGTACTCGTTCGAGTTGGTGAAGGTCCCTTGAAGATCCGGGTCGCCCCACGAGGTGCGTGCCGGCGACCACCTCTTCGCACTGACGGCAGCCGACGGCGTTCTGCCGGGGGCCGACGAGGTCTGGCCGGCGGCGGCTCCCGCCGCCGCCAGCCCGATGAGGAAGGCGGCCACGCGAAACAACACCGCCTGATTATGCGCCCGATTCGGTCTGCGCGAAGGTGATGATGTAGCCGTCGGGATCGAGGAAGGCGAACTCAGTCGGCCCGTACCATTTCTTCTCGATCGGCATCACGATCTCGAGGCGGTCTTTCAGTGCCGCGTACGATCCTCGGACGTCCTCGACGTCGATGAAGAGCGTCAGCGTCCCGCCCAAGGCGCGGCCCTTGAGCGCGGGGTATTCCTCGAAGGCGGGCCCGGGCGCGTTGACGAACACGCTGACGTCGCCCGACTGAAGAATCGCAAAAACGTAAGGTGAGACATCAGGCACGGTCGTGATCAGGGTGAACCCGAGCACATCGCGATAGAACGCGAGGCTCCGTTCGACGTCGGCCACGATGAGATTCGGGGTGAGCTTCTTGAGGTGATGAGGCATCGCACACGTCCTGTGTGCTCGCACGATGCCTACATCCGCGGGCTCGGCGAGAAACGAGCGCGCAGGTAGGAGCTCTTGAGTGAGCCCCGCTAGGTACGGGATCAAATTATCACGTGGACGTTGGCGGGGACAATCCCCTGCGGATCTCCGGCACCTCCACGATGCGAACCTGGCCCATCGCCGGTGGATGCTCGACCACGCTGGCGAGCGCGCGGACCATCTGGCCGATCGTGACGAGCCCCAGTCGCCGCGCCGCCTCGCGCGTGGGCGGCAGGACTTCGCAGAGTGCGTACGCCGGCAGCAGTGCGACCGGCCACCAATGGCCGGGCCCGAGCACGTACCACGGACGCAGAATGCTCGCGGTCAGACGGGCCTGTGTGATGGCCGACTCGCCTGCGCTGCGCACCTCGATGTAGGCGTGCATCATGGGCGCCGGATGCGCCACGCTGACGTAGACCAGATGCGCCAGTCGCGCCGATGCGGCAGCCGACACACCGGCAAGAATCGACGGCAGATCGACGCGGCGAAACTCAGCCGCTTTGGCTGGGGACGGATGTGGCGTCCCGACAAGATGCACGAGGGTCTCGCCGGCCGTGAGCGACGCGGCGTACGATGCCGCGTCGAGCGCGTCGCCAACCACCGGCTCGGCACCAGCCGGTACACGTTCCACCGACGCGGGCCGCGTCAGGACCCGGACCCGGTGGCCGCGGCCCAGCAGTTCGGCTGCCAGCCGCTGGCCAACATAGCCGGTGCCGCCGGTGATGAACACAGCCCTACTTTGTGACTTTTCCACTTACCTTACTTTTCCACTTTTCAACTTTTCCACTTTTCCACTTCGAGAGTAGACTGACTTCATGCCCGGCCTGCGCTCGAAACGGCGGCCCATTATCCTGCTCCTCGCGGGCGTGGTGGCCCTCGTGTTGGCGGTCAGCGTCGAGGCCCAGTTCCGGCAACGGGGCGGCGGCCGGCGCGGCTTTGGCAACCTCGGCTCGGGGGACACGGCGACCGACAGGGACTTCGATGGGTCCTGGCATTTCTGCCGCGCCTGGTTCCGCAGCGACTTCCGTGGCGATGGCGGCAACTGGAGCGTGGACTACCCGCGCGCCGACATCAACCTCTCGGTTCGCCTGAGTGAGCTGACGCGGACCAACGTCAGCCTGGCGAACGGCGAGCCGAAACCCCTGCTGGTTCGCTTCACTGACGAGGCGCTGTTTCAGTGTCCGTTCGTGATGATGACCGAAGTCGGATCGGCCTTCATCGACGAGAAGGAAGCGGCGAGTCTGCGCGAATATCTGCTCAAGGGCGGGTTCGTGTGGGCCGATGATTTCTGGGGCAGCTACGCGTGGGACTGGTGGGTCGCCCAGATCTCCAAGGTACTGCCACCGGCTGAGTACCCGATCGTCGACCTCCCCAGCACGCACCCGCTGTTCTCGTCCCAGTTCGCGATCAAGAAAGTGCCGCAGATCGCGTCAATCAACCACTGGGCCAGCACCGGGGGCGGCACGTCGGAACGCGGGGCCGACAGCATCGACGCCCACGGGCGCGCGATTCTCGACAAGCACGGCAACATCATGGTGCTGATGACGCACAACACCGACCTGGGCGACTCCTTCGAGCGCGAAGGCGATGACCCGCAGTACTTCTACCAGATGTCGGTGCCCGGCTACGCGTTCGGCGTCAACGCGATGCTCTACTCCCTCACGCATTAGACTCCACGGTCCGGCTGAAGCCGGACACTACTAGCGCTTTTCCACAAGACTGTAGCGTCCGCCTTCAGGCGGACTCGGAAGGCCGGCCGAAGCCGGCCACGACGGTCTTGTGAGAAACGATCTCGCGTCTCGAGTCGTCAGCGTTTCGCGCGGCCGATACTCGATTTCTCCGCGTCGCGGATCGTGGCGTCGGCATCCGCCTTCGTGATGAAGCGCGCCGTGAGCACCTTCTCTGTCGCGTCCTTCACCCGGACGACGTACGCCTCGTGCGTCGGGTAGAGCGACGTCAGCCGCGCCGCGTCGAATGGCTCGCTCGATCCCATCAGCCGGCAGTTGCGCTCACCGCCGCCGGCGGCTGCGCCGACGCTGCCGACGTTGTCGCCGGTGTTCTTCGCGATCGGCGCCGCCATCGCGGCGAGACGGATCCCGCCGCGTGCGAGTCCCGCGTCATCCCGCACGATGTCCCAGCGCGGCCCCGCGGGCGCACCGCCCCGACCACCGCGCCCACGGCCCGCATCGGTCGGCGGCGCGGCAGCGTCGGCAGGCAGTTGCTTGAGCTCGATGGGCGGCCCGCTCGGCGGCAACATACCGTCGATGAGCCAACGGTGCGTGGCGTCGAAGGCTGCGTTCAGCACGTGGTACGACGGCACGCGGCTGAACGGCGGCTGCGCGCATCCACCGTTGGGCCCTGCGTTCTCCGCGCCAGCGCCGTTGCCATCCGGTCCGTTGCCTTTGTTGCCGCCGCTGATCGAGGCGCCCACAATGGCAGGCGACCCTTCGACCGGCCGCATCCCTGACACGCGGAGTCCGAGCGCGGCCATCGAGCGCGAGAACTGCGCGTCCAGGTGCGACGAGCCCGCCACTTCCCACTGGCGATAGCCATTGGAATTCGGAATCCGGCTGTTGGCCTGTCCGATGACGTCGCTCTCGTCGAGATACTTGAACACTTTCACGTTGAGATCGGGACTGACCCGGCCGCCGCCGCCGTGCAGCAGCACCGCGTCGTACATCTTCGAGGTCAGCGGATGCACGGAGTGGAAATAGGTGTAGAGCCGGGCCGCCGACTGCGAATGGCCGGTGGCGATGAGCCGCTGGACACTCAGCCCGCCCATCACGTCCTTGCGGCCTTTCCCGCGGATGGCGAGCGCCGCAGCGCTGAAGACGTCATAGGAGAGCGCGTCCGCGGTGACGGTGCCGCCACGCGACACGTCCAGTGTGCCGTAGCGCGCGGGACTCCATTCCTTCAGCGCGTTCACGCCGACGGTTTGTGCCGACACCCCGACCCACGCGTATCCGGCGCGAAGCACGTGCTCGTAGGATTGAAACCACTCGTACTCGCCGTCGTGCCCCTGCGAGACGTTGTACCACTCGACGAGTGCCGTCCCGTTGAAGCTCGCGGCCTGACGAGGCCGGCGAACGACGAGACGGCTGACGTACTGGTGCTCGCCGTCGAGGACGCTCCCGCGATCGCCGGCGGGTGTGCTGTAGCGGTTCGCGACCCCGGTGATGAAGAACTCCTCCTCGACGTATCCCTGCTTGGCCAGGTCCACGGGAGTCGCGTTGTACGGGTAGCCGTGCTCGGGACTCCGCAGCGGCGTCGTGTTCGCGATCGGACCGGTGACCGCGGGCGCCTGAATCACGACGTGAGCCGCCTGCTGGCGAGCGGACACGGAGGCGAGCGTGAATGCGATCGCGAGAGCGGCGAACAGGCGGCGCATGAAAAGCTCCTTCTAGATTCAGCTGGACCGGAATCGCCCTTGAAACACGAGCTCGGTCACGGGCTTGCGCGTGCTCGGTGACTCACGCGCCTGAAAGTCTTCGGGAAGATCTTCCTTCCGTCCCGGCTTGCCAACGGCGGCCATGGCCTCGACCTGAAAGTCATCGGGAATACCGAGCGTGGTCTTCGCGCGCGGGTAGTCGAAGCCGGCCATCCCGTGCACGACGAGGCCGCGCAAGGTTCCCTGCAGTGCGAGGTTTCCCCACGCCGCACCGGTGTCGTACGAGTGCGTGACGAGCGGCCTGCCGGTCTTCTCGTTGGTCGTCCTGGAAATGAAGAGGAGCAGCGCCGCGGCCCTGACGCACCACACCTTGTTGCGCTCGACGAGCAGGTCGAAGAACAGCGGCCAGTCGTCGGTGTCGCGATGCGCGTAAAGGATCCGGGCAGGCTGGGAATTGCCGGACGAGGGTGCCCAGCGAGCGGCCTCGAACAACACAAACAGTTCGGCCTCATCGATCGCTTCGCCCGACATTGCGCGGGGCGACCAGCGGTCCAGGAAGATGCTGTCGATCGGATGGTCGGCCGTGCGTGCGGCGCTGCCCTTGACGAACACAGTGGTCAGTAGCCCAGACGCAGAATGCCGTCCCTGGCGCCGTTCACGGTCCCCTTCTCCAGCCATTCGAGCGATGCGCGGAACAGCTCGAGGTGATTCTTCTCCCACATCGCGTTATGCGACGAGCAGCCGAGATCGATCATCACCTTCTGCGAGGCACCCAGGTCGGCATACAGATCACGCACGCGTTCGGGCGGCACCTGTTTGTCGTGGATGCCCGCCACCATCAACGTCGGCGTCATCGTCTTCGCAACCGTCGCCTGGTTCCAGCCCCACGTCGTTGTCTGCGGCGCCCGACGGACCCCGGGACCCCATGTCGCGCCCACCGGATCCGATTCGATCATCGCCGACCACACCGCGTCGCTGACGGCACGGTCGTACTGTGCTGTGCAGCCGACCTGACGCTCCCAGTTCGCGTCGAACTCCGCGCGTGACTGGGTGTTGAACGTGACCCCGTCCGCGGGAAGCTTCGGAGGCTCAGCCGCGCTCTTCTGGTTGTAGGCCGGCGCGAGGAGCACCAGCCGATTCACTTTCTGCGGATTCTGCGACGCCCACCCGCCGGATCGCGGGGCGCCGAGCGACCAGGCGACCAGGCTCACGCGCTCGACGCGTCGCAGCGATCGCACGTAGTCCACGGCCGCGCCGATGTCGTTCCAATCAGATCCAATCGTCGTGAGCGCGTGGGGATAGGACGACTCACACGGCGCGGCGACGAAGCCAGCCTGACGATCCTTGGCCAGGTTGCACGGGTCGTTCATCGGTGCCGGCCGCGTCGAGCGGCCGTAGCCGGTCATGTCCACCGAGAAGACGTCGAAGCCGGCGCGCGCGAGATAGGCCATCCAGCTGTAGTCGCCGCTCGGTGGGTCGAAGGCGACCTCGGCCGGCGTGCCCGCGCCGTGGATGAAGACGACCACGCGATCGCCGGGCGTCGTGCCGCGCGCCACCATCCCGGCCATCACCCGCTCGCGCACATAGAGCTGCGCCTGCTGGCCGGCGATGGCTGGCACGCTGGACTTCACGCGAACGAAGTGATCGATCGTCAGCAGCCGCGCGCTGTCATCGCCGCTCAAAGACGCGGTGACCACGGCAACGGCAATGGCGGCAAGAGAGATTCTTCTCAGCATCGTCGGTAGATGACCGCCCTCATTTGGGAGTTGGGCCTTTGGGGAGTTGGGAGTTGGTTAGTGCGTCGCCGTCTTCAGATGATCCCGAAGCAGATCGCGCCCGAAGTCACCGGCAAAATCACGCCACACGGAGTGCACGTGATTGCCGTCGTTCTGGGTGTTGTCGAACTCGATCAGAAACGTCGGCCCCTGTACGCGGTAGTAGTGCTTCTGGCCGCGCTCGATCGAGCCCGCCCACGCAAAGGCGACGTTCTCGATGCCGGCCTTCTGGACCTTGGCCATCCGATCGGCGGCGATATCTGACGCCATCAACCCGGTGTAGGCGTCGAGCACTTTCACCAGCAGATCGCGCTGCGCGGCCGTCATCGCCGAGGCCTTGATGCCATCGGGCGAGAGCGGCTTGATGTCGAGCGCATTGCCGGTGACGATGTCGTTCAGGGCGACTGCGTTGAAGATGGCCGCCTTCCGCTGACCCTCGTCGAGCGCCATCACCAGAGCACGGCCGGTGTCCTCGAGCATGCCAAGTGTCCGCTGTCCCTTCTGCGGGCCATCGCGCACTTCGGCGGGGTTGGCGCCGGCGAACGACGGCGTGCTCGAGATCGCGGTCCCGTTCACCACGTCGAAATGCAGTGACACATGATGAAATTCGACGCGCCAGCCCCACGTGCCCCTGGCCGCTGGCGTGCCGAACACCGCGAACCGGTAACCCTCGGGGTCTCGAGTGGGGCCGCTGCCGTTCTCGACCACCTTCAAGATGTTTTCGAGCTGCATGATCTGCGTGTACGTCGTGTAGCCGCGCGCACTCAGACCCGTCTTCAGCAGATCGAACGCAAGCTTCCGCTGAGGCTCGGTCATCGCTTTCACTTGCAAGCCATTGCGCTCGAACTGCGGCACGAAGTGCCAGCGCAGACGCTCGGCGGAGTCGAACGCGAACGTCGCCTGCTGCCGCTGCTCCGGCGTCAACGAGGCCAGGAAGCTCGTCGCGGCCGAGGTCATCGACGCCGATGATCGCTGCTGCGCGACCACCGCGCCACCAAGCGCGGTCAGCAGGACGAGCGCGAGAATCAATCGGGGAGACGTGAAGCGGCTCATACGCACCTCGCTCAGGCAGGAAAGTCGCCGGATGGTAGCACGGTTCGTTGCGCTGGCGCGCGGCTTGCTTCCGCTGAAGACAGCCGGTCATTCAGACGACGTGGTGTATGAAAACATTGTCGCTCCTGCTCCTGATACTCGCTGCCGGTTCTCTGGGCTGCGACGAAAACCCCATCAGCCCCACCCAGCTCCGGAACGTCACCTGGAAGCTCGAATCCATCGAGCGGGCCGGAAGCCCGACCGTCTCAGTGCCCAACCCCGAGCAGTACACGTTCAGGCTCGAAGACGATGGCCGACTCATCGTCCGGTCGGATTGCAACTCCTGCAGCGGACGCTATTCGCAGAGCGGCACCTCCCTCTCGATCAACAACGTGGCGTGCACCCTGGTCTTCTGCAGCCTGGCGTCGCTCGATGGCAACTATGCGTCCGCGCTCGAGCACGTCCAATCGGCGGTCGTCAACGGTTCCGCACTGGTAGTCACCGGTAGCGGGTTCACGTTGCGGTTCCGTAGCTAGACGGGTTCCTCGTTCCAGGTTCCGGGGTCCAGGTTCGTGTTCGGAGTTCGAATCCCGAGTCCCGAATCCCGAATCCCGGTATCATGTGGCGCCAAACGAGGAGGGCGCCATGGCTGATTCCACCGACCGCGCGGAGAAGAGTACTGTTGGCCGCCGGGATTTCTTCAAGGGCGCGGCCGCCGGCGCCGCGGGCCTGGTTGTCAGCACGCAGACGACGGAGGCAGCGGCCGAAGTCGTCCCCGCTCCGGTTCCGGCTCCGCCGGGAGTCCCACTGCCGACCGGCGCCAACGATCTCGCATACGCGCAGGCGCAGGGCGCTCCAGTCCGGGCAGTGGGCACGCCGCAGGGTCGTGCAGCCTCCGACTACATGGTCGACGTCCTGAAGAAGATCGGTTTCGAGTACGCGGCGATCAATCCCGGCTCGACCTTTCAGGGCCTGCACGAATCGTTAGTCAACTACGGCAAGAACACCGCGCCGGAGCTCTTGACCTGTCTGCACGAGGAAGCCGCCGTCGCGATGGCGCACGGCTACGCCAAGGCCGCCGGCAAGCCGATGCTCGTGGCGGTGCACGGGACCGTTGGCCTGCTCCACTCGTCGATGGCGCTGTTCCAGGCCTGGGCCGATCGCGTGCCCGTCGTCTTGATCGTCGGCCATCACCGCAACCCGTCCGGCGTGATCAACCGGCCGCACAGCGCCCAGGACATGGGCCTGCTCGTGCGGAGCTTCGTCAAGTTCGACGACGAGGCGACGACACTCGAACGATTCGCGGAATCGGCGATGCGCGCCTACAAGATCGCGATGACGCCACCGATGGGCCCCGTCGTGCTGACTGTGGCCGCCGAGCTGCAGGAATCGATGGTCACGAACGAGCCGCGTATTCCGGAGATCGTGCTGCCCGCTCCGCCGCAGGGCGAAACGGCGGCGGTGCGCGAGGCCGCTCGCCTGCTGGTTGGCGCCGAGACTCCGCTGATTCAGATCGCCAAGCTCGGACGCACACCGAAGGCATGGGATCTCCTCATCGAGCTCGCTGATCTGCTGCAATCGCCGGTCGATGTCATGGGCTACTCCTCGTGGCAGAAGTTCCCGTCGTGGCATCCGCTCTACGGGACCGGCGGCCGCGGCTATACACCCGACGTCACGCTCGGCCTCGAGGTCACCGATATGTCGGCGCAGGCGCGCGCGGCGCGGGCCAACAATCGCAAGACGATCAGCATCTCCGCCGAGCACCTGTTCCAGGGCAGCAACATCCACGACTACGGCCGCTACGCCGACGTCGATCTCGCGATCGCCGCCGATGCCGAGGCGACGCTGCCCTCGCTCATCGAGGAAGTCCGCCGCCAGATCACACCCGCGCGCAAGAGCGCGATACAGGCGCGTGGCTCACGCGTCGCCGCCGCGCACAAGGAGGGTCAGCTCGATGGCATCCGCGAGGCGCGTCACGGCTGGGACGCCAGCCCGGTAAGCGTGCCGCGGCTGATCACGGAGCTCAGCAACCAGATCGCCAACGACGACTGGGCGATCGTCTCCGGCCATCAGTTCACGGGCGACTGGCAGCGCCGGCTGCTGAATCACGACAAGCCGTATCGCTACAACGGCGACTGCGGCGGCTTCGGCATCGGCTACGACACGCCGGCGTCGGTCGGCGGGGCGCTGGCGCACAAGAAGGCCGGCCGCCTCTCGGTGGCGATCGTCGGCGACGGCGATCTCAACTTCAGCCCCGGCGTGCTGTGGACCGCGGCGCATCACAGGATTCCGCTCCTGTTCGTCGTCCACAACAACCGCGCGTATCACGCCGAGGTGATGATCATCCAGCGGATGTGCGGCGTGCGGGGACGAGGCAACGAGAACGCGCACATCGGCAACGTCATCGCCGATCCGGATCCAAACTACGCGCAGCTCGCCAAAGCCTACGGGATGTACAGCGAAGGACCAATCGAGCACCCGAAGGATCTGGCCGGTGCATACCAGCGCGCGCTGGCAAAGGTCAGGGCGGGAGAGCCGGCGCTCATCGACGTGGTCTCTCAGCCCCGGTGAGCCTGATGACGAAAGCCCTCTTCACATTTCTCGCGTGTGCCGCGCTCGCCTCTGTGGCGGGCGCTCAAGCGCCGGCGATCGCTCCCCCGACGGGTGATGCCACGCGCGGACAGGAGATGTTCGAGAAGACCTATCGGTGCTATGCCTGCCATGGCTACGACGGTCAGACAGGATCGCCGCGCCTGGTGCCGATGATACGCGCGCAGGACGCGTTCATCGCCTACGTGCGGAAGCCGGCAACCGCGGGTATGCCGAAGTTCGTCGAGACTCCCGAACGCGATCTCGTGGACGTCTACGCCTACATCCGATCGATTCCGCAGGCGGCGCCGTCCGCGGACAGCATTCCGCTCCTCAACGGGATCATCGGCCGGCGGGGGAAGGCGAACTGAATCACCGGCTCACCTTCTGCTTCCACAGGTCCCACGCCCGTGCGTACTCATTCGGATCGGTCATCCGGAGTTTCGCCTCCGCCGGATCCACGTAGGTCGCCTTTCCGCCCAACGCAATCGTCTGCATCTGCACGCGCGCGTTGAGATCGAGGTAGACGCTGCGTCCGACGACGTTCGGGATCGAGTTGGCCACGACGACGGCGCCATGATGGCGCATCAGAGCGACTGACTTATCAGCAAGCTTCACCGCGAGTGCACGTCCGAGTCTGGCGTCGCTGACCAGGAGATCCGTCATGCCCGCTGCCTGCCGGATGTCGAACACCGGCACGCCGTCGGCGATGAAGGCCGCCATGTGATACATCGCCCGCAGCGGCACGTCGGAGGCGGCAAACGGAATCAGCGAGGGCGTGTGGCAGTGGACGATCGCGCGCACATCCGGACGGGCCTTGTAGATCTCGCTGTGGATGAAGCGCTCGCGGTACGACGCCCGGCCCTTCGCATCGATGCCGTTCCCCTCGAAGTCGTGCTCGATGATGTCCGCAGCCGTGACGAGTGCCGGCGGCATCGACCGCGCCAGCAGAAAGCGGTTCGGCCTGGAGCTCAGGCGCACGCTCACGTGTCCCATCGCGTCCACGATGCCTTCCATCGCCAGGATGCGGTTGGCCGCGACGATGTCTTCGATGGGGGGATCGGGAGCTGAGGCGATCTGCCGAGCCTCGAGGCGCGCAAGAGCCAGCCCCGACACCGCCGCTGCAATGAACGCTCGTCTCTCCATGGCGTAATTCAGAATGCAGAATGCAGAATGCAGAATTCAGACAGTATGAACGTTCCGCATCCAGAATCAGATGGTGTCTGCATTCTGCATTCTGAATTCTGCATTACGGCAACGCATACACATACAGCGCGTTGTAGGCGCGATTCGGCTTGATGCCCGCCTGGTCCATCAATCCCCCACTCAACGCACCACTCCCGGAGAGCACCGCGATGTACTGCTTGCCGTTGACCGCGTAGGTGATCGTGCTGTTCTGGACCGGACCGCCGAGCGCCTGCTCCCACACGAGTTTGCCGCTCTCGGCGTCGAAGGCGCGAAACTTCTGATCGAGATCGCCGAAGAAGACGAGGTTGCCGCCGGTCGTCAGCACGGCCCCGTTGCTCGGAGCGCGGCCGACGTGGATCGGCCGCATCTCGCCCGTCGTCATGTTGACCTTCATCAGACCGGCCCAGGTGTTGGGATCGGAGCCGGGACGAGGGATGCCGCCGCGTTGCTCGCGCGGCTGGCCGTTGGGGCCCGCGGTCGTCATATCGAGGCAGTTCTCGACGTAGGGCACGAACAGCGCGTTGACGCCGGGGTGATACGCGGTGGGCCAGTAGCTGCGAGTGTTCCAGTAGCAGATCACGCGTCGATCGGACGGTCCCGTGAACAGCTTGTTCTTGTTCAGCGATACGCGGCCCGTCTTGCCGTCGATATTCGCGATCAGGAAGTCTGGGGTGTCGAACGGAAACGGTTGTCCCCACAGGAACTGGCCGGTGCCCCTGTCGTTGACGAAGAGCCCGCCGCCCTCGCCGACCATCACCGTGACGTCGCGCTGCTCGCCGCGCTTGACGTCAGGGTTGATCCACTTGACGAACTTCGGATCGGGATTGAAGGTCGTACGCAGCAGCGTGCGCTCGTTGGCGTAATCTTCGTCCCAGTCGTCGCCGGGCAGGTGCTGGTAGTACCACTTCAGCTTGCCGGTATCGGGATCGAGCGCGATCGTCGAGTTGCTGTACAGATCCGCTGGCGACTCGGTCGGGATCGCGTTGGCGTTGCCGCCGTGGCGGTTGGCGCGCGTGTTGGGCGTTGGATTCGCGACGCCCCAGTAAATCAGCCGGCGACTCGGATCGTAGCCGCCGGGCAGCGCCCACGTCGATGCCGCGCGCGTCTCGTCGGGTGCGCCACCCCACGTATCGCCACCGGGCTCGTTCGACGCGGCAGCGGTATAGAAGCGCCAGGCTTCCTTGCCGGTCTTCGCGTCGTGGGCCGCAACGTAGCAGTCCTCCCGACGCGGTGCGCAGGCGCGGCCGGTGATGACCTTCCCCTCGATGACGATCGTGCCAGCGGTCAGTCGTCCAGACGACTTCGTCTCCCAGCGCAGCTCGCCGGTGCGCGCGTCGAGCGCCTCGATGAAGCCGTCGGGCGTGCTGTTGAAGATCATGTCTTCGTAGATCGAGATCGTCTTGGCTCTGCTCGAACCGGAGGCCCTCGTGTGCTCCCAGATGAGCGCGCCGGTGGTCGCGTCCAACGCACGCACGGCGTTGCCTGGCAGGAGCAGGTACATCACGCCGCGATAGACGATGGGGATGCTTTCCTGGACGCCGTTGGGGAGCTCCTGCTTGAACACTTCGCGGAGCTGGCCGACGTTCCGTGTGTTGACCTGGTTCAGCGGGCTGAAGCGCTGCGCGTCGTAGGTCCGGCTGTACATCAGCCAGTCGTCCGGGCTCGGCTTGAGCAGCATCTCCTCCGTCACGGGAACGAACGGCTGACGCTGTGCGTACACTGCTGCGACGCTGACCAGTACCGCGAGAAGGATCGCCGACGGAACATGCCTCACGTTTTGGACTCCTGCGTCGCAGTTTCTGCAATCGGGGTCTGACCCCAACTCTGACCCCGGCTCTGACCCCGGCTCTGACCCCACTCCGCCGCCGTTACCGCGCGGGCGTCACTTCGACGTCGCGCACTCGATGCAGCACCAGGCGCGTGTCGCGTTGCGCGAACGGAGACCAGGCGCCCGGAGAACTGAAGTGGGCTCATCACGACATGCGTGAGCGAAGGCTGGCCGGCATTCTACCAAGGGACGTCGACTTCGTGGCGAGCGTCGAATGGGGTCAATTCACCGGAAGGACGGCGACGTCGTAGGGGCGAAAGGCGGCGTCATAGCTCACCAGTGCGAGCCCTTCGGCCTGCGCCTGGGCGATGAGGAGGCGGTCGAACGGATCGTCATGGTACCGCGGCAACGCCGCGGTGCCCTTGGCGTGCCGCCAGCGGACGGGCAACTCAATCATCGAGCCCTGCTCCATCTCGCGCTCGAGCACTTCTGCATCGATGTCGAGCCGGCCCAGGCCCTTCTTGATGGCAATCTCCCAGACCGTTGCAGCGCTCACGTACACCAGGGAGTCGCGATCGGCAATGGCGCGACGTTCCGGTGTCTTCAGGCGACGATCGTCGCCGAGCCACCACAGGAGCACGTGCGTGTCGAGGAGCAGCCTCAATCGGCGTCACCGCGAAACGCCTTGGCGATCGCGGCTGGGAGCGGCGCATCGAAATCGCGGCGCATGCGAATCCGCCCCTTCATCGCACCCGGACGACGAGCGACGCCCCCGATTGGCACGAGCCGCGCCACCGCTTTGCCGTTCCGGGCGAGGACGATCTCCTCACCCGCTTCGACGCGTTCCAGCAGCCGCGAGAGATGCGTCTTGGCCTCGTGCACGTTGATCTTCTGCATCTGACTTAGTCTAGCTTAGTCATATGCGTCTGAGCAACCGCATCGTCTGCGCTTACCGGCCCGAGGCGGTCGGACTATCGCCAGCCGGGCAACGAGGCGATGTGGTTCCGTGTGATGCCTTTGATCGAGGTGACGCCGGACTGACGCATCGTGAGCTGCAGCTCGCGGCGCAGGATCTCGAGCACGGTCTCGACGCCTTCCTGCCCGAACGCGGTGAGGCCCCAGATGTACGGCCTTCCGACACCGACGGCGGTGGCCCCGAGCGCCAGCGCTTTGAAGATGTCCCCGCCGCGGCGGAAGCCACTGTCGACGAATACCGGCGCACGACCCTTCACGCCGGCGACGACATCGGGGACGCAGTCGATGGTGGAGCGAAGCGTGTTGTCCGCCCGCCCGCCGTGGTTGGACACGAACACGCCGTCAACCCCGTGCATCATCGCCAGCTCGGCATCCTCGCGCGTGACGATGCCCTTGACGAGCACCTTCATGCTCGTCGTGTCCTTCAGCCGCTTGATGTACTCCCACGTGGGCGTGCCGATCTCGGGTTGCGGGTTCGCGCTCACTGCCAGCCCGTTGATCATCGGCCGGTTCTTGATGTCGGTCAGCGGCGGACCCTGATGACACGCGCCGCACTGCTGCTGGTTCTTCTGCTGGACCCGCGTGAACATCTCCGCGTTCCGCCCACCGAGCAGGTCAACGGTGAATACGAGCGCCGGACACCCTGCCGCCTCGACGCGCTTCACGAGCTCGCGCGTCTGGCTCCACTCGGGCCGCGTATACAACTGAAACCACACCGGCTCGCCGCGCGCCGCATTCACCTCCTCCACCGCCGTCGTCGTCATCGTCGACAGCATCTGGAGATGCTTTTTTGATTTCGCTGCGCGGGCGGTGGCCAGCTCCCCTTGCGGGTTGTACATCTTGTGACCGCTGACCGGGCACAGGAAGATCGGCGTCTCCCAGGTCTTGCCGAAGAGGGTCACCGACAGGTCCGTCTTGCTGACGTCGACGAGCCGCCGCGCGCGAATCTGATAGTGCTCGAAGCCGTCGCGATTCGCGCGAATCGTGCCGCCATCCTCGCCGCCGTTCGACATCCATGCCCAGTGCCACGCCGGCAGCTTCGCGCGCGCGACGGCTTCGAAATCGAGCACGTTGAGCGCCTCGCTGACGCTCGTGATGAGGTCGCTCGCCGGCGCGGCCGTGCCCGACTGGGCGGCGACCAGCGACGGCAGGTCGAGATACGACATCAGCGGGCTTGCGGCGAGGAGCTTCAGGAAACGGCGGCGGCTTCGGGCGGTGGATGTCAAGACGCTACTTCTCGGGCCCGTCTTTCGGCGCTCCAGTTCCCGACGATCCCAGGAACAGCCGCTTGCCGCCGGGCAGGATCATGTCTGCGCCGTTGGCGCGGTTGGCGCCGTTCTTCGCGCGGTATCCCTCGATGGTGATCTCCGTGCCTGCCACCAGCGATTTTTTGGTGAACCCACGCCTCACCAGCGTGTTCGGCGTGCCACCTTCGATCATCCACCGCGTGACGGTGCCGTCGGGGTTCTTGACGTCGAGATGAATCCACGTGTGCGGATTGACCCAGTCCATCTTGACGACGGTGCCCTTGAGCGTCACCGGCTGGTTGGCGTCGAACTCGGCGGCGAACGAATGATGCGCTCGCAGAGACGAGGACACACCGAGCGCCACGATGACGGTGACCAGTACGACTCGTGCTCTATCCATGGCGCGTTGGTTCCTATTCGTCACAGCTTTGGATCAGCGCTCTTGCCTGTCGTCCACCGGTCCCTGGCTCCGTGGAGCCTTGCCCTCGGCGGCGGCCTTCTCAGCGTCGCGGGCGACCTCGAGGATGTTGACCATGCTCAAGTTGTGTTCGTGACACGCGTACTCGATCAACTCGCCTTCTGTTGGCCGCATGGGCAGCAGTACCGTCCACGGCTTCTCCCACGTCGTCGGATCGCTGACCGTGAGCCGGAGCTCGAGCCGGCCCGCATCCACGCGCGTGTAGCGTTCGACCAGATGCAGACCGGTCGTCGACCCGCGGTAGCTGTGCTTGCCGTTGAAGTTTGTCGTCTCGACGACGAGCGTGTCGCCTTCCCACCAGCCACGCGACGACCCGATCCAGGCCTGCACCTTGTCGTTCAGCCGCGGGCGGCCGTCGAGGGCGACAACCCGCGCCTCATGAATCATCTCGTGCACGATCACGGCCGAGCCTGGCGCCTGCACGATCTGGATGTTGTTGTTATAGAGCGTCGGCAGGCTGGCGCTCGGCAGCCCGTAGGTGATGCAGCGCTCCTGATCGCCACGATCGAGCCATGATGCGTTGACGGCATTGTTGCGATTGGGCGCACGGGCCTGCCGCGCCCTACCCTCGGCCGTCAGCGCCGGAATACGGCCGTCGGGCGGGTCCACGACCAGCGACGTGCGGTAACCGTCGGAGATGAAGCGCCCCGGATCGGTCCAGTACTGCGCGTGGTTCAGACCCGGTCGAATCTCTTCGGGTGGACCGTCCATGCGACGACCCGCGCGGCTCTCGAGCGTCTTCTTCTCTTCCTCGGTGTAGAACTCGCGGGTGCCGAACTCGCGTGCGCGCTCGAGCGGCGTGATCGTCCGGTAGTCCCACGTGCCTTGCAGATCGGGATCACCCCATGGCGTGCGCGGCACCTTGGGCTTGGCTGTGGCGGTTGGGGGCGTGGCGGCTGACGGCGTTTGCGCCTCGCCGACGAGGCCGCTGAGCCCCAATGCTGACGTCAGCGTGATTGCCGCAAGGCCAAGAACCCGGCTCCTCATGGACGATCTCCTTCCAGGCACGGATTATAGCTGCAGAGGATAGTCCAGGCGGGTCTAAAGACCCGCCTGGACGCGATGAAGATACCGCTCAGAACGTGCGAGCGTTTCACCTGTTCATGGGAGGCTGTAGCGGCGGGTCTTCAGACCCGCCGGGGTTGGGAGTTGGGAGTTGACTCAGTTGGTGCCGGAGCCGTTGGTCGTGGCGCCAACCAGCGCGTGCATTACAGCGCTCTCGAAGTCCCCGCGGATTTCGTTGTTGGGCGTCTGCGTCATCAGCACGCCGACAATCTTCTCTTTCGGATCGATCCAGAAGTGCGTGCCGTAGGCGCCGCTCCACCCGAAGCTACCCTGCGAGAGAAACGTGTTGCGCGACACCGGGTCATTCACGACACGCATGCTGAGCCCGTACCCCTCGCCACGCGGGCGGCCCTGGAGTGTGTCGGGCGCGTGCACCGACCCCATCATCTCGACGGTGCGCGGGCTGAGCAGCCGCTTGCCATTGAGCTGCCCGCCGTTGAGCAGCATCTGGGCAAACTGCAGATAGTCCTCTGCGGTGCTCATCAGACCGCCGCCACCCGAGAAATAGACGCCGTTCATGAAGTTGGCGAGATTCTGCTTCTCCAGTCCGCCGCCATTCGGTCCCCGCGCGTAGCGCGTCACGAGACGCGGGTTCCCTTCCGCGGGGTAGAAGAACGTGTCCTTCATCCCGAGGGGCTCGAAGATGCGCGTGCGCGTGAACTGATCGAATGGCATCGACGAGAGGATCTCGACAACGCGGGCGAGCACGTCGAAGCCGGCCTGGGCGCTGTACGCCCAGCGCGAGCCCGGCTGGAAGTCGAGTGGCACGCTTCCGAGGCGTGGGATGTAGTCGGCGAGCGATTCTTTACCGTTGAGCGCAACCTTCCGCGCCTCGGCGCCGCTGAGCCCGCCGCTCACGAGTCCCGACGTATGCGTCAGCAGATCGCGGATGGTGATCTCGCGCTCGGCCGGCACGGTGTAGAACCGTGGCTCGGCGGGTCCCGCCCCGCGTCCCGCGGCAGGTGGCGCGCCAGAGCCGACGGTCTGCGGTATCGCGACCTCGAGATCCTTGAGCTCCGGAATGAACTTCGACACCGGGTCGGTGAGGCGCAGCTTCCCTTCCTCGACCATCATCATGATCGAGGTCCCGACAACCGGCTTGGTCATCGACATGATGCGGAAGATGGCGTCCTTCTGCATCGGCTTCCTGGATTCGATGTCCATGAGGCCCTGCGCCTCGAAATGCGCGATGCGGCCGTTGCGCGCGACGAGCGACACGGCGCCCGAGAAGTTCCCGGCGGTGAGGTGGCGCTGCACCAGGCCGTTGATGCGATGCAGCCGCTCCGAGGAGAAGCCGACCTCTTCAGGCTTCGCGGTTGGCGACGCGGCCGTGAGCGGCCAGGCGAGCACGGCCCCGAGCAGCAGCACCAGGGCAACCGACTTCAGCGCGACTGGACCGGTTCTTCGCATGAGCATCTCCTCTGAGGGCGGATGATAGCAGGTCGGCATGATCGACGTAGCCACGGAGAACACGGAGATCACGGAGCTGCGCTCGACTGGACGCCGAAGGCGACTGCCGTGACGCATGACTACGTACGCATGCCATGCTGCGCTCTCCGACGGCATGCGTACGCAGTCATGCGTCACGGCAGCGGCCTGCTTCGC
>DATDOE010000079.1:0-145976 GCA_035293405.1 Vicinamibacterales bacterium | reverse complement strand
GGCCCACAGCCGGCGCGCCCGCTCCGTCAACACCGGCGACAAGGCCGCATGTTTGGTCCGCAGCGTGGCCTGATCCATGCCCGCACCGTACCACGCGCCGATCAGGAGTACAAGCTGTTATTTCCTGACAAGCCCTTAGTGTCCGCAAGAACCCATGCTTCGACTTCACGAACTGCAAACCGCAGGACCAAGTTATCGTGGGCTCCATGCGGCAGCCACTCTGTTACCAGCGCTGGCGCACAATCAGCCTGATCCAAGTCTGCAAGAACGACGAACGGCACCCCCCGAGCAGCGTTGTTAAAGCCGGCGATCATCTTGAGCAAATAGCTCACGCCGCCACGGGTATATATCTTGCCGATAGCCCATGGGCCACCGCATTCGTCGAGCAGCCGCCGGAGCACCGCTTCACTCAATGCATCTTCGACCGCTAGATTGACTGGGATTGGGTCGCTCACTCGAAGAGGTCCAGCTGATTCACATGCGAAGGCATCGTCTTTGGCAACGCGGCATCTGCGACGGACATCCCGCTTTCGAGGAGCGCCCTAATATCAGCGTCTGAAGATGCAGGCTCGACCGTAGTGCCGTCTGAGCTTGGCTCCAACAGGAGCACCTCTTCGCCGCCAATACCTGGATCCGACAGCAGCTCCGCGCTGTGGGTCGTGATGATCACTTGGCGCCTGCGTTGCCGTTGCAGTCTGTGAATAAGAGCGGGCAGCCGTCGTACGATTCCGGCATTGAGGGATAGCTCCGGTTCTTCGAGCAGGAGCAACGAATCGCCGTCGAGCAGGGACCACAACAGGCCCAAGAGTCGAAGAGTTCCGTCAGAGAATTGATCCTCACGCTGCCGTGCTCCCAGCGGGCGCCAGTGCTTGTAGACAGCCTCAAGGTGCGGGACTCCTGATTCGTCGGTGACGTACGTGAGATTCTTTAGTTGTGGGACTGCAACCAAGAGGGCGGATTCAATTCGCTTAAGCCTCGACTTTCGAACCCGCTCTGATGTTCGTGCAATACGCTCGAGAAAGTTCCGACCGAACGGATCACCTGGAAGTCCAGGGCCGGGGAACGCTTCTGGATGTCGGAGAAGCTGGGGCACCAGATGTAGGTACAGGGTCGCTTCGAAGAACTTAGCTATGTCCCGAAACGATTGGTTAGCGCCAATTTGTTCAAGGTGGGTTTGGGTAAGGCGCAAAGGGTCCTTCTCATCGTCAGCATCTGGACGGGTGAGAATGGGTACTCCGCGACGAGTGACTCGCTCGTACGCGAGCAAAGGTAATCGATGGCCTCGAGCCTCTTGCTTGATGCCGATCCCGTACTTCCACGTATTGCTCGATGAGGAATCCTCCGCCAGCTCAACTTCGATCTCGATATCCGGGTATCTACGGGCAGCTAAACACCGTAGCTTCGAAACCCCTCCTCGCAGGGCGACTGCGTGCTGCAATCCGCCGCCGGGCTTGGCGACGTCGCGCAAGAACCGGAAGACATCAAGGAGATTCGACTTTCCTGATGCGTTGGGTCCGGCTATGAATACACGGTCTCCAAGTGGCACACCCAGTGACCTAAAGTTCCGCCAGTTCTTGGCCGTCAAATGCCTGACCAACATCTATTCCTCTTTCTCGAGGCGCACTCTCCACTTGGCGCGTTGGCTCCGTGCCTCATCTCCGCGACACAAACCTCGAACCTTCTGATGATCATTCCCACGAGGTTCCAATAGTGGGGCCCTGGAACTATTCGGATGGCCGATTTGTGACGAGAGGGCTAACTAGCTGGCTGAGAGCCTTGAGGACTATCGCGGATTCGACGTCGAAAGAGCGCTAGCCAAGTCGATCCGGCGACGTCGCACTGTTTCCAAAGTGCCGTCAACGTCGACGAGGGCGCGTTGTAGTAGAAGACCGTCAAGTCGCCGGAGTTGCCGTACCCGAGGACTCTATCTCGGAGCTTTTCTTGTCCCCATGTAGTGGCCTTGTCGCCGAGTGCGACGAGACCGGCGTGCTCCATCGCCCGTCGAGCCTGCTGCGCCTCTTCATGACGACCGAATATGCCAGCCGCCGGCCGGAAGCAGTCGATATCTCGTGGAGAAACTACATACCCAGCAACAGACTGAGGATGCCATAGTTCTCTGGCGTAGTGTTCGAGTAGTTTCAAACCCTTGCGGCGACCGGCCGCAAACAGGAAAAACAGCCGGCATCGCTGAAGACGTTCCATTGCGCCGCGCTCAATTCTTGGGACGTGGAATTCGTCAACCAGCCACTTGTCTCGCGCGATTCCACACCACTGCTGAAGGACCGTTGAACTCTGACGACCCGACCCGATGTAGTCGTCAAAGAACACCACCGGAGCATTCTCCTGTAAGTCGTCAATATTCACGACCCTCAGTTCGAGCGGTAATGGCATCGATCTGACGTCGTCCCATAGGTACTGAAGGTGTTCGGCGCTCGTGGTGGGTCCTCCGAGAGACACCAATTGAACGACGCGTTCATTTTCACCGAAGAGCTGTTCGATCGCTGCCAGAAATGCATCTGCAAGTGCCTGTCGCGTCCAGAACTGAATATTCTCCAACAGCGTCACCGCATACTTGATATCGTCTCGCGGAAACTGCACTAACCAATCTGTTATCAAGTTGACGTCGATGCGAGATCCTTCGGCGGGCTGAAAGCTACGAAAACGATCGGCTAGTTCTTCGAGGCGGTAACCATACGTGTCTTGAATCTGCATTTTCTCGGCACGCCGTGGAGGCGCCTCCCAGCGGACCGGCCGTTTTATGGGCTGCACTGAATCGCCTCGCTGGGTGAGCCGGCGAGCCATTTCTTCGAGCGTTCTGAACTCGAGCTTGGTCAACGTCAGTTCACGGTCCAAGAACCGCGCTCCTGTTCGCACAAAGATCTCTTCACGCGCAGCAAGATGCACGGCGTATGCGTGTTCTGGGCGACAATAGACGTACCCAATGCTCTTCTGGTTTTCGTAGGCCTCCGCCCACCGCTCAACGCGTACCAAATCAGAGTAGAGCTGTAGCCCAGTCTCTTCATTGCCGGCCCAGAACATCGTCTTCTCGGCGATTCCTTGAACGTCCGGCAAATCGATGACAACATCGATGGCATCAAGCGCGTTCGCGACGTTGGGCTGACCGTCGGTGCGAAGATACGCGCGTGCGCGCTCCACGACAGCCTGCTTGAATCCTTGCGCTTCTGGCTGGCTTCGCGATCCCCTCACAACGAGCGGCTTCATTTTTCGCCACTGCTGCCTAAAGAGCTTGGCCGGATCAGCGTTGTCATTTGGCGCCTCAAGCAGAGCGGGACCGAAGGCGAACGCGCGAATGAGACCCTTTCGACTTGCGATTTCTTGGACCAGAGCCTTTGCCGCCTTGATCGAATCTGACTCCCCGTCAATTCCCCACTGCCCTTTTAGGAATTCGTCGTCGCTGAGTCTCAGATACGTTGAAGGAAGCGAAAATTCGGGTGACTCTTTGATCAGAATCTCAAGTGCATTCTCAATCATGCCCTCGAACGCTCGGACCTTCTGGTGATGGTAAAGCTTGTCGTAAAGCAGCACCCGGCTGATTACCATCTCTTCAACTGTCTTGCCGCCGGTTAAGTCGACCGCAAGCATGTAGACCGTCTGATCAGCCGTGATTCCTTGACTCTCGAAAAACTGCGCGCCCGGCTGTCCGCCGGCCGCCACACCAACTGCCTGCAATTTGTCGAGTATTCGCTCCACGTCGACGGGCATTGGCAAGCCGGCCATGTAGCAGTCACGTGGCATGTAATCGAGCTTGTCGGCGTCGATCCCCCCCGAGATGATCTCCGCCAAGAACGGCCGCGTGCGGTACAGCGTCGATCCAGTTATTAGATGTGCGATGTGCCTTGATAATTCGTCAGCGTCTTCCCATTACGGGATATCGGCCACCCTGAGGAGCTCGACAAACTCTGGAAGCCGGACGATTAGTCCGGCAAGGACTTCGGCGAGAGCGGGCCGTGTGCCGAAGTAGGCCCGCGCCTCCTTCAGCATTTGACGTGCCGGTATCTCGCCGGGCAGGCGAACGATGCTCGTCATCGCTCGCTCTGAAACATGACTCATGAAACCGTGGCCAATGTCATGGAGAAGCGCCGCAAGACGCAAGAGGATTTCATCGGACGGCCTGACGGGAATGATGGTGCGGTGAGCCGCTCGGGCATTGCGGTTCATCGATTCCACCATCCGCTGACTTTGGTGAAGTGCACCAATGCTGTGTTCGAAGCGGCTGTATCCGGCTCCCGGGAAGACGAGATGTGCGAGGCCTAGTTGCCTTATGTTTCGCAGGCGCTGCATCACTGGGCTGTCGAGCACGATCACTTCCCATGGGTCCAACCGAACGGTCTTCCAGACAGAGTCGTTGACAACCTTCGCTTCCAGTGGCCACTGCCGATCGCGAACTTGTTGCGAGTACTCTCTTAATGGCGGGCCGAAGAGACGCTGAAGGTCGGCTGTGGTGCCCCCCAGTGCCTCCGGGAGGCCGGCGGGAAGGGGAAGGTAAGGCAAGGGCATCCGCTACGCGGACTTTAGATTGTTCAAGAATACGAGAGCGAACTGAAGGAATTGATCTCTGTGGCCGAGCTCCGCTAACAATTCTTCGGCTTCGTCTGACCCAAGCTTGATTTCAACAGTGGCGTAACTTGGATTGGGAAAGCCGACAAGCAAGTCTCGTTGGGCTCTCGTGAGCTCCCTGTCGAACCATGGACTCAAACCATACAGAGGATCGTAGTCAACATTTAGGGCATCCAAGTCCACGAAACGCGCAACTGGATCTTGAATCGCTCTATAGAACGCCCGATTGAGCGCAGTCCTCGAACCGTTAAGTACTGGCCGACGCGAGATAGCCAGCGCAGCTAAGAACCCCGCGAAAAAATCGTCAGCGGTCAAGTGTTGCACTTGCTGCGTCATTTCGGGACTCCTCGCGTCTGAGAAAAAGCGTACACGTCTACTCGGCGGCAGTGTCGATTGTCAAGGTTCCGGCTTGCTTGTTCGGAACACCTGACTCTTGTTGGTCGCTCGACCCGTTTGATTCAGCAGCACGTCGAATATTGTCGCGATTCAAATGCACCCACTCACGAAGGATGAACGTGATGACCTCCGAAAGGCTCTCACCGTAGAACGTATGAACCAGAGATTGAAGTTCGGTTCGCAAGGCGGGGGAGAGCTTGAGGGTTTTGCCCTGCTTCGGCATGCCCACAATCGTACTCCCATAGGAATCCTGACGGAGTACTTTTACCACCACGCACCCCGCCAGTCAACGTGCATGGCTCTCTCCGCAGATGACGCCTTTCGCCACAATTATTAAAGGTCATTCTCTCATCTTCGCCTTATGTTCGCCAAGTGTGGCGACAGTAGATCAGGCGTTCCGCATCCACATCCGAGACTCGGTCTATCCTCCCGAATTCGCGATCATCATCAGGCTTCTCCTAACTTGGCTAACAGAAGGGAGGAATCAGGTGCTTGGGGACAGAGCGGCAGTGGCGGTTCCTATTCGCTCGTCGGTCACGTCGTCCGCGGGGAAACGATTCGTGAAATCTGTGGACATGTAAATCAGGTGCGGGCTCGTCGCGCTCAGACTTCAACGCCTGCACGGTGCTTCAGCGAGGTCCTTCGGTGAGGTGCCGCCAGTCGGCATCAGTCACGACCGAACTCGACAGAGGGTTCAGTCGCTTGCGCGGCTGCGCCGGTCCCAGCGAAACCGCGAGCAATGTCAAAGACATTTAGGCGCTTCGCGCCTTGTCCACCCCGAATCATGTTGGAACCTTGTCTGATGCCCGATTCCGTTCGACCAGCACGCGCCGCAGGATCTTTCCTGAAGGCGACTTGGGAATACTGTCGACGAACGCCACCTGCGCGATCCGCTTGTAGTGGGCGACGTGAGCGTCGACGAAGGCCGTCACTTCCTCGGCGGTGAGTGGCTCGCGCGCAACGATGATCGCCTTGGGCCGTTCGCCGCACTCATCGTCCCGAACGGGAATGACGGCGGCGTCAGCGATCTTGGGATGCTTGAGCAGGAGTGCTTCGAGCTCTGCGGGCGCCACCTGATAGCCCTTGACCTTGATCAGCTCCTTCAGCCGATCGACGACTTCGAGATAGCCGTCCTCATCGACGACGCCGATGTCGCCGGTGCGCAGCCACCCGTCGGCGTCCACGGTGTGCAGGGTGGCCTCCGGGTTATTGAGGTATCCCTTCATCACCTGCGGCCCGCGCACCCATATTTCACCGCGCCGGCCGACGCCGGCATCCAGCAGTGTTTCTGGATCGACAATCCGGCCCTCGGTCGAGGGCACGAGTGGACCGACCTTTCCCGGCCGCTGCAGTCCAGGCGTCGAATAGTGGGTGGCGGGGCTGGCCTCGGTCATGCCGTAGCCCTGTCGGACGCGGAGCGGCAGGCGCGCTTCGACGGCGCTGGTCAGCTCGACACCGAGGGGCGCCGCTGCGGAGAAGAGCCATTTGACGCCGGACAGGTTGTAGCGGTCGACCAACGGATGCTTGGCGAGGGCGACCACGACCGGCGGCGCAACATGCACGAGGGCGATCGGCCACTGCTGGAGCACGCCGAGGAAGGCCTCCAGCTCGAAGCGAGGGAGCGTCACGATGGTCGCGCCCCGCATCAGGCCGAAGTTCAGGATGACCACCATGCCGTAGATGTGAAAGAACGGCAACACGCCCAGGAGTGCGTGAATCTCTTGTGTCTCGATCGCATCGATCTGCACGAGGTTGGCGACAAGGTTCCGATGGGTCAGCATCACGCCCTTCGGAAGGCCGGTGGTGCCCGATGAGTACGGCAGCACCACCACGTCGGTTGCAGGGTCGATGACGACTGGCGGCGGATCCTCATCGACCGCAATGGAGGCGAGCGACGCGACGCCGGGAGCCTCATCGATCGTGACGATCTCAATCGGACGCGACACCGTGGCCACGGCCGCGCAGGCTCTTTCCACGAGGGCGGCCGTCGTGATGAGCAGCCGTGCGTGTGAGTCCTGAAGCTGGAACGCGAGCTCCGGCACGGTGTAAGCGGCGTTGACGGTCGTGAGGATCGCGCCGAGCGTCGCGACGGCGTGGAAGACCACGGCGTACTCAGGCGTGTTGGGTGACCACAGCGCGACCACATCGCCCTTGCCGATGCGCCGTGACAGGCCCGCGGCCACACGGCGAACCTGTTCGCACAGGTCGCTGAAGCTCAACACGCGACCGGAGACTCCATCGACCAGCGCCGGATGGTCACCGCGAGCCGCCGCACCGCCCAGCACAAACTCGGTGAGCGACAGGTGTGGAACCGACACGTCGGGGTGCGGGCTGCGAAAGATCATGGAGGGTTCGGCGGCGATGGTTGACTGCTGGGCGTGACTTGTCAAGTCGCTTTCCGAAGTGCGGCGTGCGCGGAGCGCACGCGTTGCACGGCGAAGAAGATGCGTTCCGGAGTGGCGGGGCTGGCGAAGGTCACGCTGTCTACCGGAACGCCTTGGCGGCGTTCCTTGGGGTCTCCCGGAACGCCTGGGCGGCGTTCCTTGGGGTCTCCCGGAACGCCTGAGCGGCGTTCCTCGGGGTCCTTCCCGTCGCCGTTTCCGAACGCGCCGATCGCCTCGCGGATCGCTTCGCGCACGGAGAGGGCCAGCATCAACGGCGGCTCGCCGATCGCTTTGCTCCCCGACACGACACGCGGTTGTGTCGCCCGCTCGAGGAAGTTGACGATGAAGACGTCAGGGACTTCCGACCACGACGGCAGTTTATAGGTGGACGCGCCGGCGGTCGCGAGTCGTCCACGTGAGTCCCACAGCAACTCCTCGAGCGTGAGCCATCCGACACCCTGGATGAAGCCGCCCTCCGTCTGGCCACGGTCCACAATCGGTGAAATCGAATCACCGACGTCCTGCAGGATGTCGGTCCGCAGAAGACGGCAGTCTCCGGTGAAACGGTCGACTTCGACCTCCGACACCGCGGCGCCTACGGCGAAATAGTGGAAGGGCTTTCCGCGGCCGGTCTTCTGATCGAAGTGGATGTCCGGGGTTCGATAGTAGCCGTGCGCGAAGAGCGGAATGCGTTGTCTGTATGCTGATTCGCAGACGTCGGCGAAGGACATCGACGCCCCGTTGGCCACGGCGGTCAGCCGTACCTTGAGCTGCGCGCAGGCATCGGCCACCGCCGCCCCATTCAGATCGGTCCCTGCCGACGCCGCGGTTGCGGATGTGTTGGGAACCTTGTCGGTGCGCGTTGGCATGACACGCACCTGCTCGAGCGGAATGCCAAGGCCGTCGGCGGCGATCTGCTGGATTTTCGTGAACAGACCCTGGCCCATCTCCGTGCCGCCCTGGTTGACCTGCACGCTGCCGTCCCGATAGATCAGCACGAGCGCGGCGCCCTGGTTGAAGAACGTCGCGGTGAACGAGATCCCGAACTTCACCGGCGTGATTGCCAGCCCGCGCTTCAGATGTGCATGTTGGGCGTTGAAGCGGGCCACGCCCGCGCGCCGTGCCTCGAAGTCGCTCGTCTGCTTCAACCGCTTCCAGATGATCTCGAGCCGGTCGGCCTCTTCGACCCGCTGCCCGTAGTGCGTCGCGTCGCCGTGTCGATAGAAGTTACGCTCCCTCACGACGTCGGCCGGCAGCGCCAGCCGTTGCGCGGCCTGCGCAAGGATGTCTTCGATGACCATCATGCCTTGGGGTCCACCGAAGCCGCGGAACGCGGTTTGAGACGTCTTGTGCGTGCGGCAGACCCGCCCCGTGACCTCGACGGCGGGCAAGCGATACGCGTTGTCGCAGTGAAAGAGCGCCCGCCACATGATCGGTTCCGACAGATCGAGACTCCAGCCGCCGTCGGAATAGAACCAGAGACGCAGCGCCTCGATGCGGCCCTCGGTGGAGAATCCCGCCGAATAGCGAGCGAGGTACGGATGGCGCTTGCCGGTGAGCGTCATGTCGAGTTGTCGGGTCAGGCGGACGCTGACCGGGCGACGGGTCTTCCAGGCGCCGAGTGCGGCGATGGCTGCCCACGGGTTGGCCTGTACTTCCTTGCCGCCGAACGCGCCGCCCATGCGGAGACACTCGACGGTGACATGATGGCGCCGCAGCCCGAGGACGCGCGCAACCACTTCCTGTGTCTCAGAGGGATGCTGCGTCGATGAATGGAGCGACACGAAGCCGCTCTCGTCAACCCAGGCGATGGAGGCCTGCGTCTCGAGGTAGAAGTGCTCCTGGCCGCCGATTGCCAGCTCGCCATCGATCCGCAGGGCGCTCGATGCCAACGCGGACATGTCGCCATCGGCGAGACGGAGCGGTTCGGTGAGGTAGCTCCCGGCCTCGATCGCCTGTTCGATCGTGAGGATCGCCGGGAGCGGCGCGTACTCCGCCGTCACGCGCTCCGCGCCTCGTCGCGCGGCTTCGAGCGTCTCGCCGAGCACCCACGCCACGGGCTGTCCGTGGAACATCACTTCCCGCGGAAAGAGCGGCTCGTCGTGACGGTTGCAGCCGGAGTTCCCTTCGCCGGGGACATCGGCGCCGGTCAGTACGGTGATGACGCCAGGCTCGTCGAGCGCTGGTTCGGTGGCGAGTGTCGTCACGAGCGCGTGGGCGTGCGGCGCGCACACCGGCCAGGCATGCAGCAGGTTCGGGAATCGACCGCACAGGTCGTCGGTGTAGAGCGCCTCGCCGGTCACATGACCGTGGGCGCTTTCGTGCGGAACGGGTTGGCCGGTGATCGTCACGACGGTCGCTCCCACCAGAACTTCTCGACCAGACTCTTCGACACCTCCAGCCGGTACTCTTTCGATCCGCGATGGTCACTCATCGGGGTGAGTGTCCTGCCAAGAATCTGCTGCACGCGCGTGACGAGGGCTTGGTTCCACGGCTGATTCAGGACGGCGGCTTCGGCTTCCGGCACGCGCAGCGGTGTGGCGGCGACGCCGCCGAACGCAAACCGCGCCGCGCGAATGTGCCCTGAGCTCTCCCAGTCCATCGCCATCGCGGCGGCAACCGTACTGATGTCGTCCATGCGCCGCTTGGCGACTTTGTAGAAACGGACGAAGGCGGGGAGCGGCTTCGGAATCTCAATCGCCGTCAGAATCTCCGGTGGCCGTAGGGCGGTTTGCCGATACCCAACGAAGAAGGACGACAACGGAATCGTGCGCCGACCCTCAGGACCCGCGGTGTGGACGAGGGCGTCGAGCGCCAGCAGCAGCGGGGCGGCATCACCGATCGGCGACGCGGTCGCCAGGTTGCCGCCGAGGGTCGCCCGATTCCGGATTGACGGCGACGCGAAGAGCTCGAGCCACTCGCGCAGAACCGCGGGTGCGGTGGTCCAGCGTCGTCCCACGTCGGTCAGCGGCAGCGCGGCGCCCAGGATCACCGACGTGCTGGTCTCCGTGTACGCGCGCAGCTCGTCGATCGCCTCGACACTGACGAGATGCGCCCAGCGCCGCCCGCGCAGATTCGACTCGACACCCAGATCCGAGCCACCAGCGATGATCGTCGCCTGGGAATCGGCAGCGAGGATGGCGACACAGGCCTCGACCGTCGAGGGCCGCGAAAAGCCCTGTGCGGTGACGGCATCGATCCGCGGCGCAGCTCGATCGAGCCGATCGCGCAGCGGGCCTGGCGGCGGCGGGCCAAGCGCGAGCGCCGCATCGCGGATTGGACGATACCCTGTACACCGGCACAGGTTGCCGCTGAGCGCGAGGGGATCGCACGGACCCTGGCGGCCGGGTCGGTACTGTTCGGCAAAGAGGCTCATGACAAACCCGGGCGTGCAATATCCGCATTGGGATCCACCCGCGTCGGCCATCGCCCGCTGCGCGGGTGCAAGCGCGGCGCCGGTCGCCAGCGACTCCACCGTCAGAATCTCGTGCTGCGCCGCGAGGGGCAGCGGCAGGAGACAGCTGTTCACGATGCGATAGGCGCTCGCCGGTCCATGTTCGGCCACCACCGCGACCGCGCACGCGCCGCACTCGCCTTCCGCGCAGCCTTCCTTCGAGCCGGTCAGGCCGCGCGCGCGAAGAAAGTCGAGCAGCGTCATGTGAAACGAGCCGGCCTCGATCGCGACAGGGCGGCCGTTCAGGAGGAACTCGAGAGGCGGAAACGGAGTCGCGCTCATGGGCCGGTGCGTCCAGGGACCATTCTGTGCCATCTGCCGGTCTGCTGCCGGGAGCTCGAGGAGGGCGTCGCGACCGCAATCGGGATTACCATCCGGCTAGCATGAGACGACTCATCGGTCATTTGTATTTCTGGGTCCTGCTCGCGATTCTCGCGGGAGGGCTCCTCGGTTACGCGGATCCCCCGACCGCCGTGAAGCTCAAACCCCTGGGCGACGGATTCATCGCCCTCGTCAAGATGCTGATCAGTCCGATCATCTTCTGCACCGTTGTCCTCGGCATTGCCGGCGCCGGCAGCATGAAGAAGGTCGGCCGCGTCGGCGGCAAGGCGTTGATCTACTTCGAGGCCGTGTCGACGATCGCCCTGGTCATCGGTCTCGTCGTCATCAATGTGATCCGTCCGGGTAACGGCTTCAACGTCGATCCGGCGACGCTCGACGCGAGCGCCGTGGCCGACTATGCCAAGCGGGCGACGACCCAGACCACGACGGATTTCATCCTTGGCATCATCCCGACGACCTTCCTGGATGCGTTTACAGGTTCGGGCAATCTCCTGCAGGTCTTGTTCGTGGCGATCCTGTTCGGGTACGCGATGACGCACATGGGCAAGAGAGGTGAGACCGTCCATCAGTTCATCGAGGCGTGCTCGCACATCTTCTTCTCGATGATGAACGCCCTGATGAAGCTGGCGCCCATCGGTGCGGGCGGTGCGATGGCCTTCACCATCGGGAGGTACGGTATCGATGCGCTGAGGCCGCTGGCCGCCCTGATGGCCAGCTTCTATCTCACGTGCGCGCTGTTCATTCTGATCGTGCTGGGGACGATTGCGCGCCTCACCGGCTTCAACATCCTCCGGTTCATCGTCTACATCAAGGACGAGCTGCTCACGGTTCTGGGCACGTCCTCGTCGGAGTCGGCGCTGGTTCCGCTGATGCAGAAGCTGGAGAGGCTGGGTTGCTCGAGGTCGGTGGTCGGTCTCGTCGTTCCGTCGGGATACTCGTTCAATCTCGACGGGACCAACATCTACCTGACGATGGCGGCGCTGTTCGTGGCGCAGGCGCTGAACATCGAGCTCACGCTGCGGGAGCAGCTGACCGTGCTCGGTGTCGCGATGCTGACGTCCAAGGGCGCCTCCGGCGTGACCGGGGCCGGCTTCATCACGCTCGCGGCCACGCTGGCCGTCGTTCCGTCGATTCCGGTCGCCGGCCTTGCGCTCATCCTCGGCATCGATCGTTTCATGTCCGAAGCGCGGTCGCTGACGAACTTCATCGGCAACGGTGTCGCGGCGATCGTCGTGGCGCGCTGGGAGAACGAGCTGGATCAGATCAGCCTGGCGAAGGAGCTGCATGGCGGGTCGAGAGTGCTACCACTGCAAACAGTGGAGTGACGAAGGGGCCGAGCACGACTGCTGGACGACGACCGAAGCGGCGCTCACGAAGGATCTGCCGGAAGTCAAAGCGACGGACGTAGCGAGACTGTCGTTTTTTGTGTATCATCCGGCAACGGTTCGTAATGTATCTGGACGATCCCCATCTCGAACAACGGTTGTCTCGCTTCGAAGCGCAGTTAGATCGTTTCAGCCTGGTCCTTCATCAGTGGCAGGAAACGCAGGACCGCCCGCCAGCTGCTGATGCTCGCGATTTGGACGGCCGCATCCGCGTGATCGAGGAGACGCTCGATCGCGAAGCGCTCGCGGTGCGGCAACTGCATGAGGAGCCGCTCAGGCAGCTGCAGGAACAGGCCGCGAGTCTCAGGGACCTCTGCGCCACCGCCTCTGTCTCCGTCAACGGACTCGGCGAGGCTGAGGCGCGCCTCATGGCGCTTCAGGCAAACGTGCAGCTTGCGTTGAGCGACCTGTCGCGCAGCGTCGAGGTGCTCGTGACCAATTTGCAAGTCGGCGCACCATCCGCCGTCCCGGTACCGAGCTCGGCGGCGGCGTGGCCGCTCGACCGCGTCGTTCACCTCCACGACGAACTGCGCCGGTCCGAGAACGGTGGTGAGGCGGGGCCGCCGGGAGAATTACCGCGCCGCGAATCGGCAAAGGGCTCCCTGCTTGGTCTTGCCGGCCAGGGGTCCGAAACCAAGCCGGCGCTCGCCAAGAGCGTTCGCGTGCTCGACGGCGCGGTCGGTGTCGCGCCCGGCAACCCACCTGCGGCCGAGTCCCTCTGGCGCCAGCACAGACCGTTGTTCGTTGCCGGCGGCGCGATTGCGGCCGTCTTGCTGCTCGTCGGGCTGACAGGTTGGATAGAAAGCCGATTGAACGCCGCTGCCACACGCGTCGCGGCTGCCGAGCGTGAGGTCGCGAAAACCACCGAACTGGCGAGCCGTGAGGCGGCTGCCGCCCGCCGGGACGCCGATCGGCAGATTGCCGAGGCCCGCCAGCTGGCGCAGCGCGCCGAAACCGTGGGGGCCATCCTGACGGCGCCGGATCTCGTTCGCCTCACTCTGACCGCTGCAGGTTCAGATCGGTCCTCCGCGCAGGTGCTGTGGAGTCGCACGCGCGGATTGGTGCTCAGTGGTTCACGCCTGCCCGCCGCCCCACCGGAAGCCACCTATCAGCTCTGGCTCGTGACGGGCGCCGAGCCAGTGAGCGCGGGACTCTTTGTGCCCGACGCGACTGGGAAGGCCAGCCTGGTCGTTGACATTCCTCCCAGAGTGGTCGGCCCGGTCGTCGGCGCGTCGGTGACCGTCGAGCCACGCGGCGGCCGGCTCGCGCCGTCCGGCCCGACACTGCTCGCGCGTTTTCCCTGACGTCCCCTTATGGTCCGAGCCCCGCCGAAGCCTCAGGCGTAGGCGGGCCGGACACTACGAGGGACACGACGACTATTGCGGCTGCTGAAGATTGGTCGAGACGCGTGTCGGCACGTCCGTCCGCACGAAGGCTTTCTGCCGTCGCTCTCCAAGTTCAGGATGGCGGAACACGATCTCGTGTTCGCCAGGGGCGATTGAGAGATTGCCGAGCGGCGTCTCGCCGAATGGCTTGCCATCAATCCACACTTCGGCCCAGGGCATGGCGTTGATGTTGACGATGCCGTTGGGCACGGTGATCGTCAGCGGGCTGATCTGTCCCGGCTTGACGTCGATGACTCTCCGCATCCGATAGCCAATCGCGCTGTTGACGAACTCCAATTCGCGACGGCCGGGTGCAACGACAATCGGACCATCATGGCTCGAGCCGAGCAGCCGTTCGCCGTCGAGCACGTGCACTTCAACGGACGACGACAGCCGGAATCCGCCCCTGCGCTGAGAGGCGGCAGTTATCTCTTTCAGTTCCGTCGGTGTCGCCGTCACGGGCGCTGTCGTTGGCACGACAGGGCTCGGGAGCACTCGATTCGGTTGTGTCCCTGGGCCGGCATTCACAAGGGGCGGCGATTCGATCGCCCCTTTGGCGTTGACGGACGGCACAGTCACACGTCGCTGGTAAAGCAGCCGTCCGATGAGCACGGCTTCGCCGACGGCCAACACACCCGCCGCGACTGCCGCCCATCGCATCGCGCGGGCGACACGAGGCCGGACACGTGGAACCTGGTGGTTCGATGATTCGACTTCGACCGGGTCAGCGGCGTGCGGATCGGTGGAGACGGGGAGCGCCGGAGGTAGCGGATCGCGATGTGCCTCGGGCATGCCGCGCAACGGTGCGTCGGGAGGCTCATCGCCATGCGCGGGCTCTTCCCATAACTCGTCGAGTGCGTCGTTGGCCTCTCGCGCTGAGTGAAATGGATCGTCGGCAAGCTGCAATGCGCGCTCGAGCCAGTGACGAAGCGACTGAAAGAACTCGGGAGGGTTCCGGCTGGCTCGCTGAGCGATCTGGTCCAGCAGTTGAGGGACCTTGTCCGGATACTCGTCAGGCCCGATGCGTCGTCCTGTCATCAGCGACAGGCCGACGAGCGCGAGCTGAATGACGTCACTTCGGCAGTCGAGCGTTGGCTTCGTCTCGGGGTCGAGCGACGCGAGAATGCCGAAATCCGCCCACAGTCTTCCCACCGGCAATTCGAGGCTCGCGAGCGCTGACCCCACCATGTGCTCGCGGATCATCGGCTGACCCTCGGCGGTCAGGATGATGCGGTCGGCGTTCAGGGCTCCGTGAGCAATTCCCGGCCCGTGCTGTTGCAGCGCGGTCAGCGCCGGCGCCAGATGACGAATCAGCACCGCGGCGAAGGCAGCGCTTCTCGGTTTGGTCAGGGCCTGTGACAGCGAGACCCCGGACACGTAGGTCGAGACCACGGCCAGCCCGTCCTCCTGTCCAAGCTCCGTGATTGGACGGACGCGCGGAAACGCGGGATGCCGGAACGAGCTCAGATGTTTCACCCGCTCGTGCAGCGCGGCCTCGAACCTCGAGTCGCGAGCGAGCGTTGGCGTGAACCGCAGGATTTCCCAAGGCGGGCCACTCGTGTTGTCGAACATCAACAGACGGTCGCCGAGACCGTCGGAGTGTCCTTGCGCGTACCACGTGGTCAGGCGGTTGTCGCTATCGATCGCCGGCGGGGACTGGCCGGCGATGAGATCGCGCGCCATGCTCATGGCGTCAGCATCCTCATATTGCGGTGGCGACGCGAGATCGGTCGGAGCGTTTCGAGTGGACCGCTACATTGTGCACTAACACGCGCACGAGTAGAAGCGCCTTGAAGAGCAGTCGTGACGACAACCGTCGACGGTCAATGGATCGCGGCGGCGCCAGCCCGCGCCGCGCCGACGAGAGAGCCCTCGAACGGAGAGTCAGGCGAGCGCGTCGTAATCCCGATGGCCGTGTGGAACATCCCGGTCGTGTCATCGACGGCCAGCATCTGCTGCAGCCGCGCGCACACGACGGCCGCCTGGTCCGCGGATGCATCGCACAGCAGGATCGCAATCTCTCTGTCGCTCAGCGTGCCCGCGAAATCGCCCCCGCGAATCTCGGCCCTGATTCGGCCGACCCACGAGGAGATCAGCGACGGACGCAGCATGGTTGGATCGACTGAGATGACGATGACGGAGGCTGGCTGACCGGCGGCGACCGCCCCGGCGGCCAGTTCCTCGAACACGGTGTCAACGGACCGAAACGAGCGGCGTCGCTCGGTCTCCTTCGTGCACTGCAGCGCCGCCTGCATCCACGGATGCACGGCGGCCACGCCGGCCCTGACGATCTCGCGCTCGAACGCCGCGAAGGGGCCCGGTTCTCGTGCGATGACGAGGGTCATGAGGCTGTCGCCGTCCGATGAGCGCGCGACCAGGCGATCGTGCCGCGCCGGGTCCGAGGACAAGAGAGCGGTGTTTCCTACAGCCAGCGCCTGCCCTCCGTTCGCGCGGCTCACAGCGAGCGCGGACTGCTGGCCCCCGACGGCGGCTGTCAACTGCGCCAGGACCGTCTGCGCCGCTGTTTGCAGTGGCTCGTCCTGTGGGAGGTGATGCCGCGTCACGTCGGCGACCAGGCGGTTGATGGCCGTTGCAAGGAGCTCGTTCAGCGCCTCGCGGAGCATGTCCGCATACACCGTCAGCCGCACCTGTTCGCGGTCGTCGATCATGCCGACGAAGAGGAGCGTCCACGAGATATCGGGACCCGTGGGGATCCGAAGCATGAGCACATCGCCCGGCTCGGACGTCAATCCCAGTCGGTCGACGTCGGCGCGGGAAAGTCGCACGATGCGGCGGTTCTGCGGAACGACCGCCTCGTCGAGCCGCGCGGGAAACGAGGTAGAGGGCGCCATGACCGGGGACGCGTATTGGAAGAGTCCCCCTGTGACGCTCGTGACATAACAGCCGATGCGAACGTCCTCCCAGACGCTGAGCGACTCGACGAATGCACCGACGACTTTGCGAATCGAGCCGCGCGACGTCGCGTCACGCAGGATACGCTGGAACGACACCATCCGATACGGTTCGACGCTGATGGCGTTGGCCGGCTTGGTGAGGCTCGCATCGATCGCGCCGGTCAGCCACGAGCCGATCAACTCGAGGTCCTCACGGCACTCGGCGGGCGAGTCATCCGCGTTGAGCGTTCGCGCCAGCAGCAGCATGCCTCCTGCGGCGAGCTTGAAGCTCAGCGCGAGGACATCCTCGACTGTGACCTGCACCGGCGTTGGCGAGTGGAGCGATGCCTCGAGCGCGGCGCGTATCGACGGCTCACCGCTCCTCAGCAAACGTCGAATGGTGGCGGCCTCAGCCGTAGGCGCGGCCGGAAACACCGGCAGGTAACGTGCGTTGACGACCTCGATGACGAGGTTCAGTCTGTGCGGGAGATCGAAGAGCCACTCCCACGATTGTCGAGTGACAGCGGATTCCAGATCAGCGTGTGGCATGTTGGGGTTGGGGAGACGACCGACGTATATCAAACTCGTCCGCATATCGAAACGAAAATCAATGTGGCTCTGCACGGATCGTGCACGCCCACCTCATCCGTACTGAATCACCAGCCCAGCCGTTGTCGCACGCTCGCCGCATCACGCTCCCGAGAGTGGATCCATGCCGGCTCGACGGGGGCGCGGGTTGCTCACTGTCACGATCTCGCGACCCGTTGACGCTCGGCGTCCCAGCGCCACAGGTCCGCGTCGCGCTGCAAGTGCACGCCGCCCAACCAACGGTCGATACCGCAGAGAGCGATCCGATCCTGCTGGCCGCTCAGTACCGCCCGCCCTGCATCCGTCAGCGTGACCGAACCCTGAGGCATGTCGCCATCGGCACTCCGCCCGGTAGCCAGCGTAAGCAGCGGCGGTGAGGTGCGGGACAGCGTTTCGGCAAGGTCCGCGATCGACGTGTCGGTGATGTAGTAGGCGTCTTCGCCGTCGTGCATGCGCGGGAATGCCGCAGAGAGTTCGGCCGTCCCGGCGGCGGCCAGTTCGAGGAGCCGGCGCTCGGTTCGAGAAAGTCCGTCAACGGTCCACGGATACTCCTGGAAGAAGCGCACAATCGCAGCCGCGAGATAGGGCAAAGCCGCAGTATCCCCTTCGCGCAGGTGGTCGAGAGCTTCAGGCGTCGGCTCGCGAAACGCCAGCCACGCGCGTTCAGCCAGCGAGTACTGCGGCGGGCCGACACGTTGCCGCGTTTCGAGCAGAGATGCCAGTTCGTCTGGTGTCAGCTCACCGAGTCCCCTGAACCTGGAATGTCCTGGAAACGACCCGATGCACACGAGGCTCACCACTTTCGCGGCAGGAAGCCGCTGTCGAATCCAGGTCAGGAGTTGAATGAGGTTCAGTTGATCGAAGAGGTCGTGCTCGAACCACAGGATCAGCTCATCGTACGACTCGTGCTGTTCGATCGCCTCGCGCCATTTCCTGAGGTCGTTCACAGGGTCGGCATCCGCTGACTCGGTCGGTCCGGCGTGATAGCGCGCCCGCACATCGAGCAATTCCGCGTCGGTCAGACCGCCGGGAACGGGGCCGTCATGGAGTGGGTCCGCCCAAATGGATACCCTGCCGGGAATTCCTGCGGATTCAATGAGCCTGGTTGTGCACGTGCCGTTGGCCACGTGCAGGAAGCGTGTTGGTGTGGACGGCGTCACGACTTGTTCCTCGAAAACCTCTTGGACTTGTGCGTCCGGTGCGTATTCGGCGAGAAGTGGCGCCAACTTGCGACGTGCACGCGCCACGAGGGATCGCACTGTGGCGACCGGAACACCGAGAGCGACGGCAATCTTCGCGTGGCTGAGGCCGTCCAGGTGATAGAGCCGGATCGGCACGCGATACCGCGGCGGCAGTGCCTCGAGGGCTGCACCGACCCGCTCCACCATCTCCGAATGCAGCAGACGGTGGAGCGGTGAGCCGTCTCGAGAGGCAATCGCGATGTCGTTGGCATCACTCCGCTGCCGCGAGAACTGCGGTCTCGCGGTGATAACGACGAACCAGTTCGTCCCGCGCATCGGCCGAGCCACGTCGGGCCTCGTCCACGAGTTCCGCCACGGTCTTCATCAACACTATTGTCGAGGGACGCCGACCAAACGTTGCAAGGACTCAGACGCGAGCGGCCAGCGAACTGGGTCAACTGGGTATTGTTCGCCGGTTCAGTCGTGAGTATTCTGCCAGAGCATGCATTGCCTGCCACGCCCCTCCATCACCCGGAATCGCCACCTCTTCGTTGCGGTGAGCGCCGCAGCCTGCCTCGCCGCGGCCTGTCGATCGACACCCGCGGCCCCGCCTGCGGTGACAGCCGACACGTATGCAGTGGTCGACGGCCGGCAGATCACACGAGACGAGGTCGAGCAGGCATTCCGGCGGGCCGGAGACGGCTCGCAGAAACTGTCGGAGGAAGAGGCCCTCACCGCCAAACTGAGCCTCCTGGACGACCTCATCGTCGAGGAGATTCTGCACGCGAAGGCACGCGCCCTCACGATCGACGTGCCCGAGAGCGAGGTTGACACGGCATACGCCGCAGCGAAGAAGAACATGCCGGACGAGGCGTTTCAGCAGGAGCTGACGCGACGCAACCTGACGACGGCGGGCATCCGGGACGGACTCAGGCGCCAACTGCTCACGCAGAAGCTCCTTGAACGGGAAGTCGGGTCGAAGATTGCGGTGACCGATCAGGAGGTGACCGCGTTCTTCGACGCGAATCGTGCGCAGTTCAACCTTCCGGAAGATGCCTATCACCTCGCGCAGATCGTCGTCACACCGGTGCGCGACGCGCAGCTGGTGAACCGTAGCGGAGACGATGCGACCACACCGCAGGCGGCGACCGCAAAGGTCGCGATGTTGATGGAACGTCTCAAAGGAGGCACCTCGTTTTCCGAGCTCGCGATGGACTACTCCGAGGATCCGGAGTCGACGCCGCGGGGTGGAGACTTGGGCCTGGTACCGCTGTCGGCGTTGAAACAGGCCGCGCCGGCGCTGCGCGATGCCGTCGTGAACGTGGCGCCGGGCTCGGCCCGCGTGGTGAACCAGGGCGGCGCCCTCACCATCATGTTTGTGGTGGCTCGAGAGCCGGCGGGCCAGCGCGACCTGTCGATGCCGCCGGTGCGCCAGCGCATCACGGATACGCTGCGCGGGCGCAAGGAGCAACTCTTGCGCACGGCCTATCTCAGCGCAGCGCGGACCGACGCGCAAATCGTCAACTACCTGGCGCGGCGCGTTGTCGAGTCGCAAGGCAAGTCGGCGGCGGCGCCGCCGCAAGCGCCCTTGTCGAAGTAGATGATTCTCGGCGTCCGCGCACGGAACGATGGGGCCAACGCGCGCGGCGCGCCGCCGCGCGGACTCACAGTGTCTTGAGGTACTCCACGAGCGCCATCCGCTCTCGCTGATCAACGACATCCTCGACCTGTCGAAGGTGGAAGCCGGAAAGATGATGCTTGATCTGGAGCCTGTGGACGGACGCGTGCAACTGACTCTTCGTCGACTGCTGATCGCATGTGTGGCGTCCCTCATTGACGCACCGCTGGCCGCGCAGGCGCCGGCGCCTGATGCCTCCCTCGTTGCCAGCGCCCGCGCGATCCATGGACGTGTCCTCACGCTCGACACCCACGTTGACATCGAGCCCGCCTATTTCACGGCCGCCTGCAATTACACGCAGCGGCTGACGACGCAGGTGAATCTGCCGAAGATGGAAGCGGGCGGACTCGACGCCGCGTTCATGACGGTTCAGGTCGGACAGGGGCCGCTGAGCCCGGAAGGCTACGCCGGCGCCTATCGGCAGGCGATCGCGAAGTTCGACGCCGTGCATCGGCTGACCGAACAGATCGCACCCAAACAGGCGGGGCTCGCGTTCACGCCTGACGAGGTGACCCGCATCGCGCAAAGCGGGCGCACGGTGGTGGTGATCGGGATCGAGAATGGCTACCCGGTCGGTACCGACCTCGCGCGTGTCCGCGAGTTCTACGAGCGCGGAGCGCGCTACATGTCGCTCGCACACACCGGCCACAACCAGTTGTCTGATTCCCATACCGGTGAAGCCACGCGCGATGCGCCGAACGACGGCATCAGCCCGCTTGGCCGTGCGGTCATCGCCGAGATGAACCGCCTCGGCATGATGGTGGACGTATCGCACCTGTCCAAGGCGTCGATGCTGCAGGCGGCCACGCTGTCGAAAGCGCCGATCATCGCGTCGCACTCGTCGGTCCGTGCGCTCGCCGAGCACAATCGCAATCTGGACGACGAGCAGCTGTTGGCGATGAAGAAAAACGGCGGCGTCGTGCACATCGTCGCCTACGCGGCCTATGTGAAGTCAGGGACGCATAGCGGTCGAGCACCCGTCAGGAATGCGACGGGCGGCCGCGCATCGGCGCCGTGTCCCGTCGAGGCGCCAGCGCAGCGTCCGTTGTCCGTGCCGGGGCGCCCCGGGGTGAAGGAGCTCGTCGATCACATCGACTATGCGGTGAAGTTGATTGGGGTCGATCACGTCGGGATCGCGTCCGACTTCGACGGCGGCGGCGGCATCGAGGGCTGGGACAGCGCCGCCGACACGTTCAACGTGACGCTCGAGCTCGTGCGCCGCGGTTACAGCGAGACCGACATCGCGAAGCTGTGGGGCGGGAACGTGCTCCGCGTGTGGCGCGAGGCGGACGAGGTCGCCCGGCGCCTGCAGGCAGAAGCGAAATAGCTTCCCCCGTCTCTCGATAACGCGCAGGCTAAAGCCTGCGCTCTACGGTGAACTGAAACGCGTGTTAGAACTCGATATGGGTCTGGCCGAGCAGCCGGCGCTCGAGCAGCTGGGAGTTGGTTTGATAGGTCTGATCGAGCGTCACCACTACACCCAACCGCGCGCGTCCCACCTGACTCCAGCGAGCGCCGCCGAAGACGAGGCGACGCCGCGAGTCGCCGTCGTTGTTGGCGTCCGGCACGAAGAGGTCCAGACCGCCAACGCCGGCCCAGCCGGTCAGACCCTGCCGGAGTTCACCGAAGAACGACATCCCGCGGCGCTGGACATCAACGGCGACGAACGGGTTGTCGGTCGCCGACAGATACTGCGCCGTGAGGACGATGTTGGGCACCTCGTAGCTGCCCATCACGATGGCCACGTTGCGCGGGCGATCGCGGGCGTACCAGCCGTACTGGTAGAACCCCGAGATGCTCACATTGCCCAACTCGCCGTCCTCGGAGAAGGGACGGAAGGTCGCGCGCCCGTCGATGCTCTTGTACTTGTCGATCTCGGCGCGTCCCTGCCCCTCGCCGTTATACACGCCGACGTGGATATCAGTGCGCTCGGTGCGGTTCTTGACGCTCACGCCGAGATCGGTGACTCCAGGAATCAGTCCCAGACGTTCCGAGAAGAACGGCCCGATGACACGGTAGCGATTGACCGACTCCTCAAAGGCGAGCCAGGGCATCTCGTGCAAGCCGAACATGATCGACATGCTGTCACTGGCCCTGACATCCAGCGAGGCGTATTCCATTCGCAGCGCGAGGTTCTGGTTGAGGTCGGCGTCGGTCGTCGGCCGCACGTTCGGCGTGAACCGGACGCGCACGCGGTCGTTCAGTCGCGCCTCGATGTTCAGGTAGCCGCGGGTGACGTCGAACGCGTTGTAGCCGTTCGATTCGTGCAGCTGGGCCTCGTACTGCAGGAACGAGGCGATGCCGAACGTCACGACGGGGAAGCTCGCTGAAGAGGGAGCAACCCCCGCCGGTCTCGGTGCCTGCTGCTCGGGAGCGGGTGGCGTCGCCGCCCGCGCGGGTGCCGGCTCGGGAGCGGGTGTGGCCGCCGCCGTCGCCGGTGTGGGCGTGGGAGCGGGTGTGGCCTCCGCCGTCGCGGGTGTGGGCGCGGGAGCGGGTGCGGCCGCCACCTTCTCGGCTGCCGGCGCAGGAGCGGGTGTGGCCGTCTTCACCGGTGGTATCGCGGGTGTGGCCTCCGCTCTCGCGAGCGTCTGTGCCGAGGCCGCACCGGACATGCCGACCAGGATGACCGCCGTCAAACAGAATCGATTCACGTTCTTCATTCCCGCACCTTAGAAGATCGCCGGCGCGCCGGCACGAAAGTCACCGTTCAGAATCGGCACCGAGTTCACACCAAGCCATTGGTCCAGCAGTCGCGCGTACACAGACCGGAAGTCGGTCTCGTAGCGAATGTCACCGGAGTTGTTTTCGAGCGTTGGATGGCCCGGCGTTAGGGATGCTGCCGTACCGTGAAGCCCGCCACGCACCGCGCCGCCGAGCACCATCATCAGGCCACCGGCGCCGTGATCGGTGCCCGCGCTGCCGTTCTCTGAAATGCGCCGGCCGAATTCGGAGAAGACGACCACGGTCGTGTCGCTGGCCAGGCCCTGGTTGCGCACGTCGGTGTAGAACGCCGCGAGTCCATCACCCAGGTTGCCCATGAGATTGCCGTACGCGCCGCCCCCCGCGCCCTGTCCTGCGTGCGTGTCAAAGCCGCCGGTCTGCACCCAGAACACCCGTGAACCAATGCCGCGCACGATCGCGCCGGCCACGGTGCGCATCGTGAGCCCGAAGCCGTTGTTCGGATACGCAAGCGTCGGCGTATACGACTGCGCCAGCGCCACGCGGTCGAGCGTCTCGAGGGCCCCAAGGCTGGTGCTGTTCACGAACGCGAGATGCGGCCGCCCGCTCGCCGGGTTGGACGCCATGGTCTGCGCGGCCGCGCGTTCCTGCTGTTGGGCCACACCGCGGTTCGGGCTCGCATAGGTATACGTGCCCGCGTTCGGGATCGCGGGCACACCGCTGACCCCGGAAACGAGCGCACGAGGCGTTTCCGCCGTTGTGTTCCAGGCGGCGAGCGCGTCGAGCGGCCGAGGGAGCGTATCGAGATAGCGACCGAGCCAGCCCGACCCGGTCGATGACTGCGGGTTGGCAGTCCCCCAGATGTCACCGCCTTCGAAGTGGGACCGGCTCGAGTTTGCGTATCCGCTGCGCTGCACGAGCGCCAGGCGTCCTTCGTTGAAGATGTTCAACAGACCGCCAAGCCGCGGATGCAGACCGAGCGCCTGCCCGGCCGCGTCGGAACCCACCTGCAGTACCTGCCCTGCGGGGATGGCAATGCTGGGACGGCGGCTGTAATAGGCCGCGTCGCGATAGGAGATCAGCGTATTCAACGCATCGTTGCCACCGCCAAGGTAGACAACGACGAGATTCCGATTCCGGAGGCCCTGTGCCTCCGCGATGGCGTTCAAGAAGGATGGCGCGGTGAGCCCGACCGTGAGGGTCGCGACACCGTTACGAATGAAGAGTCGTCGAGATACGGCCATGGTCGCTGTCCTTCTAAACGAGCTGGTACTCGGAGGAGCCGACGAGGAGGCGCGCGAGGCCGGCGGCCCTGGTGTTCAGTTGCTCTCCGCCGCCGATCCAGGTGCCTGCGCCACCGAGGTATGACATCAGCGCCTGCTGTGGACCCGAGTCGAGGGGCGCCGGCGTCACACGCTCGAGCAACGCCGCAAGCAACGCCTGCGGTGTGCCGCCCTCAGACGACAGCGAGGCGGCGATGAATTGTTTCTGGCTGGACGCCAACGCGGCGGCGAAATTCGTGCGCGCCAGCATCGTCCCCGTCGAGAACCACGCCGCGCCCGGCGGCCATCCGGCGACGTTCGGCGGCTCGAAGAGCTGCTGGCCCATCGCCGCCAACGGCGACCGGACCTTGTCGAGCGACAAGTTCTGCCACCCCACTTCCTTGATCGCCCGCACGACGTATTCCGCCGGCGACGAATACCGCGCGTGGTGCATCGTCGGATTGTTGAACCACGGCGAGGTCAGGACGTATCGCACCATCGGCCTGATCTCTGTGCCGCTCTGCAGGTAGGTGGCGGCCGCGTTCGCCAGGAAGTTCGGATCGGGCGGATGAATCTCGCTGATGAAGACGCTCCAGAACTTCCGAGCCAGCCGGCGCGCCGTCTCGGGGTGAGTCGCGAGAGCCGTGATCAGGTCGATGCCGTCCTGCATGCCGGCGGACTCGCTGCGTGCCGCGATGGTCCGGCTGCCGTTGCCGTAGATCGGGAACGAGAACGTCTTGTCGTTGGTGTCGTGTTGGTTCGCGTTGTAGACGAATTCCTGATAGGCGTTCAGGTCTCCGTACTCGTCCTTGCGGTAGTCATCGGATCCCCGCAGGTTCCAGCCCGTGAACACGCGCGCGGCCGCGTAGACGTCCGGCTCGGTGTAGTAGCCGACGCCGACCGTGAACAGCTCCATGATTTCGCGGCCGAAGTTCTCCTGCGGCTTCGCTTTGGTGTTGCTCTTGCCATCGAGCCAGATCACCATCGCGGGATCCTGCGCCACCTGAAGCAGGAGATCGCGAAAGTTGCCGAGCGCGTATTGGCGAAAGAGCTCGATCTGTCCCTGCGGCCCGCGCAGCGCGCCGGGCTTGTGCGCGAGCAGCTTGGCCCCCTGCCTCTCGCCGGAGTCGGCGGCCAGCTTGCTGTAGGCGGTGGCGAAGTGGTTGTGCCAGAACAGCGCCATCTTTTCCTGCAGCGGACGCCGCGTATGGATCATGCGGAACAGCCAGCGCTCGCGCGCGTCTTCGATGTCGATGTCCGGCGCGAAGAGGTCCTTCTTGGACACCTGGACATGGTCGGGCCGTCCGATGCGTTCATCGACGTCGTCGGGCCGGCCCTCGTAGTCGACGAGATGCGCGACCGCCGCGATCGGCGACATGTCGCGATAGGTGTCGGCGTCGGCGAGGCTGACGCCGAATCCGGCGCGGCGGAGCAGGTGGTCGATTTCCGGATTGAGTTGAGCCATGTCAGACGTTGATCGTCACGACGCCGTTGGTGAACGTGGTCGGGTACTGACGCAGTGACGCCGGGGCAGGGCCGCCCGTCACCTGGCCGTTGCGGTTGTATCGCGACCCATGGCACGGACAGACGAAGGTGGCGCCGTCGGCGTCGCTGATGGTGCAGCCCTGATGCGTACAGACGCCGTCGAGCGCCGTGAACGCGGTCTCACTCGTTCGCGCCAGCAGGAACACGCCCGCGATGGACTCGACCAGGACGGCACTGCCCACGTCGGCCAACGCGGACCCGGCGACGCTGACCTGTACTCGAGAGTTCGCAAACTGGCCGGCCACCTTGCCGAGCGTTGTGGTCATGCCGCCTGGCGAGGTCGGCGAGGAGCCGCCGCAGGCGGAGAACAGCGTCGCGAATGTGGCGCCGCAGGCCGCCTGACAGGCTCCTGCGCAGAACTGGCGTCGTGATACGGGCACGGTCGTCTCGGACATAGCGATTCTCATGGGGGTAGGCGAGTGTCGGGTGGGCAATATCAAGGCCACTGGCAAACGACGCCGTTTTCAGTGAACCAGCAGTGGCTGGCGGGTTCTGTTCGATCACAAACCCGGTGGGTGACAGCCGATTCTGTAAGTGCGGCGCGTGTGCACTCCGGCACATCCAATTGCCATCAACACCACTGATGTTCGTTGTCGGAACGGTTCGTCTGCGCACAACAACATGCAGCGTGATCTTCAGGAGGCACATGCATGGCGACCATCCTGATCGTTGACGATCTCAGAGCAGTCGTCACTGACGGCACCGCAGGAGGAAGGCTCGTTCGGTGGACCTCGAGTGCCCATCTCGCGTCGTCCACTTGGCGAACGATCGCGCGCGCCTCCTGAAAAGACGAACCGGCTGCTGCAGACAGTCGAAAGACGGGCCCCAGGTGACAACCGCCGCCGCGTCGCTGCCGCGAGCGGATCGCGTGTCCCTCAGTCCTCCGCCGGTGGCACGCTACGCTGCGCGCGCAGGAAGGCTCGGAGGGACGCCTGAAGGTCGGCGGGCAACGCGGTCGCGGTTGCCTCCCGCAGGATGCGCGGGGTTTCACGGTAGGACGCGATGAATGCGACGCAGCGCGGACAGCCGGCCACGTGTGCGTCGAGGGCCGAGCGTAGGTCCGCGGACAGCACGCCCTCCAGATAATCCATCAGCAGCTCGACGCCAGACGCGCAGGCGATCTCCTTCATGGCTTCACCCCGACGAGGTCGCTCAAGTACCCCCGCAGCATCAGGCGCGCTCGGTGGACCCGCTGCCGTACTGTGGCGGGTTCCACACCCAGCGCGTGCGCCACATCGGCCGTGGACATTTCTTCCAAGTCGCGAAGCACGAACGCGTCCCGATAGATGTCGGGCAACCGCGCGATGCCCCGTCGCGCCTTGTCGGCGAGAATCTGCCGGTCGAGGAGCTCGTCGGCGCGGGACGCGACTTGCAGTTCGGCCGGCGTGGCCAGGTGGACGCCGTGGGTGTCCTGGAGCACGTCGGGCGCGTCGGTGTCGCTCGTGAGACGGCACGCCAGGCGATACACACGCCCCTGGTACCGCTCCACGATCGCCTCGAAGGCACGGTCGTCCCCGGCCGCGGCTCGCGCGGCGAGCGTCTCATCGCTCGGCTCCACCGTGGGGACGACCATGCTCACCGAGTTTACTGACTCTTGACCACGTCCCTCGTCACACCGGCACGCTCCCCGGCATCACATCTGCGGGCGCTCCACCGATTGTGCCCGCGATCACGCGCGACCCATGCTTCACTGACGAGGATTCATGACCCCGATTCGTCCGCCTTTTACGCGTGAGAGCGCTCTGGCGAAGGTCCAGGCCGCCGAGGACGCCTGGAATAGTCGAGATCCGGTTTCCCCGGAGCGGCCACCAGCCACAGCCGAGGTCTCGCCATGACACTCCACGTCGCGGGCTTGTGGCGCTACGCGGTGAAGACGCTGGCTGGGGAGCGTTTATCGGCGGCGGTGATCGGACCGGACGGCATTCGCGGTGACCGTATCGTGCGAGTGCGCGGCCACGAGGGGGTGCGCACGGCGCGGCGGCACTATCGGCTCCTGGGGTTGCAGGGCACCTTAGGTCCCGATGACCGTCCGCGCATCAATGGCCATCCGTGGGACAGCCCCGACGCCCTTGCGCTCGTGAAGGTCGCCGGCGGCGATGATGCGTGGCTCGAGGAGGTTGATGGCACCGAGCGCTTCGACGTACTCCCGCTGCTGGTGGCGACCGACGGTGCCGTCGCCGCCTTCGGGCGCGATGTCCGCCGCCTGCGTCCGAATATCCTGATTGGCGGGGTGAGGGGTCTGGACGAAGTGGAGTGGCCAGGCGCCGAGCTGCACATCGGCGACGCGATCGTGCGACTCGACTCCTTGCGCGCACGCTGTCCGATGACGACCGTGGATCCTGACACCTTGGACCGAGACCCTGAGGTACTGCGTGATATCGGCCGCCGATTCGGCGGCCGCTTGGCGCTCAATGCGGACGTGAAACGCGGCGGGACGATTCGCGTCGGCGATGCCGTGAGACTCGTCAACGCGAACCTTGGCGGTCAATTGGAGCGGATCTGAAGAAGCCGCGGTGACGTAGCCGAGCTGTCTTCACCTACCGGCGCGACGGCAATACATTGACGCTCACGCAGGTTCGCACGCCAGCGGGTCCGAACGCCAACCCGGTCACGATCACGCTCACCCGCGTCGAGTCATGAAAAATAGAACGCGCAACTGCTTGCGGCACGTCTGTTCCGCCTCTTGAACGATTCGGAGAGTTTTGGCTGGCAGGCAGGGAGTCAGCGCAAACCGTTATCAGCCGCTTGCTGCCATTCGCCGCGGGTTGCTCCGCAACGATCACGTCGGACACGGGCGACGTCGTCTTCACAGCGCATGGACGCCGAGACTGTCAGGCTCCGTCCCAAGGGCCTTCGACACGTGTCTCTTCGAGGCCACCCGTCGTTGCGGTACAGAACCTGGAGGGAGTCAGCGCGATGCCGCCAGTTTCGGCAACGCTTTCACCCTCGGACGGTGGCCTCGGGTGCGCAGGGCATGCCACAGGTCCCACTTCGCCTGCAGCGTGAGCCAGATTTGCGCGTCCCAGCGTGTCAGCGCCTCGAGCAAGAGCGCGGTGTCGGCGCTCACGCTCCGGCGCCCCTTCACAATCGCGTTGAGACGTTGGAACGGAATGTTCATCCGGTTGGCAGCGTCGACTTGCGACACACCGAGCGGCTCGAGGAATTCCTTGAGGAGCATCTCACCCGGGTGGGTTGGGGGACGATGAGAGGGCAACATGTGAGGGCCTCAGTGATAGTCGGTGCAGTGAACGTCGAACGCGTCTTGGCCTTCGAAGCGAAACACGATGCGGTATTGATCGTTCACGCGAATTGCGTGGTATCCCGCAAGGTCGAGTGTGAGCGCGTGCAGCCGATTCCCGGGCGGTACCCGCAAGTCGTCGACCGTCGTCACCGAGTCAATCTGGTCGAGCTTGCGCCGAACGGCGGGCCACAGCTCCTTGGGGATCCTCCTGGCGGCTTTGCTGTTGACACCGTTCCAGATACCCTCGGTGGCGTGTCAGCAAACGTCCGAATCATCCTCTAGGACGATAGCACACGTAGCGTGCTAGGCGCACGGGCGCCACGGGCCGAGAGGAGGTGCTCCCATTCGCGATCGGACGTGCCCTCAACCGCCGAGAACCCGAAGAAAAATCAGGAACCAGATCGAGAGCGCGAGCTGATGCCCGCCTGAAATGTCACTCGAAATGTCACTCGGGGTCGTGTTTTCGCCGAGGAGCAGCGGAAACACTCAGTAATTGTGGACCGACCGAAGTTGGCTGGGAGGCAGGGAGTCAGCGCAAACGGTTTTCAACCAGTTGCCGCTAATCGCCAGGCTTCGCCAACTCCTTCAGATTTCCGCACTGACCCGGTTTGGGTTCTTCAGCCACTTTCGCCGCGTTGCCGGCGCTTGCCGTTGTTGCCAGCGCAATGTCACTCGAGATGTCACTCGAAACGATGGTCTTTCGTGGTGCTCACGGCGAGGAGCCCAGAAATAGCCCACGTGGGCTTCAAGGAGACATTCCGGCGGACGCTTCGCGAAGTCGCGAGATCCGCTCCTTGCAGGGCTACAATGTCCGTATGCAGATCGCGTCGGGCAAAGTCGTACACGGGCGCGTGGAGTTGGATGCAGAGCTGCCGGAAGGGGCCTCGGTGACGGTGATCGCACGCGACGAAGATGAAAGCTTCGAGGCGGATGCGGCCACCGAACAGATGCTGCTGAAAGCGATCGCCCAGTGTGAGCGCGGACAGACGGTGCCGGTTGAGCAGGTGCTCGCCGAACTTCGCAGTCGCGAGTGAGTGGTCCGCTCCCCGTTGTCGTCAGCGCGCTCGCCGCTGAACAGATTCATGCTGCTGCCGAGTGGTGGCGCACGAATCGGCCCAAAGCCCCGCACGCATTTCGAGAAGACCTCGATCGGGCCGTTTCACTGTTGACTCTTCAACCCAACGTCGGCAGTCGCGCTCGAAGTACGAAGCTGCTCGGGGTCCGCCGCGTGCACCTCGTACGGATTCGGTACGATCTGTACTACCGCCTCATCGCGGAACCGCCACACCGTCTTGAGATCCTCGCGCTTTGGCATGCGAGTCGCGGTAGCAGCCCACCGATCTGAGGCCTGCGATCGCATGGGAGCACTGTCGCACCTCACAGCGACCGTGACAGCATCATGAGCGAGTACTAGTACTACGAGTTTCAGGCGATTGATCGGCTGCTCACACACCGGCAGATACAGGAACTGCGGGCGATTTCGAGCCGCGCAGTGATCTCCCGGACGCGCTTCACCAACCACTACACGTTTGGAGACCTAAAGGCGAATCCGCGCGATCTGCTCGCGAAGTACTTTGACGCCTTGCTGTATTTCGCTCACTGGCACGTTGTCGAGCTGTCGTTTCGTTATCCGAAGAGCGCGGTCGACGTGAAATTGTTGCGGCGATACGGAACGGGACAATCATTGGAGATCGTTTCGAAGGGTGCCGACGTCATCGTCGCCGTGTCTGTTGAGAGGGACGACTTTGATGATGCAGACGATGGACGAGGCTGGCTGTCATCGTTGGTCGCGCTTCGGAGCGATATCGGACGCGGCGACGAACGTGCTCTCTACCTCGCGTGGCTGCTCGGGGTACAGCAAGGCGAGGTTCGCGATGGCGTCATCGAACCATCCCGTCCGGATGATCTCGAGACGCCTTCGCCGGCCCTCGAGACCTTCATCGACGTCATGGGCCTCGATCGCGACCTGATCGCGGCGGCCATCGAAGGGAGTGCGCGACCATCGTCAGTGTCTTTGGAGCGGGACATCGATCGGTGGATCTCGACACTCGATGCGCGGGACAAGGTGGCGCTGCTCGGTCGGGTGGCTCGTGGAGACGCGCGCGTCAGTGCGGAGTTGATACGCCGGTTCCACCGCGAGACGACGCGGGTCGTGGCGGCGGCGGCGCGGCGGCGCACGGCCGGTGCATTGCGTGCGCGCGCGGCGGCGTTTGCGGAACAGCGCCAAAGGGTTGCTCGTGCGCACGACGCCAAAGAGCAGGCGCGGCGCGAGCGCGAGGAGACCGCGGCTCGTAATCGTTACCTGAACGGCCTGGTGAAGCGGACCGCCGACGCGTGGCGGCGCGTCGAGGCGCTCGTTGCCACGCGGCGCCCCGGCGACTATGACGCCGCAGTTACTCTGCTCAAAGATCTGCGTGAGGCATGCGTGAAGGCAAGAGCGCGGAGGTCGTCGGCCGCCTGCGTGCGCTGCGCGAGGCGCACTCGACAAAACCAAGCCTGCTCGCTCGTTTGAGAGGCGCAGGACTCTGATCGAGCCTTACAAAGCTGCGGACAGTTGGTACACTGCCTCCGGCGGCAGCATTAGACGATCAGTCCGCCGTGCGCGCTTGTGACCAGTGCCGAGGCGTGATCTCGACTCGCATGTAGGCCTTGAAGTCCGCCATGTCGTCCTTCACTCGTTGAATCGTCCCGTCGCCGCAGAGGCCGTCTCGCCAGGTTCCAGACCCGACCGTGCCAAGGACCACGTAGCCTGGCCGAGTGCCTGACTGAGCCGCCAACCCGTCGATCACTCGGTTCATTTCCGTCTCGTGCGCTATGAGCATCTCGCACACGACGCACAGCCGGCATGTCTTCCGCAGCAACGCGAGGCCGAACGAATCGACGTGAACGACGAGCGGGATCTTCCGAAGTCGTGTCGCCGCCTTACATCGAGGGCAGCGCGTGAATCGCTCGTTCGCGTGCGGGTTGAGCAAGAACGAATAGCGCGGCGGCAGCGCGCCAATCCGAGGTGTTCGAACTCGTCGATCGGTCATCTCAGTCCGGCGGTGCTGGCGCAGGGCACGGCGCGATCGCGGCACTCGTGGCCCGTGATGATGGCACGGCCTGCCGCAAACGGCACCGCGGCGGCAGACGCTGCAGCTCTGGCGAATGTCATTCACGAGGACATTCGAACGAGTGAAGAAGGTTTTGCTTTAAGGGAAAACGACGCGATTGGCGTATTGGGCTGAGAAGAAGGAGTCGCCGTCCGAATCGCGACGGCGGTGCTGCGGAACTGCCTCAAAACGCTGACGTTGAACGATCCTGCGTCGGCCTTGACGACGTGGCTGGGTGTTAGGGACGGAATTCGCAACTGGCTGGTCACGGCGGCGTGAGCCCTGGGAAGTCGTTTCCGAAGAGAATTCCATGGCAGATCGCGAGTCCGCGGTGACGACGGGACGGATCGGTGTCCGAAGTTTGTATCCACATTTCGGACACCCCCCGTCGGGAGGATCACTCGGTATGCCGGCGAGGTGGACCTTCAGCGAATGGAGTGAGCCTGTTTCCCGGTGAATTCCGCGTGTGACATTGGACGGTCTCACTCGCCCGACGCGAGGGACAGTCCGATGGAGGCTCACATGCGGACGATGGGAATGGTCGCAGCCGGCGTGCTGCTGGCCGGCGCGCTGGCGGGAGCGATGGAGTTCGAGGACTGGTCGCAGGCCGTCAGCCTGGAAAGTGTGCCGGGCACGGACTCGGCACTAAACACGGTGTCTCAGGACGGGTGCCCGGCTCCAAGCAAGGACGGGCTGACACTCTACATGGCGTCGAATCGACCCGGGGGCCAGGGTGGGCTCGACATCTGGGCGGCGTATCGCGAGAGCGCGGACGATCCGTTCGGAGCGCCAGTCAATCTCGGTTCGCCGATCAACACCACAGCAGACGAGTTCTGCCCGACGCCGCTGACCGATCGCCATACCCTGCTGTTCGTCAGCACCAAGGCCGGCGGTTGCGGCGGGGGCGACATCTACGTCGCGCGCCATCACGTCAAGCGCGGGTGGGATGAGCCCGAGCATCTGGACTGCACGGTCAACAGCGCGGCCGAAGAAGCGAGTCCGTTCTTCGTTGCCGATGAGAATGGCGGCGCGCTCTACTTCTCGAGCACGCGAGCAGGCGGCTTCACGGCCGAGGCGCCCGGCGTGCTGGCCGGCGACGCTGACATCTACGCGAGCCCAGTGTCTGCCGAGGGCGTGATCGCGGCACCCGCACTCGTTCCGTGGGTGAACACGTCCGTGAACGACTTCCGGCCCAGCGTGCGCCGGGATGCGCTCGAGATGTTCTTCGACTCCAATCGAGCCGGCGGCTCCGGCGGGCTCGACATCTGGTCGGCCACGCGGCTGACCACGTCCGATCCGTGGTCCACTCCCATCAACCTCGGCCCGAACGTGAACAGCCTCGCCAACGAGACGCGTCCGTACCTCTCGTGGGGCGGGACGACGCTCTATTTCGGCACGACACGGCCAGGCGTTGAAGGAGCCGGTGACATCTTCTTCAGTACGCGGACGAAGGTGACCGGACAGTAGGTCTCGAGAACGATCAGGAGGCGCGGCCGTAGCGGCGGCGCCTCCGTTCCGCTTCCCGGTCGTAGTCGCGCAGCAGTTCGGCAAACCCCGGCGCGTCCTTCAGCGCGGGCGCCCACACGGTCAGCCACACGCGACCCGTCAGGCGCCCATGCGACAGGCCGTACCGCAGCACTTCGAGCGCTCGCACGGTGTCGCCGCGGTAGCCGTGGGCCAAGGCGAGATACACCAGGACCCACGGGTTGAGGCTGGTGGCCGCAATCTCCTTCATGGTTCGCTCGGCCTCGACCGGAAACGTGGCGTCGCCCGCGAACCCCCTGAAACTCGACGCGAACAGCTTCAGCACGCCGCTGTCGGCGTCTTCCTGCTGGCCTTCGAGCGTCAGTTCGAGCCCCCGGCGCCACAGCTCCTGCGCGCGCGCAACACGGCCGGTTCCCGCCGCGAACACGCCGGCGCCGATCACAGCGGCGAGCTCGAATGAGGTCACGTTCTCGGCCTGGAGTGACGGCGTCATCAGGCGATCGACGAATGGCTCGAGTACGGCGCTGGCGCCGTTGACGTCGTTCAGCTGTGCCAGCGCGTTCGAGTGCACCACCGCCACCCAGACGTCGTCGCCAAAGCGCCTGTGATAGTCGAGCGCCGCCGTCACCGTCTCCCTCAGCCTGTCGCTCTGAGAGAGCGCCGGGAGCCTCAGCCATGCCGCCGCCTGGTTCCCCTGGTCCAACTCGAGCACGCGGTTGAGGAATGGCAACGCGAGATCGGACGGGCCGGTGTCGGCGAAGGCTTCGGCGCGGGCCAGCAGCGTCTCGATCTCCTGTCCACCGGCGTGCGCCGCCTGCTCGCTCAGGTTGAGCGCCTCGTTGCCGTTGCCACGGTAGAACTCGATCAACATACGGCCGCGCCACGCGCGCATGTCCTTTGGGTCGCGCGCGTAGGCCTCTGCGAAGTTCCTGGCCGCGAGCGTCAGGCCGGCTTCTCCACCACCCCAGCCATTCCAGTGCGTTTCCAGCCGTACCGCACCAGCGCCCACGTGCGCCGCGACGAGCCCAGGGTCCAGCGCCAGCGCCTTTTCGAAATATGCGAGCGCGACGACGAGCTCCTGCTTGCCGCCGTTGGGATCGTAGAGATACCGGGCGCCTTGCAAATAGAAGTCCCATGCCTCCGTACTTGACGACTCCGACCGGGCCAGCGTTGCGGTGACGTCGCCGGTCAGCTGATACCCGAGCGACTCGGCCAGCCGCTGTGCGATGCGCGTCTGCACGTCGAAGAGGTCCGGCAGGCCGAATTCCTGCTCCTCCGACCACGAGACGAACCCCGACGAGCCATCGACGAGCGACACGTTCACCCGCAGCCGCTCGCTGATCGTCTGAAGGCTCCCAATCAGGACTGAGGTCACGCCCAGCTTCGCCGCCACGTCCACTGCGCTGCTCGTCTCGCGAAACCGCATCGCGGTCTCCCACGGAATCACGCGCACGCCGGCGTTGCTGAGCCTTCGCGTCACCTCGATCGGGATGCCGGTCGCCAGATAGTCGGGCGAGTTGTCGTCCTTGATGAACGGCAAAACGGCGAGCGACTTGGGGCGCCCAGCCCCAGCCCTCCACCGCCATGCGCCGCCCAGCGCGAGGGCCGCGCCAGCGGCCAGCGTGCCAATCGCGGTCCGGCGGCTCACGAACGCGCGCACCGGCGGAACCGGCGTCGCTGGCGCCTCATCGGGCAGCGGCTCTCCGCGTTCGACGGCGTCGCGGACCCGCGCGAGGTCCACGCGGAGGTCTGCGGCCGAGGCGTATCGCTCCTCCACAGGTTTGGCGAGAAGACGCTGCACGATTCGATCGAGCACCGGAGGGACATCCGCGCTTGCCGCTGAGGGGACTGGCGGAGCGTAGTGCAGGATTTGCGACGCGGTTTCCAGGGACGAACGGGCGAGGAAAGGGTTGCCGCCGGTCAGGCATTCGTGCAGGACCACGCCCACCGAAAAGAGGTCGGACCGCAGATCGACGTTCTCGCCGCGCACCTGCTCGGGCGACATGTAGGCCACCGTCCCCTGCACGGTGCCGGCATCGGTCAGCGCCGACTCCGTATTCGCGTATTCCGGCGCTTCGACGCGCTTGGCGAGGCCGAAGTCGAGCACCTTTACGTGCCCGTCGGCCGTGAGCATGATGTTCGACGGCTTCAGATCGCGGTGGACGATCTGTGCCGCGTGCGCGGTCTCGAGCGCCTCCAACACTTCTACGACGATTCGGAGCGCGTCGGCGAGCAGCAGCGGGCCGGCATCCAGCCCCTGCCGCAGCGTTTCGCCGCGCACGTACTCCATGGCGATGAACGGACGGCCGCCGTGTTCGCCGGTCTGGTAGATCTTGCAGATGTACGGGTGATCGAGCGCGGCGGCGGCTTTGGCCTCGCGCAGGAAGCGGCGGCGCGCATCCTCATCGTCTTCGAGTGCGCGCGACAGAAACTTGAGCGCCACGGGCCGGTCGAGCGTAGTGTCGCGGGCGAGGTACACCATCCCCATCCCGCCCTCGCCGAGCGCCGACTCGAGCAGGTACGGGCCGAACGTGGCGCCGGCGGTCAGCCCCGGGATCGCAATCGCCGGTCGATCGAGGAAATGCGATTCGGTGTCGTGAGGCAGGAGGCTCTCGACCTCGCGCGCGACGTCCGGATCCTGCTCACGCAGTCCAAGCAGGTACGCCTCACGGTCCGCCGGCGGCAGGGCCACGACCTCGGAGAGCGCCCGCTTGATCTCCCGCCAGCGCTCGGGCGTCACGCGTCAGCTCCTGCCTCGTCGCCGAGGCCGGCCAGCTCGCGCCGGAGCCACATCCGCGCGGTGACCCATTCACGCTTGGCCGTCGCCGGCGAGATCTCGAGCACCTCGGCGGCTTCTTCGATCGTGAGGCCTCCGAAGAACCGCAGCACCACGAGCCGGCCCTGTCGGGCGTCGAGGTGCTCGAGACGTTCGAGGGCGGCGTCGAGCGCCAGCAGATCGATCCCGCGCTCCTGCGTCGCGAGAATCGCTTCGTCTAGCTCGATGCGCGGCGCACCGGAGCCACGCTTGGCCGAGAGTCGATCGCGGGCGTGGTCCACCAGAATGCGACGCATGAACTGGGCGGCGGTGCCGAAGAACTGCGCGCGGTTCTGCCACCGCATGCGCGTCTGTCCGACCAGCCGCACGTACGCTTCGTTGACCAGCGCGGTGGCCTGTAGCGTGTGATCGGGACGCTCGCGGCGAAGCGACCTTTTCGCGAGGCGGTGCAGCTCGCCGTACACGATCGGCATCAGCGCATCGAGCGCTCCGTGCTGGCCGTCGTTCCACGCCTGGAGCAGACGGGTGACGTCCGGGGGCGCATCGTCGCTCATGGAAAGGGGGTCGTGCAGCGGCGCGACCTCGTGGATTATCCCTCGCTGTTGCACATGATCGACGAGAATTTGAGGGCAGTGCCACCGATTTCGCGACGTGAGCCAATCCGTCCACGGATTCCGCGTTCATCAGTACCCGGTCTGTCCCACCGTTCGACCGGGCCTAGGAGGTGTTGAAGATGCGGCTATCCGCCCGTGGGCTTGCCGTCGTGCTGACCGGGCTCCTGCCATCGCTCGCGTACGCCCAGGCACCGTGGGGCCCGCCACAGGGTGAGGCCACCGTCGGGGCCGTCTATCAGTGGCTCGACGCGGACCGCCACCTGTTTTCCAACCTGACCGAGCCGACGCTCACGCCGCTCGAGATCGTCCGGCGCGTGGACTTCCAGACGAACTCGCTGGACTTCGGACGCGTGCAGTCGCAGGCGCTCGTCCTCTCGGGGGACGTGGGCGTGAGCCCCCGTCTCGCGGTGAGCGGCTCGCTGGCGTTCATCTCGCCCCGGTACAGCGGCGCGTTTCCCCATCCGGGGCCGGCCGACGACGGCAGCTTTCACGCCACGGCCCAGGACCTGCAGGTGGGGGGGCGCTACATGCTTGGCGCCGGCGTGTGGGCCGTGACACCGTTCACGGTGTTCACCACGCCTGTGGCAGATTATGAGGTACTGGCCCATGCGGCGCAGGGGCTGAAGCTGAAACAGCTCGAGTTCGGCGCCAGTGTCGGCCGCATTCTGCTCGCCGACGGGGCGGCCAAGGGGTATCTTCAAGGCCTCTACGGCTACTCGATCGTCGAACGGCCCGTGCACGACGTATCGCTTAATCGCAGCCGCGCGATGGTCGAGGCCGGCGTCTTCTTCGGACGCGTCACGCTGCAGGGCAGCACGACGTGGCGCCGGGTGCACGGCGGGTTCGAGTGGTCGGACATCGCGTTCGGTACGCATGAACACTTCGAGGGTCACGACCAGTCGGCGGCGACCCGGGAGTGGCGCTGGGCCACCGGCGTGTCGCTGCAGATCATGCGGGGCGCGTCCGTCGAGGTGTCGTATGGCGACTTCATCAAGGGCGCCAATACCCACGACGCGAGAGTTCTTGCAGTGGGGTGGACCTGGGGTTTTCACGCATTTGGCGGCTCGACCATCGGCGGTGGATTCAAATAACCTTCGGAGGCAGCAATGAAACGGTTCATCGTTCTGGTCGCCGCGCTTATCCTGTCGGTGCCCCCCGGCGCCGCGCTGCTCGAGGCGTGCGGGGCCAAATTCCTGGTCGCCACGGGTTCGGCCTTGTGGCAGCGCTCGCAGCGCACGACACATCCCGCCAGCATCCTCGTGTATCAGCACAGCCGCGACGCGGACGTGGTGGAGTTCGTTGCCAAGCTGCGCACGATGCTCACGGCCATGGGGCATCACGTTACGGTGGCCGATGGCCAGCAGGCGCTGGGTGACGCGTCCGCCGGCAATTTCAACCTTGTGATGCTCGAGCTGGACGAGGCCCGGCGGCTGAAGGCCAGTATCGAGTCGAAGCTGCCGAACGCCGCCATTCTGCCGATGGACGCGCTGGTCACGCAGCCGGTGATCGCCCGCGCGAAGCAGGACTTCGGCCGAATGCTGGTATTGCCTGCCACGTCCAGAGAGGTGTTCTCGACCGTCGAAGCCGCCTACCGATGACGGCGCGGACGGTTCCGGCGCTGGCGCTGGCGCTGGCGCTGTGTGGGTGCGGATCGCCGCAGCCGCGGATGCAGTCCGGATTGCGGCACGCGTACCGCGCGTGGGTCACGACCTCCGCGGGCGATCGGATCCCTTTCCTGCTCGAGCTCCCCGCCAACTGCAACACCGACAGGGCGGCAATCGTCAACGGCACGGAGCGGATCTCCATTCCCTGCCAGCGTCTTGGTGGGCGGGTAATGCTCGACTTCGTGGTGTACGGCACACGCATCGCTGCGGACATCGACGCCCGCGGGAGCCTCACTGGCCAGTGGAGCCACGCCGGCGGAAACTTCCCGTCGAACGATCGCGTGCGATTCGACGCGCAACCGCTGGATCGCCTCGATCCCGAACGGCGATTCGCGCTCGACGCCGCCGGGCCGCAGGCGGAGTCGGGGCGCGCGAGTATCGCCGGGACCTGGAGGCTCGAGTTTCAGTCGCGCGAGCCGGCCAAAGCGGTGTTTCAAATGGCCGGTGAGCACGTCGTCCACGGAACGGCGGAAGTGCCGTCCGAGTACGGCGACCTCCGCTATCTTGCCGGGACGCTGCGCGGAAGCTCGCTTCTGCTGTCCACGTTCGACGGTACCGGCGCCTATCTGGTTCGGGGACGGCTCGAGGCCGACGATCGGATGCACGGCGAGTTGATCCGAGCCGACGGGACGCGCGACGCCTTTACGGCCGTGCGGTCCCCGGATTTCGAGGTGATCGATCCGCTGCGACGCATGCAGGTGACCTCGGCCGAGACGCGCCTCGACTTTGCGCCGCTTCTCACCCCTCGATACGCTGGCAAGCCCGTCATCGTGGAGCTGTTCGGCACGTGGTGTTCGAACTGCAACGATCTCGCACCCCTCCTTGCCGAGCTTTACGCGACGCACCGCAAGGACGGCCTCGAGATTCTCAGCGTCGCGTTCGAGTTGTCGGCCGACGAGAGTTTCCTGAACGACCGCTTGGCGGAGTACAAGGCCGCGCACGGAGTGGAGTGGGAGGTTATGGTGGCGGCGGTGCCGCCCGAGGAGCTGCTCTCCGCCGGTCCGGCGCGGCTCTCGGCTGTCAGCGGCGTGCCCGTGACGCTCTTCTTCAATCGCGACCGGACCATACGAGCGATCTATACGGGCTTCTCTGGACCCGCGACCGGCGCCGGGCACCAGAAGGCGATCGCTACGTTCCGTGAATTGACGAATCGGATCCTCGCGAGCCGCCCATAGCCGGAGCCCCCGGCCGGCTTCGGCAGCCTGCCTCGCCCCAATCTCCTCAAGAGCGGCCAGCGCAGCCCTCGCCAAGTCTGAGGTTCACCGGGTCCCCGCGAAAGAGGCGCGACTGCTGACAACACTGGTATCGAACTCCACGTTCGATCGCGGAAGCCTTTCAGTGGCTTGACGTTGAGCCCTTCGATCTGGTGTCCGAAGGCAACCGTGGTGCGAAATGGCTGGGAGGCAGGGAGTCAGAGCGAACGGTTTTCAGCCGTTTGCTACCATTCGCCGGGCGTTGCTAACTCTTTCGGATTTCTAGACTTGGCCGGGTTTGGGTTCTGCAGCCGTTTTCGCCGGGTCGCCGGCGTTTGCCGCTGGTGCCCGCGCGATGTCACTCGAAATGACACTCGCTGAGAACAGTTTCCGAGCCTTTCGCCTGGCGGCCAGGGTCAGCCTCCCGCGTGCACGCGTGTCGACCCGGTGAAGGCGATCGTTCAGTTGAAGGAAATTCGGTGAAGCACGCGACCCCAGCTCGGCCGCTCAGAGATAACGCCGTCGAGTGTAGTTCCGAACAACCGGCGTTTGGAACGGGATTCGCCCAACACTCTTTTGGTTTCTACGACAGACGCTCTGCGCGAGTGCTTCGGCGGAATCGGTACTCAGTAGAAGCAAGACGCCGCCAGAAAGACTGTCTTTTCGTTCGACCCACGTCCTTTTAGTTTGACCCACATCCTCGCGACGGCCATAATCCGCATGCTGTCAGACTCTTATGGATGACTCTGCCAAGCCAAGAGCCGTAGTGCGACACAAGCTCCCGCGATCGCCGGTCAGGCGACATGCCGCGGCTGCGTCCTGGACTTTCGGAAGCCTCCTCTTGGTATTCCTGATAATCATCCTCTTTGCTCTACCTGATCCTACCGACTCCCAAGAAAGCATCATACGGTTCCTCATGGCCCTGTCCGCGGCCTTCTTGGCTTTCTTTTTTGTTGGCGGCGTCTTGTTAAAGGGCTCAAGGCCAGGCATTGCCGTTTCTGCAACCGGAGGGTTCGCTCTATTTGTCCTCTTAGTCGCATTTGTAGACCCATTCGCGCTGAAGGTCCCCGTCACACCTCTTGCTCCGCGCGCAGCACTCAGCATAACGCCAATACCCGACACCATTAAGGTAGAGGTACTCGCCAAGCCGGCAGAGTACCCGGATGTTTACGGCTTTAGTGCCGTGACTTATGAGTTTCGCGAGACGGCCGGAACAGATGTTGATATTCAAACGCAGAATTTCCAATTCTTCACGCAAGATGGCAGACCTGTTGGTGACCAATGCAAGGATTGCAGAGTGTTTAAAGGCGGGTTCACGGTCCGAGGGAGAGGAATATTTCGTTACGTCGACAATCATGCGCTCGACCACAAGATAGTCGCGAGAGCACGCGAGCTTGGTGTGAACTCCGTTAATCTCAAAACAACATTCCTTGGAGAGGATGGCGAAGGTCGCCACTACGCGATTGTTGCCGTATTGCTTATCTATTTTTGAATTGGCTTGCGCGGTAAAGCCAAATTCAATTCATCCCTTCGTCGAGAATCACTACTTGCCCGAAATGAACGAGACTCGCCGACGGTACGAATTCTGTTATCCTGCGCACATGTTCTACGGCCTCTCTGACGGCGAGAGTGAGTATTCCGTCGAGGCTCTGATTCACCTTTTTGAGGAGTTACGTGATGTCCACACCGCCGACGCCGGAGCCAAAGGGTCCCAAGGATGGTGGGAAAGGCGACAAAGGGGACAAGGGCGACAAGTCTACTCCCGAACCTAAGGGTGGCGGAGGCGACAAAGGGGAACCGCCCGATAAGGGTTCTCGGTAACGTGATTGCCCCGAGGGGATGCGTTAGTTAGTGGTCACGTGGCGAAACCAGTGTCCAGATGGTGAGGTGACCATCTCCTTTCGGACCATCTCGGCGACCGAGGCGATCGCTGACTCGTCTTTCGGGAGTAGCCTCCTGTCGCCGATCGTCCTCTTTTGAACCATCCTGGAAGCGCTTCCGGGCGACGAAGTGGCCCTGAGTGCGAGAGAAGTCGCTGCCCAGAGGCACATCACGGTCAGAGTCAGCCCGGCCAGGAATGGCAAGCGGTCAGCCTGTTTCGAACATTGACCGCTCCCTGAGACTCATGGAATCGCCGGCTTTCGATCGACATGAATATGTGAAGAGTGGCCGCTGAGGCGGCTTCGCAGAGACCGTGTGCAGTTCGCCACGGGGGCGACGCTATACGTTATGTGGATCCCTGTCTGGCACAGCCCCCCCGTGGTGGAGGTCAAATATGAATCTGACCAGATCCATCAGGGCCTTTGGCGAAAAATGCTTCCGAGGTGTAGGGTACCGTTCACCTGCGAGAATAGGTGAGGTATGGCGACTGAGTCGAAAGGCGATGTCGGGCTGGACAAAAGCGTCACCAACGTCGATGAGTCAAGTCATCAGACGACGACCTTACACGACCATTCGACCGGGAATCACACGGAGGTCAGGGTCCGGTCCGGCAAGAACAGCACGCTGAATATTGGCACGCAGGGGACGTCATCCCGGCATCCGTTCCTGGAGCAGTTGTACTGGTTCGCTGGTATCACCCTGCCCCTTATTACGATCGCCGGATATTTCGGATTTAACTCCAGCAATACGCCGCGCGCAGAACCTTCCGGCTCTCAGCCATCGCAGACTCCCAAGTCGGGCGATCCGAATCCTGGGCCATCTCCGGCGCCTCCAGTGGCCGGCATGACACCATCGCCACCGCCTGGCCCATACAAGCCACCGCAGGCTAGGCCGCACGCCACGCTTGAGCCAGGCCAAAGCGCACAACCTACCCGTGACACGATGGTCCAGAGCGGAGACCGCGATCTCATCGGGGCCTACGCTCGTGGTCATGTGCTTGTGTCAGGCATCGGCCTACCGATGTTCCAAGCGCCCAATCTCGAGATTGCATACCGGAGCGCGCTCGACGCAGCGGAGCTCGATGCGCGAAGCTCGTTGCTGGCGCTTTTCGAGAGCGAGATCAAACGCCTGGTCTCGAACGAACACTATCGCTCTCTCCTGAAGGTGACGGAGCGTTCCGAGGGGACGGTGCCACCCGGACGGCGCGTGAAGGAAACACCTCCTGACGTGTTTGCGCGTGCGCAAAGCAGTTCGCCGAGCGTCGATATCGTCATGCGGTTCGAGTTGTTCGGTCCAAACGGTGTGCTGACCCCTCTGGTTCAGCAAGTGGCCCCGCAGTTGATGTTGAGCGAAAGAGGGGTCGCACAGTTTGGCGATGCCTCAAACCAGTCCGATGTTGACGGCCTGATCCTCGTCGTACCGGCATCGCTCCAGCCGACACCCTTCCCACGCGTGTTCACGTCTGCGGGTGAGCTGGTCTACGGCGTGCGAGATGTCGACCCCGGAATCCTCTCCAGCGCGGGTTTGGCGTCGTTCGCCCGTTCGGTGGACGATGCCGAGCGAAAACTTCGCGAGCGTGGCGTCCTGAAGCCGCGGGTGCTCCAAGCGTCTCTGCGCAACGCAATCGAGCTGGTCGTGACGCCCCAGGTGGCTCGCGACATGGTCGCTGCGGATCGGGGCGCGGCGGTGTTCCGCAACGCACGGGTATGTGTGGCCATTTCACGCTGATCGACAAAGAATGCTCACCAAACAGAGAACAAGGGTTCGTGCCGCGCTGGGGACGCTAGCCGTTATCGCGTGTCTCGCGCTACTCAAGGGCGAGACCCCGTTACGGCTTGTGCAGACGACGAGCGACGCACCGATCGCGAAGTGGGTCGAAGCGCAGGAAACCGTGGAATTGGGCCGTGAACTCACCTACGAGCAGGCGGAACGCAAGGCTTTGGATGGGGCCCGATCGAAAGCCGTTCGAGAAGGAGCGCCGACGGAAATCCTCCGCCAGTTCTTGTCGCTCAACCGCCGGGCCGTGGAGGAAGTGCAGAGGGAGTTCAGCAGGGGCTTTATCACGGACGAGCGAGCGATCACCTACAGTCGTCGTGACGAGCAACTGCGCGGCCCGACGGTTACCGCGTCGGGCCGATTTCTCATCGCACAACCTGCGGGCGATCCCGATCCACGGTTCGAGGTCAGGATGCGTTTGAACCATACGACCTTCAGGCCAGGAGACGAGGTTGTGTTCAATGTGGAATCCACGGTGGCGGTAGCCCTCTACGTGTTCAACGTTACGCAGGATGATCGCGTCACTCAGCTCTTGCCCGGTCCTTCAGCGAACCAGATCCGTGTTCGAGGCGGACAGGTGTTCACGTTTCCGTCGGAGGAAGAACGTCGGGCGGGCCAACGCATCGTCGCCGCTCTGCCTCCGTCTGGACAGGCTGTATCGGAAGGTCTGTGGGTTCTAGCCTTCCGAGAAGGGGTGCCCATAGACGGTTGGTTGGCGGGGGCCGGGGTTTCTCCAGCCTTTGGCGCGGTGCCTCGAGAGACGGGCGCCCTGATCGATATCTGGAAGGCGTTACTTCGCTTTAATAGACACGATTGGGTCATGGAGCAGGTCAGCGTGGAAATCCGTCCGTAGCGGGCACGGTCAGGAGTCTTCGACATGCAACAGAGAGATTGCGTAGGCCTGTTCGTTCTGCTCCCGATCGTCGCGCTGCTGGCAACGGTGGCGGCCGCCGCGCAGTCGGCGAGCGGCACGAGCCGGCCAAGCCGCGTCAATATCGGCCCTGTGCCGCCACAGCTCGTGACCACGGCTCGTTTCGTGGATCTCGATGCCAGTGGGGTTCTCAAGGGATTGGAGACGGCTCGCCTCGAGATCACCGTCGAGAATCGTGGCGACGGAGCGGCCAAAGGCGTGACCGTTGATGCCACCTCCGATACTTCCGCTGTGACCACGGGCCCGCCGGTGGCCATCGGCGAGTTGGCGCCGGGTGCGCGCAGAGAAGTGACGGTTCCGCTCACGGCGTCGATAGCCACCGAAACGGGCCGCGTTGCGATCACGCTGAGGACTCGAGAAGCCGATGGCAATGATGCGCCGCGAATCCAGGTGATGGTGCCGATTCAGCGGATCGAGAAGCCCGGTCTCGAGATACTTTCCGTTCGTTTCAACGACCGGACCGGCGGCCTAGCTCGGGGCAATGGCAACGGCATCGTCGAGAATGGCGAGACCATCGAGATTGTCGCCTCGATCCGGAACGCAGCGGCGGGCGAAGCCAAAGGCCTCAAAGCAGAACTCTTCTCGACGACCAGAGGCGTTCAGCTCGTGTCGGGCCTTACCGAGCTTCCCCTGCTGTCTCCTGGCGTCGCGACGGACCTGCGGTTCGCCGTCGATGTGGCGATTGGTGTGGATGCGGCCGACCTCCGCGGGAAGATCGAGGTCACGGAAGGCCGGGGACTCGGGACGGCCTCACGAGATTTCTCGACACCGATCACAAAGTTGAACCCCGCTCTCAGTTTCGACGTCGTTGTGCGGGACGGTCAGCTGCCCGGTACGAGGGGCAATGGAAACGGCATCGCGGAGTTCGCAGAGATTGTCGGAATCGAAGTGACTCCCGTCAACAAAGGGTCGCTGGCCGCCGAGGATGTCCGCGCGACGATCTCCACGGCCGGCCATCCAGGGCTCGTCGTGCAACGCCCCGACGTAACGGTCGGCACAATCCCCGCAGGGGGCACGGCATTGCCGCTCACGTTCCTCATTCTGGTGCAGAACTCCGCCAACGCCGGGACGGTGCAGCTTCCCGTCGAACTGTCTCAGCGCACATTCGCGTCGGTCAAGAATTTCGTCAAGCTCGACATCCGTGACCCTGGCCCCATCGTAGTCGATTCGCCCATCGGTAGACCCGCAACGGCCCCACTCGTAACGGACGGGCCGCGCGTCATCATCGACTTACCTGAAGACAACCAGACGGTGCCGCCCGGGCAACCAGTGCGCCTGTCGGCGCTCGTGAACGGCCAGAGAGTTGCGCGGATCGAAGTGCTGGTCGACGGTCGGTCGTTGCCGATCACCGCCAGCCTGCCGAGCGACCGAGTCGAAGTGGATGAGCGGCTGACGCTCGGTAGCGGAGTCCATCAGATTGTCTTGCGCGCATTCGACACCAGCAGTCGGGTGTCGGAGAAGGCGATCAAGCTTACGGTGGCGGCACTCGGTTCTTCCGGCGACCTCGTCCGCTTGCAGGACCTTCTAATTCGGCCTGTTCCGAGAGATCCGAATGCCTACGCCGTGGTCATCGGCATAGGTCAGTACCGCGAAAAGATTCCCGCTGCGGACTTTGCCGCCGAGGACGCCATCGAGGTGAAGCGCTTTCTCGAAGGCGTGGTTGGCGTGGAGCCACAGAACATCCGGCTGATGACAAACGAACAGGCGACGCGGTCGGATATCGAAGACGCCATCGAAGAGTGGTTGCCGCGCGTGGCGTCATCACCTTCGTCAAGAGTCTTTGTGTACTTTTCTGGGCACGGCACACCTGCCGACCCCAACGGCGGTGTCAACAGCAGCCCTTTCATCGTCCCTTACGAAGGGGCGCCAGGGCAGTTGCGGAAGCTCTACTCGATCGGAACACTGTACAGGTCGCTGGGGAGACTCCCAACTCGGCAAGTGCACGTCTGGATCGACGCATGTTTTTCTGGCGTCGGCGAGCGCTCCGTGGCGCCACCGGGCGCGCGCCCGTTCTTTTTTGATGGGGGCGGCGTGGCGGGCGTTCCGGCGAATACGGCGGCTCTGCTGGCCGCCGCGGGTGATGAGTACAGCAACGTATGGAGCGAAGTCGGGCATGGCCTGTTTACGTACTACCTGTTGCGAGGCCTGAGCGGAGAGGCTGATCAAGACCGGAACGGTTCTGTGACGCTTGGAGAGCTCTATGCGTTTCTGGCGCGCCCCGTCGAGCAACAAGCAGGCCGCATGGGTCGTCGCCAAACGCCGATGCTAGCGCCTTCCTCTAGAGACGAGGCCCGTCGTGGCTGGGTGGTTTCCAGGCAAGTTCCCAGATAGGAGCATCCATGCCAGCGCGTCTGTCGCCCGTCGGCATCATCGCGTCGACGATGTTCTGCGTTGCTCTCGCCGGAATTGGCCGCACGACGCACGGTCAGAGTGCAACCGGTGTCTCCAATGTTGAGTTCTCCGTCGTTGACAAGGATGGCACTATCGTCGTGCGCTACGACTTGCTTGGCACCGGTGACCCGTCGGACCTGTTTCGGATCTCGGTGCTGGTGTCGACCGATGGAGGTTCGAGCTACAGCGTCACGCCGCGCCTCGTGTCTGGTGATGTGGGGCCCGGCGTGCGTTCCGGAGCCGGGAAGCGGATCGTCTGGAACGTTCGCGACGACGTGAAGCGCCTGCAGGGCGATGCGGTCGTTTTCAGGATCACTGCTGACCTCGAATCGTCTCCCAGTTTTGTCGATCCCCCGGAGTTGCGCGAGTCGCCGACCGTATTCGAACTTCGGCACCGTCATTCCGGTTCCGGAGTATTAGCGTCCGATTCGATGCACACGGTCAGGTTCGAGTTGACGTCCAGAACACTCGCCTTCGACCCACTGGTGAACGCACAGAAGCCGTCGGCGGGCCAACTCCCTCTTCGGTGTCTGTTCAATCGGTTTGTGATGCCTATAGAAGTGGTTTCCGCAAAGATGGTAACGCTGGAACCGGGTCGATTTGCCCCGGCGGTACGGAGCGGTCCAGGTGGTGAACTCGGGAAGTTCCTCGAGGTGGTGATCGCCGAACCGGGCGATGACACAAAAACGTCGACGCTTCATTTGGGCGCCGGCAACAGGTCGTCGTCAGGTGATCAGTTGCAGGCCTTCATTGCTCGGGTTGCGGCCGCGAGGCAACGACGCGCGCTGAGGTCCGGTGGCTCCCCGGACATCACCGCGGATGGCTTGGTCGAGCGTGCGGCCGTCGCGCTCGGGGGCACAGCGCAACTACAAGCGATCCACGATTTCACCTTCACCTTTACATTGCGAGTATTCAACAAGACGCCTGGCGGGCAAGGAATCGGGTCGGCTGAGGGGGCTGTCGCTGGACGATTCCGACAGGAGCAGACCGTCAATGGCCAGACCGTCTTGATTGCCAGCGACGGAAAGGACGTGTGGCGACAGGAGGGTGGAAAAGAACCCAAGCGCGTTGATGACATCCAAGCCAAATACCTAAAGCTGGTCGACGCGTATTTCGACGGTCTGAGGTTGAGCGAGTTTGCCAGGGCTTCTACCATCAAAGGCCAAGTGAACGTCGGCGCCAGGGTCGCGTGGCGGATCGAACGAACGGTGGCTGACGGCTCGCGCGTGTGGGCCGACCTCGATGCCGAGACGGCCCTTCCGCTCAGGTTTGGCCTGTCCTCCAAGGGGTTGCCGTTGCTCGAATCGGAACTGTTTGATTATGCGCAGTATGGAGGCGTTCGCGAAGCCAGGCGCAGAGTGCAATATGTCAATGGTGCCCCGGCTGCGGAAGTGCTGATTCGCAGCGTGCAGTTCAACACCGGCATACAACCTCAGAGGTTCAAGCTGTCTCGCTAGAATCTCGTGCAAACCCCATGCATGAGCGGTGATTCTTGGCGAGGCGACAAGGGGGGGGTTGTACTCACCGCAATGAGCCTATAGTGTCTCGCGGAGCGCGCTGAGTCGACCTCCCTTCAAGACACTACGGCGTTACTCTGGTGAAATCTCGCTTGGCTTCCCGATCACAAGTCCCGAGTCCGGCGCTCAATATGCGGCGAGACCTCCGACTCGTCAGACCAGGTCGAAGCAGTTCCCAATCTCCGAGACGGACGATGTGGATTGCGACTGCGCTCCCGCGTCCGAGGTTGGGTGGTCTTCAGTCTCCTCGGAATGCGTTGCTGTAGAGCGCTACACGGACCCATTCTCGCCGTCGGGACGTGGGCATGCCGAGCGCATCCGTTCTGAGGAGCAGGTACGAAATCGTAGCCTGATGGCCAAACCGCCGCGTTAGGTCTGCGTTCAGCGTGATGACGTTGTACGCCTCCTGGTGCAATTGCGGTGAATCGGTGGCGAGGGCGACCGCAGCATCCCAGTGGATGCACATGGATTTCTGTAGGCTGTCACTCCCGTAGCCTGCGGCTGCATCGAGCAGCAGTTCCCCTGCGCCATCGTAGTTGCTGTTCAACAGGTTGAGATGACGTCCGCTTGCCATTCTGTGGTCCAACACGTTGTTGTCGACAGCCGGCGTGGCTGCCGCGGCTGAGAAGGCGCGTCGTGCATCGACATCGTGTTCAGTCGTCGCAAGCTGAAGAAACGCCACACCCCGCTTGCGGTGGAACTCGGCCAGCATTGGAACATGATGCTGGCGGTGGAGAGTTTCCATGCCTGCGAGGATGCGCAAGGCGACGAGAGGCTTGTGCGCGAGAAGTTTGGCGTGAGCGATGGCACCGAGGGCTTCGATGACGCCCCGGATACCGTCTGAGCCTCGGACGGTCCAGTGGTAGCGCTTGTAAAGGGTGAAGGCAGTCCGTGCGTGTTCCTGCGCTCTTGCAGTCCGTCCCTGATGCACGTTGAACAACGCTAAGTTCAGCTGCTGTTGGGCCAGCAGATGAACGCCGCGGGTCTGATTGAGAAACCCAAAGAACTGGCCCAACCGAGTGAGTCTTTGAACGCCCCAGTCAAAATCGTACCGGGCCCATGTCGTTCGCACCGTGTCGGTCAGCGCAGCCTCAAGGCGCTCGTACGCATCGCGCCGATGACGTGGCAGTTCGTCGTCCCACAGTTCACCCTTTCGTAGCCAACCTGGCAAGGTTGTCACGGCGGGTGATGCGATTGACTGCCGTCTCCGGTACCGACTCAGGATCGCCCGAACGTTTGCGTGGCTCGTCGACGTGACGTCGGCAATTCGTCGAAGCGGTACTCCGGCACGATCAAGCCAGTCGACCACGTCTCCCAGTCGAGCGAGCCTCACCTGTTTCCCAATCATTGCTGACTCACATGGTAGGCACTGCTTCGATTATGAGGCAGCGACTGCAGCGAATCGCCATTTTTGACGTGTGTGACAAGACGAGAGGGGGGTGGCGCCACCACGCGCGAAGAGCCGACTACAGTCGTCGAAGAATTCATGACCAGCCGTTCCGGCGTGAGGGAGTTGACCTATGGCGAGTTCGAAGCGATCAAAGACCCGACGAAGGACCTTGCCCCCCAGACGTGCGGATTCACGAGTTCGCTGTGGTCGCCGCTTCAAGCCACCAGTCGAGCGCGACCGGCCTGTGCCCCGGACCGCTCTCCGCAGCGAACGGCGGCGGAGCCGTGGAGTCACTGACTCCGCGCGTGAATCCCGAACACCAGGAACGACCACTCGGCCACCGATCAACCGTGTGCCCGCGAGTCGTCCCCGGCAACGTGGAGCGCCGAGGTTTGCGGATCCGTGGTCATTCCGTCGCGTCGAGGCGGTCGAGCGCGCAGCAGGCCCCGACGGTGGTCCCCTTGACGGTCCGATGGTGAGGAGGAATGGGCGGCTGGTCCGTGTGCTGTCCGTTCCCGATCCACTCGTCCCTCAACCTTTCGATCTGCCGGAACGGAGCATGCTCGCCGAACTACGCCGTCGAAGGGCCGCCGAGATCACGAAGTATCGGATGAGCGGGGTGTTCTCGCCGAAGGAACTCAGGACCATCGAGGCCATCTGGCGTGACGGCATTTCGCTGCGCGAACATGCCCGACGCGAGGGTGTGGCACCGCAAGCGATCGAATCAAGAATCGCGCACCTCAAGGACCGAGCGGTTCGATTCTGGACGTGGTGGCGGCTCAAGAACCGTACGCGTGCCCGTCGCTGACGGCCGATAACCGTGCTAGTCGAGCAGCTTCTTCACCATGCGTCCGAGAATGACGACGGTGAGCCACACGATCACGATTCCAGGCAAACACCTGCCATACGGCGCGGAATAGAGCCGGAAGAAGGTAGGTGATAACCACGAGCGCCGTCGCGATGACGACGAGCAGGGCTGCCGCGGAGCCAGGATCGAAGGACGCCTGAGACTCACTCATCGAGAATGTCTTCTGGCCTTGACCGCGCCACGCCCACCAGCACATACCACGCAGTCGTGGCGGCGCAGCACACGGATGGGTTCGACGGCGTAATGCTGGAGGTCTATCGTCAGGCAGTTGCCATGCTCGAGGGCCTGTGTTCGATCCCTGAGGGTCAGCAACTGGACCGCGACGCAGGCGGCCATCGCTCCGACCGTCGAAACGACGGTGGCCAGGAGAGACTCACCGCGGATTGGTCGAGCACGAGATGTCAGAAAGCACGCCGGACACGCGAGATCCCGTCGTTCGGGTATCCAGGCCACCACGGTTCCACCTCGTCGTTCACGACAATCGCTGACGGCCGCCGAGATGTGAGGAACGCCGTACCTGCTCGCGAGTTGTGCGACGGCGAGTCTGCTGCTCACGGTGTTCGACGCCGAGACGAGAAGTTGGATGTTCTGCCGAGCGATGCGCGTCTTCGCGACGGCCTCAGCGGTGCCCAGTACCGGGACGGCAGTGAGGTGTGGTCGCCCTTCGAAGAATGCGGCCAGAACGTCCACCTTCGGTTTGCCGATGTCGGCGAGACGGGCGAAGGGATACCGGTTGAGGTTCTCAAGCTCCATTCGCTGAGGGTCCACGATGACGAGTGTGCCCACGCCCACCGTGGCCAGGGTTGAGCTGATCGCCGCGCCCAGTCCTCCCGCACCCGCGATCAGGACGGCCGCGCGTTGCAAGCGACGTTGACCGGCCACACCCAGCGTCCCGAGTTGTGCGGCAAAGCAGTCGAGATACGCGGGATGTCGAACCTCGGAATGCTTCATACCAGATCGCCCTCACAATCGTTCACCACTTCGGCATCAGCCACATTCGGGCGCTGGGTGGAGCCACCGTGGCCAATCGCCTTCGCTGTGGGACAAATGCGCGGCGCATCAGCCACCGACGTCGTCCAGTACGGGCACGTGGCGCAGGTTGGCCCGATCCAGCGGATGCCGAGCTGCAGTCGAATTAATTCCGGGGCATCGAGGATCAACGGATAGGCTTCGAGGCGTTGACTGAGCAGCTCGCTGACGTCAATGACCCGTTGCCTCAGGCCGTTGCTCCAGGGATGGCGGGCAGCCTCTCCCATATCCGTGGCCGCCAACCCGCTGGCGACAGCCCAGTGTGTATTCAGGCACTGACCAACGGTTTTTCGCAGTATCCGGTTGAGCGCGGTGATCTGTTGCGCGGCGAGTGCCGCCTCCACGATCTCGGCGCGCTCTTGGCTGCCCCACGAATCGGCCTGCCCGAGAGCGCGCCGGACTTCAGCGTCGAGTTGTTCGAACCGTCGCTCCCGATCCATGTGTCTGAATGTCTCCGAGAAGGGGGCCGTAACACTCTCACCGATCCGTGAGGGGGCGTGCCGTACCAGCGGCAGTGCAGTGATGATCAGCATGAGCAGCAGGTACGCCGTCACCAAAGCGGCGAGACCGATGAGGAGCACATCGAGGACACTCACGAACGTACTCCCCTAGCTGAAGATCGTCAGCCTTCCGAGACGGTATTCCTGTGAGCCGTCCGCAAGATCCACCATCTCCTCGTCGCGCACGAACACCCAGCCGGCCCCTGTCTTCCTCAGCAACCGATCGACGGATCGCCCACCCGCGATCGTCTTGAGCGTGGCGGCGTTGATGTGCCGCGGGATGCCATAGGGTAGGCCGATGTCCGGGCGACTGAAGTCAATCGACGCCACCGGGAACCGTCGCGGGTCGTTTAGCGTTGGGACCGGTGTGACCCGTCGAGTTCGACGCGTCACACTACTCACGACACCGGGGAGACGATCGAGTGCCACAGGAGTCCTGGCGCGTCCTGGCGTCGTCAACGCCAGTGACCTGATGGCGGTGACTCGCGATCCGCGCGTCGGTTGAAGAGCTTGATCTAGTCCGTCGACGGAGAAGACGGGCGAGTGCACATGATGTTGAAGGGTGCCAACGATTGAGCTGACAGCCTGCAGACCTTGATGAAGTGAGCGATGCATCTGGCTACTCCTTTCCTTGCGATAAAGTGAACCGAATATCCTCGAGCGCCTGTTCGATCGCGCGCTGCGCCCCATCGGTCACCGTCCATGCGCGCTCCGCTTGTCGCCTTTCCGATTGGAGATAGTTGCGGTTCAAAGCCGGACTGAGGGCAGCCAGCAGTCGCCGAGCGGTGGCCAGCTGTTCTGCGGCCGCCACGAGCTCCTGCTCGGCATGGGCCAGGTGCAGGTGCTGGCTTTCAAGGGCGGCGGACTCTGCCACGTGGCGGACTGGCTTGCTAGGCTCAGCTGCCGGCTCAGAAGGCACCGGCGACGCGACGGGATGAGGGGCGAACCGCCACCCGACGACCGTGAGGATCGTCCCCAGCAGGAGGACGGCTATCAGAACGGGGCGACCGGGCGTGCGCTCGCCAGGCTGTGAAATGCGTCCGGTGAGTTGGGGGTACGGCATAACGACTCCTCACTAAGGAGGGTCGCTGTCAAGGCGGGGCGCGCTAAACGGGTTGTCGGTCGCCGTCGCCAAGGGAGGGTCTTGGCAGCCCAGTATTCAAGCTTTAGGTCGCTAAGCGTGTTGTGGTACCGCCAGTTGCGGCCTGATATGGAACGACCTGTCAAATCAGCTTGTTCTCCGATGGCACTCGCACGCAGCATCGGTGGCGGCCGAAGCAGCTATCGCGACGGTTGATCACTCTGATATTCGCGGGTCGAGACCGCATAATCGTGATCCGTCGGGAGCTACCTCGGACTAACAGCGCGGGTTCAGTCCGGAGACCGACCGCATAGGCCGCTCGAGGATTCTCCTTCCCGTGTGCCCCTCGACCGCCGCCGCTGCTGCGTGCGCGTGTCATGCCCTGGTGCGCTACGCCGCCATCGTCAGCGGCGTCCGTTGTTCGACGGCCACGCCGATCGCCCAGATGAAGCCCAGGAGCTCGCGGCCCACGGCTGTCACGACCTGCTGCTGGCATTTCCCCCGACCGAGGAGCTTCCGATAGCGGCCGTGCAAGCGGTGCTGCGCCTTCCAGGCGATCGCCTTCACCTCCTCGCTGAGCGCCGCCTGTCGCTTGCGCAACGCGCCGCCCACGGACGGTCGGTGCCGATACGCCCATGCCGCCTCAATGACGATGCGTCGGAGGTGGGCGTTGCCCGTTTTGGTGATGCCGCCTCGACGCGTCCGTCCGCCGCTCGAGTCCTCGCGTGCGCCCATCCCGCTGTAGCCCATCACTTGTGGGGCCCGCGCAAAGCGGGAGAGCGCGCCGACCTCGGCGACGATCGTCACGGCCGAGACGAGCGCGATGCCCCGCAACGCCTGGAGCGCCTCAATCACGGCACGCATCCGCGCGGGTGCCGTCTGTACGGCCGCGTCGATCCCACGCTCGAGCCGTTCGATACGCCCGGCCACGTGATCGACTTCGTGGAAGTAGTCCAGGAGTGTCGCTTCCTGGGCCGGCTGCTCGAAATGTACGGTGGTCTTGATCCAGACCAGATGCCGCTGCGTCCACGACGTCATCCCCGCCGGCGAGCGCCGGCCATGGCGCAGCAGAAACTTGCCCAACCGGTGACGCGCTCGGAGCTGGTCCTTCTTCGCGGCTTCCCGGGCGCGCACCAGGTCTCGCAGCGCCTCGTGCGCGGCGTCCGGCACCCACACGGCCGTCAAATCGCCGGCGCGGTAGCACCGCGCGAGCTTCTCCGCATCGCGCCGATCCGTCTTGACGCGATCGCCCGCTTTCGTCGGCACCAGCGTCGGCGCCACCACTTCACAGTGGACGCCGAGCGTCGTCAGCTGCCAATAGATCACATAGCCGGTCGGCCCGGCCTCGTAGCACGCCCGCACCGAGTCGGCTGGCCCCAGTTTCTTCATCAGCTTCCGGATCGACTCCGGTCGATTCGGGATCTGGCCGAGGGATCGCACCTCGCCGGTCGGCTCCGCGACCGCCACCGCAATGCTATCCGCATGGACATCCAGACCGACCCAGCGTACCTTCTTCATGACCGGCTCCTTTTCGCATGTGGCTCTGCGTTGAGGTCTCCAAATCGCAGCGTAACCCACGAGTTGCGACTCGGAGCCGGTCGTTCCATTCTGACTAACCCGGTACCGACGCAGTCTTCCCGCTCCTTCTTGAACTGATATATTTCGTGGGTTCAATAACTGTCTTATCGCAGAGGCGTCCGCTCGCCTGAGCCGCGAAGGGGCGAGCCTCTGCAGGGCTCGGGAGGGTGTCATTTTGGCGAAGTTCAACTTGAAAGAATATGCACGGCGGGGAGCGGAAGCGCGAGCCAAGGAACTCACGGCTGAACTGTCCGAGATCTATCGGGCCTTTCCAGACTTACGGGGGCAGGGTGGCCGAGGGGCGCGGGCCTCAGGTGCCGCCACCCGTCGTCGGAAGTCGATGTCTGCGGCGCAGAAGAAAGCTGTGAGCCAGCGCATGAAGAAGTACTGGGCCGCCCGGCGCAAGGCTCAGGGTAAGTAAGTCAACCCGAGCCTGACGCGCCGCGTGTTTCGACGGCGAGGCACGCGGCACGCCGCAACGGCTCTCAGGTCGGTGGCCGACCGGACGCGAACGAACCCGAGAGTGTCTGCAAAGCGAGCGCTTCCCTTTTGAGTTCGGTCAAGGCGCTCGCATACCACCACAGGCCCAGCACCGCGAGTCCAATCCATATCGAGACCCGGAACAGCACCAAGCCCATGAAGAGCGTACGGTACGTACCGGCTTCGAGACTCTCGAACAAGTGATTCACGCCGAAATAGTTCAGTCCCACGATGACGGCGAGGTAAATGGCGAGTGCCCACACCCTGGGGTAGAACGCCCCGCGGGGTGGTAGGCCCCTGCCGTCTCGCGTGAGCAATGCCAGGAGTGGCACGTAGCGGCCGCTCACCAGTTCACGCTGCGCACAGACCACGAAGTGAAAAGGCAGAAAGACAAACACCGGAGCCACCATCCACGCATAGAACACGCTCTTGAGATACCCCAGCTGCACCGGGTAAGTCTCAAACGTCGCCCGTACACTCGACGCACTAGGCAAGAACGGCAAGAGCACCGCGCACAGGAGGAGGGTGGCGACACCCAGCGCCAACACGACACGTCCAGCGCTCGAACGTCCTGCTCTCACCATCCGCACGTCGAACCACAAGATGCCGAGGGTCATCGTGAAGACCCACACCCATGTTGCCGCGCCCAATCGCAGTGCGAGTGCGCCGAATCGGTCGAAGTCGTAGGCGATTTCCACAACAACGGGCACCGCGAAGAGCAGGCCCAATCCTGCCGCACTCGCCAGGGCGAACCCCTGATGGCCACCCCACAGCCGATGTAGCCGACTTGAGAGCCCCATCAGCGACACGATTTCTTGCGGTGGGACCGTGGGCTGCAGCGTGTCGTCGAGCCGCAGGGCTCGAACCGCTTGCTCCAGGCGCGCCAGTTCACTCCAGCACGCATCGCACTCGAGCAGATGCTGCTCGACCGTCTCCCGTTCAGCATCGGTCAGGTCGCCAAAGCAGTACGGGGTTAGGGCCTGGCCAAGAGTGGCGTCCGTGCAGGTATTCATCGGAACCGAGGGCATCGATTCAATCCTTTAGTCGCTTGGAAGGCGGAGGATTTCCGCCGTCACGCAACGCCTGCCGAAAGTGCTCCCGCGCGTGTGCCAGCCGCTCACCGACGGCGGACTTCTTCAGTCTCAGTAGTCGTCCGATCTCCTGCAAGGTGTGCCGCTGCCGATCGTGGAGGAACAACAACAATTGCTCCTCGGCCGAGAGCCGGGCCAACGCTTGCCGCACCCAGACCACATCGTCACTCGACGGTTTGGTCAACAGCGCGGCGTTGTCGGAGGCGAGGGATTCGAGAGGCACGAGCTCGGCACGCGGTTGCCGGCGACGATAGTCCGCGATCTTGCCGCTGATGATGGGGTACAGCCACGTCGTGAGACTGGCTGCGCCACGAAAGAGACCACCTTGAATCTGACGGATGGCGTCCGTCAACACCAGTTGAGCGATGTCCGGACAGTCAGCCGAAGGTACGCCGCGGTGTCTGGCGATCCGTTCAATCCTTGCGCGAAACCGTTCATCGAAGAGACTTGCGGCGTCTTCATCTCCAGCCCGAATGCGGGCGACGAGATCGTCGTCTCCGGTCGCCATCTGGTGGGTCGCACCTTAACACCAGATGCACTCCGGACCACGACACCGGAAAAACTTGGTCGCGCGACGACTAATCCAATTACGACCCACGCGAGCGGCGTGTCGCCCACGATTGCGAGCATAGCCACCATGGGCAGGGTCAAAAGGTTACCTAACGTCAGACTTGTCTCGACCAGGGGTCCACGAGAGGGATTGATGGCCTCAAAGAGACAGAATCGGCTTGACGGGCATGACTCCGCGCACGTAGCCTGCCTGCCTTACCGCCACACTATTACGGAGGTTGCACCGATGTTCCGTGGAGCCACCCGTCTCTTCGTCCTGATCGCGGCGCTCGCCTTGGTTCCGTCCACGCTTCGAGCCGCTCCCATCGTCATCGACTTCGAGGCGTTTGCCGACGGTGACGATCTCACGACCCAACTGAGTGGTCTGACGTTTTCAAATACGATGATTCTGACCGCTGGCATCTCACTCAACGAACTTGAGTTTCCGCAGGTGTCAGGCCTCAACGCGGTGTTTGACAACGGTGGGCCGATGCGGATCGACTTCGCCGCACCCATGTTCAGCATCGGTGGATATTTCAACTATCTGACGCCGCTCGTCATGAGAGCGTTCGGCGCGTCTGACAACCTTCTCGACGCGACGTCGTCCGCCTTTTCGTCCAACCTGGCGCTCTCGGGCGACCCTGGAAGTGCTTCCAACGAATTCCTGAGCCTTGCGTTTAGCGGCATCTCCTACGTCACCATCAGCGGTGACGCGTTTGGCGGCTCGTTTACGCTCGACGACCTCACGTACGACACAGGGAGACCCACGTCGGTGCCGGAGCCTGCAACGTTGAGCCTGGTTCTACTCGGTGCGGGCATGTATGTGGGCTTTGCCCGGCTGCGACGCAAGGTTGTGGATAACTGAGTCTCGACAGCCCCATTTTCGGTTTCTACACTGAAGGCACACATTAACTGCAAACGTTATGTCTAAGAAATGGGTCATTGCGGGGCTTACGGTACTGCTCTTCTCCACCGGAGCAGCTTGGCTGACGGCAGCGCCATCGATCGGCACGGTCGCGGCGACACCGGCCTATGTGGTTGTCGATACCGCTACTCCGGTTCTCTTCACAGCACAGATTGCGGATTCATCCGTGATCCCGACCGGCGTCAACCTCCTGAACGTGGATGCAGCTGGCAAGACGATCGCGATCATTGGTGTGATGCGTGATGACGGCTCCAGCGGGGATCTGAAGGCGGGCGACAAGGTTTTTAGCCTGCGAGCGACTGTCAATCGGCCGGCTGTGGGGCAGGCGTTTTATCGAGTCTCTGCGGCATTTAAGGGCGTCCTACAACGAGTGCAATCTTCGAGCATCGAACTCGCCGTGTGGAGTCACTACGTCGATACGGAATCGCCCGTTGCCTTTGCTCTGCCTCCTGAATGGAGTATCGAAAACAATGACGGGGTTCTCGGACTGTCCAGTCCAACGCTGCGACAATTGCGGGACGACCCAGAGAGCCCGCCGGCAAACATTCTGGTGGCCATCCGGGCGAACGAGACACTCGTACCGCTGGACTCCTTCATTCGAGACAACCACGGGGATTGGTTCGGCGACTACAAGGTCCGAACTACGCCTATGGTCGACGGGAAACCAGCAATCCGGTTCGCCGATTGGGAATCGACGATACCCCACAACCCGATCGACGCCGTGTTCGTCTCGAGTGGTGATGTTGTGGTGGTTGTTACGTTCTATCCCGAGGACACCGCACCCGGTGCACGAATGGTCTTTGATCGCTTCATATCAACTCTCTCAATTGAGCCGTAGCAGCTTCTGCTGAGTCGGCTCGAGTTCACGGAAGCTGAGGATGTCTAAGAGCCAATTGGTTTGCGCCTTGTGGGTAACGGTAGGTCTTGCGGGACTCTCCGCGAACTCTGCCTTCTCGCAGACCCCATTGATCCCTGACACTGTTGCGCCAGTAGGCGACGCGACGTTCCTGCAAACGTTCAACGGCGGCCAAGATAGATACCAGATATCTACTCGATTTCGCGAGGATGGTCATACTGGGATCGACGTTGCGAATGGACGTGGTGGGGGTGAGGTTCGCGCCATTGCTGCCGGACGAGTCGTAAGGAAGCAAGAAAGCACCGACAAAACAGGTTGGGGTTACATGGTGCGAATTGAGCACCTGCTACCGTCAGGTCTACGCATCTATTCTCAGTACGCGCACATGGAAGTCGGCAGTCTTCTCGTGGACGAGGAGGACTGGGTATTTGCAGGTCAGCCGATTGGGGAAGTCGGCAATACCGGCCGTGTGAGCGGTGTCACCGGCCTTCATCTCCACTTCGAGGTGAAGATCATCAATAGCGATGGTTGCGGCTACTTGCCGAGTTCATTGTGTTCGTCTGACACATTCGCGAATTACTTGGACCCGTCGGTCTTTCTAGGAACCACTCCACGCCTACGAATTGACAGCGTTGAGCCACTGCCCGTAGTCAGTGAAGAGGAACAACAACTCACAGTGCGTGGGGTCGGTTTGAGACCCAGCCTGAGAGCGCTTGTAACTCTGCCTGATAGAACGACGGTTACTGTAGGAGCCACTGCGATCACGATAAATAGTGCCAGCGACGCACTTGTTCGTGTTCGGTTGCTTGACGAAGGCACGTACGCTCTGCGCTTTGAGGACCCGAATGGGGGGCAGTCAAATTTGGTGAGTGTTCGTGTTCATCCCAGCATTCACGCGTCGGGGCGGCTTTTTGTCGACGTATTTGATGGTGACGATGTGATGCGGGTCACCGTCAATGAGTCCCTTGTTGGTACCGTCAACTATTTCGGGAAGGAGACGTTCGAACTCTCCAGTTATCTCCGAGTGGGCTTACCGAACGTTGTCGGTCTTGAACTGGTCAACGGGGTCGATGGGGGCTGGACGTACGGGTTCGACATTAGAGGCGGCAGCCCCGCAGTTCATCGCGCGTGCGGAACTATAGGTACCCTGGGGTGCGACAGCAACAACCTCACGCGAGGCATTGTGTTTCGCGACACATACTCGATTGTGTGGGGAGGTGTCGCTGGCATTTCCACGCCCACGCCTCACTTCACGATGAGCAGCGGCGGTCTGACGACGACTGATAATGTTCCACTTCAACTGCAGGCTGATCCGAGCGGGCCGGTATCGGTGACCTTTGCCGACACAAGCGATCCGGGTCAGGGCGTGCCGATTCTAGGTCGCCACTGGATGATTGACGGAGTTGGTGAGATTCCCTACCAAGCCTCGATTACACATGCTTTCGCGGCCGGAAGTACGACGCTGGTGACGTTAAGGATCGACATTCCGGGAGGATCGCCTTCCACCTCCGGGACTGTCGTTGTACAACAACCACTAGCCACTGAACCGCCGGTCCTCTCGGGCCTACGCAATACCGGCCTGAGTCCTGAGGGTTCAGTTGACAACCACTGGACGCTTCATTCCGGCCCGACTTGTCCTACGGGAAGCTGCCAGGTGCTCTCGGCGCCGAATGCCGGGAACGATGCGGTCTCAAAATGGATACGACCGATTGGCGGAACGCCAGCCGTCGATCCAGCCGGCCAGTATGTCTTTCGCTTGACCTTTTCCTTGACTGACGTAGAGGCTCAGACCGCGATCATCACAGGCCGCTGGGCTACTGACGATACAGGGACCGACGTCCTGATTAACGGGGTGTCCACGGGGCAGCGCACGACGCAGACTTTCATCTACAGTCCCTTCGTTGTCGGTGGCGGCTTCAGGCCTGGTCTCAACACACTAGATTTCGTCGTCGCGAATCAGGACTGCGCATCCTGCCCGCTAAACCCGGTGGCCCTTCGGGTGGAGGTTGTGGGCCGTGCGATCTCCACGGCTTCCCTGCCGACGTTAACCCAACTGCCCAACACAGGCACTGGCGGATCTGGGCAGCCGGAGCCTTACTATGCGTTGGTTTCCGGTCCCACCTGCCCAGTAGGCGTTTGCCAGCCATACGCGTCCTCAGGAGACGCCGTCTCGTCGTTCATTCTGCCGGTCAACGCCACCACGCACTTGGGGGGTCAGTACATCTACCGCCTCGGTTTTGTTGTGTCTGAAGCCGAAGCTGCCGTCGCACGAGTGAGTGGACGGTGGATAGTGGACGACGTCGGAGTCGATATCCTGCTGAATGGTGTGTCAACTGGCTTTCATACAGAACAGTTTGGGACGTTCAGTCAGTTCATCATCGCCTCCGGTTTCCGTCCCGGCGTGAACACGCTCGACTTTGTCACCGAGAACCAAAACTGTGGCGCCTGCGTCGGGAATCCGACTGCGTTGCGAGTCGAGTTGCGAGGGGGCCCGCGCGTGGGAGCGCTCCCCACGCTGTTCCACCAGAACAGCACGCCCGGCGTGATCTTCGGCCAGGCCGTGGTCGACAGCACCGGCGCGCTATACGTCGTGCGCCAAATGTTCGGCGTCTCCTGCGGCTTTGGGTTTTGTGGATCGGCTCTTCAGAAGATCGTGCCGGGCAATCCCACCGCGGGCTGGATCGCGCAGGCCGAGGGCGATGTTCTGGCGCCCCGTCGGTTAGCGCTCGGCCCGGCCGATCGCGTGTACTTCCAAGCGGTTCGTAACAAGCTGTTCGCGTTTGAATCCAACGGGCAGATGTCCATTGGATGGCCAATTACGTTCAACGATGACAGCAATAGCTGGTTCAATTCCAACACGATGATCGACATGCCCACTGGGCAAGTCTTTGGCGGCCTGAACACCTTCGGAGCATGCTTCAATTCATGCTTTCAGTACTTTACGGCTGTCACAGCCTCCGGACAACCGCTGTGGTCTGCAAAGGGTCTCAGCCTTGGGAATCTGTTCCTGGGGCCCGAGAGGGCGATCTACCGCGTCGGGCCCGCCCTCTTTGAAAGGTTTGACCGTGAGACAGGAGGCGGAGCCACTCCTGGCGTTGACCCTGTGCCCGTCTGCCAGGCGGTGCTCAGTGGTGAACCGTTCCGCGGTGCCGTTGTCCATGACAACTCTGCGGTCTTTACCTCGTCGGGCCAAGTGCTAACTTCTCACACTCCAGACTGCGGGTCGCACATTGTGTTCACCAACCCCGATGTCAGTCGGCAAAATCTCGCACCGATGACCGTGCTTGCCGACACCGTCGTCGCTAGCGACACGGCGGCTGGCCAACCGCCCACCGGACTGAATAACGACCTGCTGGGAATCCGATTGAATGGCGACCACTGGCGCAACACCCAGGTCTCGCCGAACTGGGATGTCGGCAGTCCAGTTCGAGGTATCTACGGGAACATCGTCTACTTGTTTGGCTTTGATCGAGACGAGTTCGGCATAGCCAAGCTCTTTGGAGTTGACGTTCAACTTGGTGCGGTGGTCAAGGCCATTGATACGATTGGTGTCTGCAGCCAGCCTTCCAGCTGCGGTGTTGCTGTCGGACCCGATGGAGCTGTCTACATCCACGATCTCAACTCGCCCCCCAGGATTTTCAAGGTCCAGTAGGGTCACGTCGCTCGCCAGAGCAAAAAGAAAACGCCGCGCCTCTCATTGCGAGAGACGCGGTGTCTTTGTCTTGTGGCGCTTCATTTCAGCGCCTTGAGAGCCTCCTCGACCTGCTTGGCCTGAGTTTCCAGATCCTTGATTTCGGTCTGCTTGCCCAGGATCCGCTTCTTGAGCCGGTCCAGGGACGACTGCAGCGTTTCCTTCGGTGAACGGGGTTCCCAACGTGCCATTGTGTTTTCCTCCTTGAGGGAGGCGGTGCTTCCGCCTCCGATGAAAAGAACCGATCACGAACCTTGGTCTTTGTCCTTTGGTGTGCTTTCGGGAAGGAGCCGAACAGTCCGCTCCTCGGGTGTGTTGTCGGGTGCGAGTGGTGCGAGTTTGGCCACCTCCTTTCGTAGATGCTCCTGTTGGACCTTGGCGTAGATCTGTGTCGTGGCCAGGTCCTTGTGCCCCATGAGGTCGGCGATGTCCGCGAGGCTCACACCCGCCATGCGCAGGTGCGCCCCGAAGCTGTGGCGCAGGGCGTGGACGGTTGCGTGAGGCAGACCAGCCCGTCGGGCAACCTTTTTGAGTTTGGGCAGGATGTGAATGTCGCGGTTGCCTTCCTTGTTGGGGAAGACGAGTCCGTCGCTTCGCCGCAGCGCGTGATGTTGCTGTAGCACTTCGCTGAGGGTCGGCGAGATCGGGATAATCCGCTCGTCGGTCTTCGGCTTCCAGTCCCACTCCGGCTTGGCTTGAATGAAGATGACCCCGAGCTCGAAGTTGACGTCTGCCCATGTGAGGTGCACGGCCTCGCCCCGGCGCATGCCCGTCAGCAGAATCGTCATGAACAGCCGGCGCTCTCGCTCGCTACAGGCCGCGAACAACTTTTTGAGTTGCTCGGAGGTCAGGAACTTCGGCAGCGCCTGCTTGGACACCCGGAACCGTTCGACCGTGGTCGTGGGGTTGATGAACAGGACGTTGCGCGTGATCGCCCACCGGAAGTACGTGCTCAGCACCTGGAGTTCGTAGTTGACGGTGCGAGGGCTGACCGCTGGACGCAGTTTCTTGCGACCCAGCCATCCGAATCGCGCGTTATCCCGCCAGGTGTGAGTCGGTGAGCTGGTCTGGAGGCTCTGGCGCAACTCCGTCTCCCGGCGGCCGACCTCGGGGTCGGCAACCTCAACGATCGATCCGTCAATCCGTCGGTTCTTGTAGTCCTCGATGTGCACTGGCCGCAGTTGTCGCAACGTCTTGATCTGGGGCTGGTGCGCACGCAGATAGCAGTCGTGAAAGGTCTGGAGGACCCGGACGTACCGCCGCTGTGTCCCGTACCGGCGATTGGTCTTGAGGAAGGCGGTGTACCGACCGAGGACGTTGTCCAGGTCGTCTCCCGATGGGGCGTCGCCGTGAAGGGCGAGTTGGCGATTGAACTGGTTGAGTACTGCTTGAGCCTCCTCGCGGGTCTTGCCGGCCACCAACCGCTGGCGGTCCTTGCCGGTGCCGTGTGTCAGTTCCCACACCAGCTCGCCACTACGGAGCCTGCGTTTGTGAATCGTGGCCATGGGTCCTCTTTGCGAGTGCGGTCCTCATCTTGGTGAGGGTGTCAAGGTTGGAGACGGTCAGCAGCGTGAGCCACTGGTCGATGTCTGATCTTCGAAACCGGAGCTTGCCGCCAATGCGGATGTGGGGAATCCGGACCGCGGCCTTCCGGGCGGTCATCTTGTAGAGGGAGCTGACGGAGATCTGCAGGTAGTCCGAAACCTCCGCGATCGCCCAGAGGTGATCGCCTTGGTCTGGTCCAGCCTCGGGTCGAAGGGCGGGCCGAAGGGCGGCTTGCGCGGCCCGGTCGGGATCGCGTTCAGCCGCTGGATTCGCTGGTGCGTCAGTGGCCATCGTGCCTCCGACTAGACGTCTTCCGTCTGTTCGTCATTGCCGCAATCGCCTTGCGGCCCACAGCCTTGCCGACCTTTTTGATCGGCCCAGGCACCAACGTCGTCAGCCAGTACAGGCATCCCAGCAGCAGCACCAGGACAACCAGCGAGCCTGAGATAGATTCCCAGTTCACGCTGAGCACGATCGCCAGCAGCAGGCTCACGCCGATTGCGACGCCAGCAACCACGGGCACGGCGGCGAGCGCCAGCGTGCTGAGCCATTGCCAGAGGGATTCGGGAGGAGCTGGAGTGGAGAGCTCGGCGCTGCCGCACTCCGCGCAGTACGTGGCCGATCGTCGGTTGGCGTGTCCTCGAGCGCAGATGCGGACACCGAAGCTGCGGCCGCAATGGGCACAGAACGTCGGATGGCCCGCATGAAATCGAAAACAGTGGGTACAACGTCGCATAGGGTTATGAGGGGGTTAATGATTCGAGACTCGACTGACCTGGTCGCCGCCAGATGACAGCGAGTGGCCCGTGGTCCACGATCTGCGCGCGCGTCGTGAGCCGCACCACGCGGTCCGTCACATGGGCGACCGCGTCAGTCATCGTGGCCACTCGGCCGACGGAGTCGGTGATAAGGAGGGCGCGGAAGAACCGTCGCCCAAAGGTCCGTTCAAACCGTCCCGAGAACGCCAGCTCCAGATATGACCGCACTTTGCGTTCGAGGCGCCCCAGAGTCTCGGTGCCTCGGTCGTACTCGATGAAGGCGCAGTAGGTCAGTCCGTCCTGCCGGAATTCCACGTACGCGTCCGGGATAAGTCCGACTGCGAGTCCAGCTAAGTCGTGTTCGCTCAGCCACCGCGTGACCGTGCTGTGGGCCTCGAAGGCGAGGCGGATGTCGACAATGCCGAGGTGATGGTTGAGGAAGAGGTCCGACCACGCCTGTTGTGATCGCGCACGAGCATGGGCCTCGGTGAGGAGCCGCCCCGGGAAGTAGACGAAGCGAGGACCACCTGAGAGGAGTGGTTGGCGTCGTGCGGACAAGTAGCCGGCGCGCGTCAGGCGTTTGAGGCGTTCGTTGACGCGGGTCTTGGACGCAAAGAGCTTCAGTCGGATCAGGTGATCACGCGTAAGGGCGCTGTGTCGCTGTACTTCGGCGAGCAGCGTCCGATCGCGCGTGGTGAGCGCCAGGGCCTTACCAGTCATGCTGACCCTCGTTGGCTTCGTTGGCGTTGACTCGACCGACTGGTGGCCGGGGCGTACCGGCATGAACGGGACGACGGGTATCTGCCTCGATCTCACTTCGAGCGCGTGTGACTGGCTCAATGAGCCGATCGAATGCCTCAGCCGTCACCCGTGGCACGGCCGGAATCGGAGGGACGCGAAACCGACTGAGAGCCCGCGTGCCGAATCGGCCGATGGCCTCCCCACGGGCGAGCTGCGTGAGCTCGATGCTGAGACGACTGCGCCGTTCGGGCCCGAGTTCTGCGGCCAAGATGTGGGCGTCCTGGCTGCTGACCCGGAAGCAGATGTGCGAAGCCGCTGAGAGAAGAGCACCGCGGAGCTCTTTCGAGAGCTGCTCCCAGAACTGATTGGCAGTCACGACCGAGATGCCAAACTTCCGGCCTTCGGTCAGGAGCGTGGCCAGATCGTTTTCGGCGAGGTTCTGGACCTCGTCGCACACCAGGGTGAACGTCTTGCGCGCTTCCTGGGCAATCCCTTCGCGAGCGAGGGCGGCAAACTGGAGTTGGGCAAAGAGCAGGTTGCCGAGCGTGTGCGCATGTTCGCGCAGGCGCCCTTTGGGCAGCCGTACGATCAACCACTGCCCCCGTGCCATCGCCGCCGCCATGTCGATCGTGCTGTGCCGCTGACACAGGAGATGGCGTGCCGCCGGTTCGGTCAGAAACGCCGTGACTCGATTCAGGAGTGGTTCGCGGAATGCCGCTTTCATGGCTTCTGAGAGCGGCTCGTAGCGGTCGGTCCAGTACGCCGCGATATCCGGGTGTTCGATGCGCTGCGTGCGGGCGTCTCGAAATGTGCGGTCGGTCAGCAAGCGCGGAAGGTCGGCGAGCGTGCCGTCGGTGGCGGCTAGCGTGTACAGACTGTTGCGGAGCAGTTCCTCGGTTCGGGCACCGAAGGCATCCACACCCCACCGTTGCCGCAGGATCGACGACAGCTCCGAGACCTTGCGGAAGCGCGTCGACTCATCGCCTCCCGATGCCAGGACGTTGATGCCCGGACTGCGCGTGGGGTGAGACGGATCGACGATGACCAGACGCTTGGTGGATGCGGGGAGGCCGGACAGCCTACCAATCAGGGACAGGGAGGCATCTCCGTGAAAGTCGAAGAAGCTGAATCCCTCTCCCCGTGTGGCGAGCTGCCAGGCCAGATACTCCAGCAAGTGCGTTTTGCCCGTGCCGGTCTTGCCGAGGATGACCGCATGCTCGCAGCGTTGGCTATCGGGCCAGATGCTCCGTGCGTGCGGCGGTTCAACGGCAAACCCCATGACCAGTCCCGCGGACACGGGTGCGGCGGTGTGCGCCAGGAACCGATTGAGCGTGTGCGACAGGATGTCTTCGAGCCACATGGGTCGATGGTTAAGGAGGAAAACGTCGTGCGACTGAATGCGCCTGGCTCCTACTCAGAGGGGCGCTGTCAAGGTGGGGTCGGAGTCTCCAGTGGGTAGTTCGCGATGAGCAGTTCGGTGAACCGTCGTGGCACCCGCGTCGAGGTGTATGTCAGCTCCACGGTTCGCGAGTGAAACCCGGCAAACCACTCGCGGGACTTGGGGCAGTCGTTGATTGACAGCAGGAATCGTCCTTGAAGACTCCTCAGCGCAGCGGCGAGCTCTTCAAACTGGTCGTCAGTGAAGTTGTGCTGGTAGAGGCTCAGGCCGACGTATGGAGGGTCGCAATAGAAGAAGGTGCTTGGTCGGTCGTAGCGGGTGAGGACATCGCCGTACGGCCGATTCTCGAGCTGCACCCGATCGAGGCGCTCGGCTGCCTCCCGCAGGCGTTTGGGCAGTGACGCGGGCGTGTAGGTGGACCGCTTAATCGCGTAGCGGAAACTTTGGCGAGTGCGCTTCCCGCTCCAGGCATATTTTTGCAGGTAGAAGAATCGAGCGGCCCGTTCAACGTCGGTGAGCAGGTCGGGCGGTTGCGCGAGGTGTTGGTCAAACAGGCGGCGACTGGCCGGTTGCCATCGGAGGAGTCGACTCAGTTCCTCTGGGTGGCGTTGACAGATCCGCAGAAAGTTCACAACCTCCCCGTCCAGGTCGTTGAGGACTTCGACGGCCGACCGCGGCTTGTGAAAGAAGACCTGGGCTCCGCCGGCGAAGGGTTCCACGTAGGTCGTATGCACGGGAATCAGGGAGACGAGCGTGGCGGCAATTCGGCGTTTGCCGCCAATGTAGGACAAGGGGCCGATCATGTGGGTGGTGGATGCAGGGCCAGTCGACTTTCTGCATACAGGGCCGCCACCGCCGCGTCCGCCACGTAGGGTTGTACCTGTCCAGGCACGCGTTGGAGATCTGGCCAGAATCGATGGGCGATCTCTCGCAGTTGCGCGCGGGTGCGAAGGGGTCGCACGCTATAGGCCGTTAAGACATCCGCCTTGCCGATCACGAGGGCGTTCAGCTTGCGGTTCTGGAGCGCGGTCGTGATGGCTGACGCGATGCGATCCGAGTCGCCCGTGGGGAGTCGCGGCAGATCGAGCGCGACACCGTGAGGCTTCGCCAAGTCCAACAGTCGCTCTATGTATCTCACCGCCGCCGCCGCGGCTCGATCCCGGCGTGACGTCAAATGTCGGCCATCGACCAGGGTCAGGGCATCGCCTTCCAGGACGGCGGCGCCAATGGCCCGTCGGCTGATTCGCAGAGTCAGGATCGGTCGCTTCATGGTCGGGCCTCCTGGTCGCGTTCCGTCAAGATTTCAAAGAACAGCTCTGAGGTGGGCGTGCGATTCAGCTCGTGACGCAACACCGCGGTTTGCGCGGCCTCGAGCAATACCCGCTTGGGATGGGTCTGGGCGACCAGCAAGTAGCGGGGCAGCCGCTTCAGATCGTCGAAGCGCCGAGCGATTTGCAGCGCCACGAACTCCCGTTGGTTCTTGGGTTGAAAGTCGACGAGCGAGGACTCGACGTGTTCGAGGATACTCATGCGTCGTCCTTTCCCAGGAGCCGACTGAACAGTCGTCGACGCAGTTCCTCCGGGAGGGTCTCGGCTCGTTGGAGCACGAGCACCTGCAACTCCTGATAGAGATCGACATAAATCTCGGAGAGCCTGGTGCCCAAGACAATCTCCAGGATCAAGGCCGTTTCCAGCGTGGGCAGCGAGGTGCCATTCTCGTACTGCGAGATCATCTGCGTGAAGCGATGGCCGACGAGCACCGCCACGTGCTTCTGAAGGTAGCCGCGATTCCGCCGTGATCGATAGAGATGATTAATTCCTCGTTTGCGTTTAGGGGTCATGCATGAACGTTCTCCTGTCTTCACAGCGTACCGGACGAAAACCGGAAGCAACAGAGGGCAAAATCAGTCGCGAGTGACGGTCGCGTCGGCGGTGTGGGTCACGTGGGGATATTTCGGAGACGTAGTGTGCGTCTTGAGGAATTCTTGATCCGCGCCTGATCGCTCGTCGTCTCTACCGATTCGCGTCACGCCTGTGCATAAGTGTCTCTCGTGAGACTTTGCCCTCTCGCGGACCGCATTGCGGCTTGATACGCTGCCTTCATGGAAGACCTGCCCGACATCACACCGACGCCGAACCACGACGCGATCGACGCTATCGCTCGTCTGCTCGTTGAGGCGGCGCAGGACCAGTTGTCCGCGCGCTGACGGCATCCGTCGCCGGGCCCTTCCAGTTCACTCAGTTACATCTGATCGCAACGCGCAAGTCACGAAGGAGGACGTGTGTACGTTAAAGAACTGACCGTGCGGTATCGACAACGTCGGGTGACCGGCATGCTGTCTCTTCCGGGCCGATTGACGAACCCGAGAGACGCAGCTGCGGTGCTCGTGCCCATCCTGCGCGACGAGGTGATCGAGGTCTGCGGGCTGCTGTGCCTCTCGACCCAGACCGACATCCTCGCGTATTACGAACTCTCGCGCGGCACCCTTGATTCCACGATCGTGCACCCGCGGGACGTGTTCCGCATCGCGCTCTTGGCGAACGCGGCAACCGTGGTGGTCGGGCACAACCATCCATCGGGTGACCCCACGCCGAGTCCCGACGACCGAGTGCTGACGCAGCGCCTGAAGGACGCCGGGACGCTCATCGGCATTCCACTCACCGACCACGTGATCGTCGTGATGGACGGTCGCTACTTCTCGTTCCGGGAGGCCGGACGGCTCTGACCGGACACGCACACAAGGAGGACAACCATGATCGTCAGAATTCAGCCGAATGAGAAAGGCACTCCGCCCGGCAAGTTGGCGGACGCCGAGTTGCAGTTTACAGACGGACCCCTCGAAGGCCTGAAATTGATCGGCTTTGCTATCTGGGAGCGCCGGACTGGTGGAGGCCGCAACGTGACATTCCCTGCCCGCCAGTATTCCGTCAATGGGGAACGACGAAGCTTCTCGCTGCTCAGGCCCCAAGCTGGCGACGCCAGTGTCCAGGATCGTATCCGTGACCTGATTCTCGAGGCCTACGCGGCTGAGGAATCAAAGGGTGCCGACACCTGACGCTCGACTTCACGCCTGACTCGCAATGAGCCAGGCGTTCTTCATTGGAGGCCTGTGGATAACTTGAGACTGATCGCACGAAAGTCACGGTAATTCGCGTACTTGTCGCCGAGTTTTCTGTACGGCACGATCTGTACGGTCTTCCCAAAGGCCCTCCTGGCCGCTTCGCCAAGCGTCAAGCCAGGTTGAAATCCTTAACCTCAAATCTATGCAACTGTATTTCCCACCAATCCGACCACGCGAATGGGAGGAGCTGGCAAAGCTTCCCGCCGTCCGATACTGGTGCGACTTGAAGCGCCATGCCACAGGCAAAGACGTACGCCGCGTTGGGCACGTCGTCAAGTTCACGTTCGACAGCACCCATCCAGCCGATTCCACCGACCTCTATGTCCTTCATCGCGGCGGGCCCCCACTGTTTGTCACACGCGGGCCCAACCGACGTCTGCTGGCATTTGATACCCTCACCTACCTCTTTGGACCTCGCAGCGAACACCTATTTCAAGGCATCAAGTTGAATCGCCTGAAACCCCGCCGGCAGTAAGCCATTCGATTGCGACCAGCGCCAGAGCGCTGGCGAGGCGCGAGAGGTGCCGTCTTACGAACGCCCTGCCACCTTCAGGTGCATGAGTGGCGGTCGTCCCAAATTCTCCGACCCGACCACGTGCACGAACTCATTAACCCTACCTCTCTATGAATCCAGCGCAGCGATTGTTTGCACAACAAAACAGCGACGACTGGTACCAAGACCCTCAGACTGGTGAGTCGTTTCGGTTAGTAGACGGTGACTTGCTCGTGTGTCCAGCGGACTACTCGTTGCAACCAGTGTGTGCGGCAAGCACTCTCCGGCTCTCGCGTGCCGAACGCCGACGCTATGAACGCATCAAGAAGATGCTCTTGACAGGGTCTTACTCGACCTTGCCATGAACTGCATTCTTTACGCTCGCGTCTCGACGGAGCAGCAGGCGGAACGGGATCTGTCCATTCCTGCCCAGTTGAATGCCATGCGTGACTACGCCCGTGCCCATGACTGGGTCGTCGTAGGCGAGTTCGTCGAGCCCGGCGCGTCGGCCAAGACGACTGACCGACCCGTATTGCAAAAGCTTCTATCGGCGGTTCGTGACGGTGAACCTCAGATCCATGTCGTCCTGGTGCACAAGATCGATCGACTAGCGCGCAACGTGTACGACCACGCGGCGATCAAGGTGCTGCTCAAACAGCACGACGTTCGGCTGGCCTCGGTGGTGGAGAATGTTGATGACTCCGTGCCAGGGCAACTCGTCGAGAACATCATGGCGTCGATCGCGCAGTTCTATTCAGCCAACCTTTCGGACGAAACGAAGAAGGGCATGCGGCAGAAGGTTCTCCAAGGCGGCTGGCCACACCGGCCTCCACGCGGCTACGTCGTGATCAAGGACGGAACGGACTCCCACATCGAAGAACACCCTCGCGAGGGGCCTCTCGTGCGACGAGCGTTCGAGCTCTATTCATCCGGTTGGTATTCAGTACAGGCGCTCGGCCGCACTCTCGCGAAAGCGGGTCTGATTTCGCGATCCGGTGGCCCGATCCCGAAATCGCAACTCCATCGAATGCTCACCAATCCTTTCTACGTTGGCCGGCTGCGCTGGCAAGACCTCGACGTCGCAGGTGTCCATCCGCCGTTGGTCCCTTTGGCGATGTTCGCCAAAGTCCGAACGGTGATCAAAGAGCGGTATCGAGATCCGGGGCGCAAGTCCAAGGTTCACGGTCTTCCTCTGAGGGGACTTGCGACCTGCGCCTCCTGTCGTGGTCGTATGAGCGGAGAGTGGCACGACCGGTGGGGTTACTACCGCTGCGGTCGACGGTCGTACCGTCGCGAGCTTTGTCGCTCGCGAATGTGCAATGCCAAGCGAGCTCACGCCGACCTGGAACGGCTGCTGCTACAGACTCAGATCGACCGCGCCACAGCGGCCGCCATCCAATGCGCTGCTGACCGGCTGATCAAGAAGCGAACCGACATCGGAGCAAAACAAACTTCCCGGATCGCGGCCGAACGGACGGAGCTTCTGGCCAGAGAAATGCGCCTGACGGACGCATTCACCACGGGTGATCTGTCGCCAGAAGTGTTCAAAGCGAAAGGCGACGAGCTACGTCAGAAGCGCGCTGCGCTTGATCGAGTGGAGCAGTATTCTTCAGCGAAACCAGAGAACCTGTCGGCGGCAGTCGCACGCGCGCTCGGTATGGCAACCGCGGTACGGGACTTGTACGACCAACTCAACGACGACAAACAGGCGGAGCTCCTTCGGGAAGTGTTCACTAGCATCATCATCAGCCACGAAGGAATCGTTGGGTACTCGCTCAAGCCGCCACTCGATCAGCTAGCGAGTCCCAGCCGTAAGAAGTCGGGACCATCGATTCATGCTCAACAGGCCAAGGCCATTCTCGACGCGGCGTAGATAGCCAACGCGCGCAGGGCGCCGTGGTCAAGGCAAAGGCATTGTACGAATCGGGAGGCCTCGCTATACTGACAATGGGTCCTGTCACTTGCGCGCGTTCGGGTCAACGCCGTCGCTCCAATCAAAATCGAGTTTCGACCAGCGTCATAGGAGGACAAACATGCCCGGTTGTGCCTGTTGGCCCTATTCGTGATGGGCCGTTCAGCGGTGTCGAGTGTCGCACTTCGGGTGAGTTCGCGTAGGGACCCCAGTATCAAGTCAATTCGAAAGCCGCCTCATGGCGGTTTTTGTTATGAGGAAGTGACCTTCGCAAGTGGGCTGGCTGGTCGGGCTGACACGAGTTGCACCAGTGCACCGGAGCCCGCGATAACGAGGGGAAAGTATTCTGTTGTACTCAAATAGTATCCACCGAGAACAAGCTCCGCGAGGGGGCAAAGTCTAGCCCGTGTGCGGTTCTCCACAAGTGGTCATGCCTTGGAGCCAGATGGCTTATTGTCCTTGCGGGCGTCGATGACCACGATGCTCCGATCGCCCTCACGCTTGAGCCTGCGAAGAATTCGCCGAACGCGTGCTTGATCCGCCGCCGATAAACAGATGATTATCGTCACTGAGCGCTGAGCATCGCTCGCTTTCGCGTAAATATCAGTTTGCTTTTTGAGGTTACGTTCGAGCGATGAATTGCTGCCCAACTTCATTTCCACAAGGGACTTGTCCGTAGCGCCCTTCGAAATCTTGTAGTCGACAGGACCCCGGCCGTCGTTGGCTTCGCGCCCTACGTCGAACGACGTTCCGAACCATGTAAAGCGATACAGGATCTGAAGATCGGCCTCCCGTTCGATCGGCTGTCCCTTGGCATAAAACACCTTGTGACACCCCTTGTTCTCGATGACATCCTTTAGGAACTGAGCGCGACGATACGCGGCCTCGTATGAGTTCACCTCGCTGGCGTAGAACGTGGTCGTTGTTTCGAGAAGGTGTCGGAGTTGATTGATTTGCTGGACGTAGAGTTGATCTGACAGCTCTACACGCTGACTGCTGAGTCTCTTCGCCTCGTCTCCATGCCCTTCCTTGTGGCGGATGTAGTAGTCAATCAAGAACGGAAACTGCTGCAAGGTCTTTTGAATAGCCGCGTCGCGATCGGTCTTCTTGATGCGGCGGCGTTTCTTGGTCGGCTTCGGCAGTAGCGAGCGGAAGAAATTACTGACCTGTTGTCGCAGGTGCTCGTTCGGAATCGCGTCTGGGATCTGATCGAAGTCTTCGAAGAGGTCAGTTTTGTTAATCCACGTATCTTCCTTAGTCAGAAGATCCCGCGGCGTGAGTAACACATGAGCGCCCTGAAAAAACGGCAGATCGAACTGTCCGGAGGTCCACGTTTGAGTCTGATAGTTGAAGCTGACTTTCGAGACAGCCACCGTCTTGCGCAGCGATCTGTCGATGTACTTCTTCGCGAAGGTTGACGTGTACTCAAGCAAGAAGGCATGAATCAGATTGGTCGTGAAGTCTGAGATATTGTCACGGCCCACGCGATCACTCACCAGGCACAGCTTCTCAAGATGAACATCTTTCGTGATCTTGTCCCGGTTGAGTCCCTGAAAGAGAACTCCGAGATTAGAGTGGAGCGCATCAGCGAACTTGCTGCCCAGGCCGCGGCCTTGGTTTCCGCTCTGAGAGAAACCTAACCAGTTTTCGCGGATTTCCGGAAATCGGTACCAGGACGCAATCAGTCCCGGCGTCAAACTCTGCGCCCGAGCCATTTTGTACAAGAACTGCAAGTACCGAACGATGCCCCGGTGCAGCTTGCGGTAACGGGGCTTGCGGCTATTGAAAACAAGGAAGGGGTCAACAAAGAGCGGCAGGTCTGAGACGAGCGAGATGTTGAACGCTCCGTACCGTTCAAGGGCTTTGGGGGACAACTTGAAGACATCGGAGAAATATAAGTCCATGTGGCGTAATGAGTTAAGGCGCCATCAGTATGACGACTCAAGCGGAGTCTGGCAAGCTACGGATGGGTCCTCTTATCCTTAACTCTTTCATCATGAACTGTCTTGTCTATGCCCGTGTCTCCACGGACAAGCAGGCCGAGAAGGAGCTGTCGATTCCGGCGCAGCTCCAGGCCATGCGCCAGTACGCATCAGAGCGATATTGGGAAATCGTTGAGGAGTTCGTGGACGCGGGCGTATCCGCTCGAACGACGGCGCGTCCAATGCTCCATCGACTCCTCGCCAAGTGCCGGAATCCTCACGACCAGGTCGGTGTCGTGCTAGTTCACAAAATCGATCGGCTGGCGAGGAACGTCGCCGATCACGCGATGATCCGAACACTCTTGCGCCAACGAGGCATTCGCCTGGCCTCTGTCGTTGAGGATCTCGAGGACTCCGTCTCGGGTCAACTTGTCGAGCACATGATGGCCGCGATCGCCGAGTTCTATTCGTCGAATCTCTCTGAAGAAACGAAAAAGGGCATGCGGCAGAAGGTGCTGCAGGGCGGTTGGCCGCACATGGTGCCTCGGGGCTACAGGCTGGTCCGGCAAGGGAGCAAATCGCATGTCGAAGTCGACCCGATCGACGGACCAATCATCGCGGACGCCTTTGCGCTGTACGCCAGCGGGTGGTACTCGATCACACGCATCGCGGAGTACCTGGCGAGCCGCAGATTGCGCTCACAATCATCGTGTCAGCGCTCACCTGAAACTGCGTAAATCTGGACTCTCGTCGACGTCACTCCTGGTCTGAGCCCCTTCTGATTTCAGCGGTCATCGAAGAGCCGTGCAGGCGTTCGGCGGCGGTCGTGATCGCGCCGGTGTTGGTGAGCAGCTGCCGCCGAGCGCCCCCTCGAATCACCGGATTGCTGTTAGGCTGATGGGCTTGCGGCGGGTTGGAAGTGAAGGCCTGGAGAGAGAAGCTCCAGGCCCTCGGTGACCGCCTCGATGCTTCGACGGACCGAGCCAGTCGTCCTCTCTTGTGCCACGGTTTGAGCGCCGTGTCCAGTCGAAGCGCGCTGCTGCTTCGACATCGTGGATGGGCCGCTTCGCCAGAAAGTCTGTCGACGCTGCAATCGCGTCTTTGCGATCTGCGTGTCGTGTGATCGCGGTCACGCCTATTGCTCGTCGGCGTGTCGCACGGCGGCGCGCCAGGCCTCCGTGCGTGCCGCCCGCCAACGCCATCAACGCAGTCCCGAAGGCCGCCTCGATCATCGCGATCACCAGCGCGCCTACCGCGTCCGCGTGACGGATCAGACTTCCCAGCCGGCCGCCGCCCTCGCGACACTGCCGGTGGACACGACGACGGATTTGGTGCCGACCGCGCCCCTGGCGGGTGCGTTGCGTTGCATGGTCTGCGGCCGGGAAAGCGCCTGGCTCCTGCCACCGCCCTGGCGGATTCGTCGCGTGTCCCCGGAGACGCGCCATGATCACGCCCGAGCAACACGCCGAGATTCGTCGGCTCTATTACGGCGAGCACTGGAAAGTCGGCACCATCGCCGCGGCCCTCGGCGTCCACCATGACACCGTCCGCGCGGCGCTGGTGAACGACACGCAGGGCGTACGACGGGGCACGTGCCGCGCCACCCAGCTCGATCCCTACCTGCCCTTCATGCGCGACACGCTCGGGCAGTATCCGCGCCTACGCGCCACGCGGCTCTTCGAGATGGTCAAGGGCCGCGGCTATACCGGCTCCGTCGTGCAGCTGCGGCGTGCCGTGCGCTTGATCCGTCCGGCCGCGACGACCAGTGTGTATCGGCGCCTCACCACACTGGCTGCCGAAGAGGCGCAGATTGATTGGGGCGCGTTTGGGTCGATCCGCATTGGCCGCGGCGTGCGACCGCTGTCCGGGTTTGTGATGGTGCTCTCGTACTCCCGCGCCATCTTTGCGCTCTTCACGGTCGATCAGACGCTTGAGAGTTTCCTCCGGGGCCATGTCGAGGCCTTCCAGACGTGGCCGGGCGTCGCGCGTACCCTCGTCTACGATAACTTGCGCAGCGCGGTCCTCGAGCGCGCCGGCACCGCGATTCGGTTTCACCCGCGGCTCCTCGAGCTCGCCGGTCACTATCACTTTGCCCCGCGGCCGTGCACGCCGTACCGCGCCAACGAGAAGGGGAAGGTCGAGCGCCAGATCCAGTACTTGCGCCACGCCTTTTTTGCGGCGCGCACGTTTGTCGATGTCGCGGATCTGAATGCCCAATTTCGACGCTGGCGCGACGAGGTCGCGCATCAGCGCCCCCATCCCGAGCAGCGCGATCGGACCGTCGCCGACGTGCTGGCCGAGGAGCAACCGCGACTCTTGCCCGTGCCCCTGCATCCCTTCGAGACCGACGTGATGCGCGCCGTCATGTCGGGCAAGACGCCCTACGTCCGCTTCGACCGCAATAGCTACTCGATTCCGCACACCCACGTGCGACGCCCGCTGACGCTGCTCGCGAGTGCGACCCTCGTACGCGTGGTCGCCGGCCCCGACGAGATCGCGCGCCACGTCCGCAGCTACGACACCGGGCGAATCATCGAGCACGAGGCGCACGTCGCCGGCCTGATCGCCGCCACACGCCAGGCGAATCCCTCGAGTGCGCGTGACCGGCTGCGCCTGGCGGTCCCGGCGGTCGCCACGCTGCTCGAGCGCCTGGCGGCGCGAGGCGAATCGCTCCGCTACCACCTCCCTCGATTCCTCGCGCTGCTCGACGACTACGGCCCGCAGGAATTCGGCGCCGCCATCGACTGCGCGCTCGAGCGCGATGCCCTGGGCGCCGGCGCCATCGCGCACATCTTGGAAACGCGACGGCGGCAGCGCGGGCTCAAGCCGCCGATGCCGATCGCGCTGCCCGATCACCCCGGCGTCCGCGATCTCGACGTCACGCCCCATCGCTTGGAGACCTACGATGAACTCACCCGATCCGATCCCGACGACGCTGAGTGACCAACTGCGCGAACTTGGCCTCGTCCACACCGCCAGCGAGCTCAATGACTTCATCGCCCGCGCGACGCAGAAGCGCTGGAGTCCCGTCGTACAGCTCGAACGCCTCGTCCAGGCGGAGCTCGAGGCCCGGCTGCGGCACCGCGTCGAACGCCGGCTCCGGGACGCACGGCTCGGGCGCTTCAAGTCGATGGCGGATTGGGAATGGGCGTGGCCGAAAGCCATCCATCGCCCGACCGTCGAACGCGTCCTCAGTCTGGACTTTCTCACGCAGCGGGAGAACGTGATTGTCGTCGCACAGAACGGCCTCGGCAAGACGATGATCGCCAAGAACCTCGTCCACGAAGCGATCCTCGCCGGCCACTCGGCCCACTTTCTGACCGCCGCCGATCTGATCCTCGATCTCACGCGGCAAGAGACCGCCCGCGCGCTCCAGCACCGGCTCCGGAGCTATCTTCGCCCCAGCCTCCTGGCGATCGACGAGGTCGGCTATCTCGCCTATGACGCGCATGCCGCCGACCTCCTCTTCCAAGTCGTCAGCCGGCGCTACGAGCAGAAGTCGATCGTGATCACCACGAACCTCCCCTTTAAACAGTGGGACACCGTCTTTCCGAACGCCGCGTGCGCCGTCGCGCTGATCGACCGGCTCACGCACCACGCCGAGATCATCTCGATTGACGGGGAGTCCTATCGCAAGCGGGAGGCCGAGCAGGCCCAGAAGCGGAAGCAGGAGCAGAAGCCGAAGCGGTGATCACGCCGTCGCCCTCGGCGACGTCCGTCCAGATTTACGCGCTTTTACATGAGCGGCGACATCATCGGCGCATCTGGAGCATTCGTACGTCCATCGACTCCTCACGAATCCGTTTTACGCGGGTCGTCTGGTGTGGAATGAACTTCGGGTTCCCGGCATCCATCCGCCGCTCGTGCGTCCAGAGGTCTTCGACCGAATCCAAGATTTGCTCCGGAGCAGAAGAAATACGCCTCGGCTGCGCGGCAGCTTGGCGAAATATCCTGTTCGTCTCGTTGGCCGCTGCAGTAACTGCGGCGGTCGAATCAGTGTCGATCGGCGACCACGGTGGGAATACTACCGGTGCAGCCGACAGTCGTATCGACGGGCCACGTGTACCGCCAAGTTCTGGCGCACCGAAGTGATTCATGCTCAGCTCGAACAGATCTGTCGAGGGATTCCGATCAGCGGTCAAGAATACGTCTGGGACGCTTGTCGTGCGCTGTCAGACGAGACGCGACTGGAGCTCGTGAGGCGTGTATTCGAAGCGATAAAGCTTGGCCCGCGAGGCATCGAAGAATTTAGGCTGCAACCTTCTTGGATGACGGCAATCGCCGAATGTCGAACCCGCGCGTTGCCGACGGGCTCAACCTGGCTGCTGACGAGCGCCGCGTAAACGCAACCTTGTACGAATCCAAAGGCGTCGCTATACTGAAAGCGGTCCCGCGGCGCCTTTGGGGGCGTTCGTTCAACGCTGTCGCTGCAACCGAAATCGACCTTCGACGACTTGTCATGGGAGGGCAAATGTAACTGGTTGTGTCTGTTTGCCCTATTCGTGACCAGCCCTTCAGCGGTGTCGAGTGTCGCACTTCGGGTGAGTTCGCGTAGGGACCCCAAGAGTGCCACTCTCGAAGTGGCCGAAAGCATTCAGAAATCATGAGACCGACCTTCTAGCTGGAGGTCGGTTTACGTTCGAGAATCGTTCCGTCAACGTCCGTCAACGGAACACCCCATCAGGGACTTCCGAAGTCACACCGTCGATTGCGGCCGCTCGTGGCGCCGTTGCCCGGAATGATGAATTGACAACGACACGCAGGCGTGTGGCCCTGCGCTTGACAAGTCAAGTCTCACGTTTGTAAGATATATCACGAATGGCAGTTGAAACGCCCCGGATCTCGCCAACTGAAGGTGCAATTCTCTCGGTTTTGCTGGAGCGAGAGACGTATGGACTCCAGATTGTCAATGAGATCAAGGAACGAGGCGGAAGGCTCTCGCTTGGCGGTGTCTACACCTTGCTCAATCGCCTGGAACAAAAGGGGCTAGTGGAAGGACGGTGGGAAGCATCATCAAACGAGCGGAAGGGAGCTCGTCGCCGGTACTACCGAGTTACGGGGTTGGGTCGACGAGTGTTGTCCGCTTTGCGTGACCTGTTCATGCCCGCGGGGCTGGAGCTGTCACGGTGAGTAACAAGGAGCAGCGCAGACTTCGCAGAGAGCATCGCGCCGAGAAGCGCCGCACTCGTCGGGTGCGGAAGATAGTCAGCCGTGTGCGTCCTGCTCTCGCGCGGGAGATCCACACGATTCTGGCCGACCACAGAGTCAACGTCCCGCTATCAGTAGAACTCGCACCATGGGTCTTTACGTTCGAAGCAGTAGATGCCCTAGTAGAGGAACTCCGGGGGCGAGGTGTGTTGGACGCGGTCGCGGATCGGGGAAAATTGACCTGGGACCTGAGGTATGCCATTGACTGGGCTGATCAGATGCTTCGCGACCGCATGTTTCCCAGCAACGTGGCGACTCGCGTCATCGTTGGAGTTCCGGATTGGCTGAGCTTCCAGTCAGACGTTCGGTTCATCCGGCGACAATACTTGGATCGTGACGCCTCCTTCGAACATCACAGATCCCTCAGGGTGCTCGCCTACTTCGTACCGCGAACAATGCTCGAGCCCTGGGCCGGCGATCTGCTGGAGTCTAGAGCCGCGATGCGCGCTGACGGGAAACCCCAGTGGTTTATCCGATTCGCGATGACGGTTCAGGTGCTGTGTCTTCTTGGCTGCTTGGCTTGGAATCTCTTTCTTAAGATCTTCGGCCGATAACCCAGGTGGAATCGAACGGACGCTATGACTGAGCTGATGATACGTAGGTTGCTCCTAAGATCTGGGTTGAACTGTGACGAAGGTCATCCCCGCGGCTGCGACTCTGGCCAAGCCAGCCAGATGTTTGAAATCGAAGTCGCCAAAACCTCAAGGAAACCGCCGCCCGAGCACATGAGCGGGCGTCATGTTTGTGCTCTTCGATAGGTCGGGGTGGTAGCCCACTCACACTTCTCGCAAAGGCGAAGAGCGACAGCCATTCCGGAAGCTCACAAGGTGTTACTGCTCCACAACTGCCCACATGGTTTGCTGAGCAGACTGATAACAGAGCTGGTTCCTCCTGAGTGACGAGAGTTGTTCGCTCTCTCTCGGGCCGAGAAATGTTGACTTGAAAAGTCTAGCCTTGCAAAGTCGACACCCGACAGAGATCACTGTGACGGCGCGGAAATACCGACTTCTTGATGTCCACCGCCCTCGTCGCGTCAAATCAGCAATGAGAGTGCCTGACCCTATTCGAGACATTCCCCCATGAAGGTCGCCACGCCAAGACTGAGCCGTTGCACTAAAGCCATCGCTCAGTCCAGGCGATTCAACAGTTAAGAAGCGACTGATCGCGGCGATGTCGAGCTCGACCTCCGCATGCAGCCAATAGGCCCAGACCGGCTACCAGTAAGACCAGCGAGGAGGGCTCCGGCACCTGTGTCGTGGACACCACTCGCGCGCTTGCATCCGGAGCCAAGTTTCCGTCTTCGTCCTCCGCCACCACATTCATGAGCGTCAGAGTGTGCGAGAAGTCGGCAGCCCCCTGCCCTGTGCCGCGTGGCGACAACGCGGACACGACCGCTACGAAGTCAAGAGACAATGCATTCCATTGGCCGTATGCGAAAGGGATCTTGACCGCAACAGTCTGGCTCGTCGACTGCGGAAACTCCCAAATCTGGCACTTCACACAGTTGTTGCCGGAGATGAAGTCGATCGACCATTGCCCAAAGAGATTTGATGGATTCAGTGGTGCCGCCCTGCCAGAGTCGACAAACAGTGCCGCCTCTTCCGAACTCTGGGCCCCATTGGAGACCACGCCGTCGATGTGAAAGAAAAACGTGGCCACACCTGGACGGTTCGTCCACGGGGCATAATCGAACAGGAAGAAACTCAGCGACGCCGCATCTGCGCGACTCAGAAAGCGGGAGTCGAGCCCGTCCGTGTCGAAGTTGAGCGAGGCGGCGGCGCCGAAATCAAGCGTGAAGTTTCCGAACCGGTCAAGTGACAAGCCCGTCGACGACGCGGAAGCGCTGAAATCAAACGCGTCCCCTTGGAAGCTGCCTTGGGCGTCCCCGGTAAGGCTAGCAGCCCCGATGGGTGGGCTAACGCTGCCCGATTCATGAAGCGCCTGCGTACCCTGGTAGGACGCGGTGAACGAGTAGCTTGCAAGCGCATAAGGAGCGAGGATCTGCTCGGCTTCGGCGGAGTGGGAACCTACAACGGTCAGCAGGATGAGGGCCCAGGCAGGTCGAGTCCAGCGGTACATACTCCCGTCCTCCTCTGTTCAATGCGGTTCGCGAGTCTGACGTCACGGAGTTTCGCTGACCACGCCATCACCTCTCGTCGAAGGACAGTGCCTCGTCCAGACCAGACGAACGTGGCGGCGCCACCTTGAGTGGTATTCAACTGCTAGGTGGACAAATGTCTCCACCCGCGCAGCCAATCCAATGCTTGTCACAGTGTGTTGCGAACGAAATAGCGTGTCGAGTGACTCCCGACGAGTCTGGAAGCAACGCCTATGCCCAGCCGACTTTATGGCAGCCGCCGAGGGAGTCGGACGGACGCTTTGTTCTCCGAGAATCACTGATGGGTATGTCCCGCTTGGTAACCGCAAGCGTGGATTCTCGAATGAAAACGACTCCGCATCATGGAGCCGTTCTCAAAGGATATTCAAGTATTTGACGTATTCGAGACCTGATCTTTTGGAGCTCCACAAGATCGACTCTCGAACGCGTCAACTGCTTGAATATCCTGAGAACGACATCATGAAGCGGAGTCGTCTTCGATTCGAGAATCCACTCTTCTGGTTGCCAAGCGGGACATACCCATCAGTGATTCTCGAATGCCATGCGTCCGTTCGATTCCCCGGACACTCCTACATGTAGGCCGGGTTCGTTCGCGAATGGTTGCCGCACAACGGCAATCACCCCCGCATGGCCATGAGGCTATTGATTGATCTGATTGGCATCCATCCCGCTGGAAGAATGACGATTGGCAGGGAGGTGGGGTGTGTCGTGTCCGGCGTGCATTCGACGCCGACGATTAATTTAATCGCGCCACTTGGAAACCGTCGACTACGGGTGATTCAGCTGAGGCCTTCATCCATTGCGGGCTGTGACCCATCGCATGACGATCCAGCCTAACAGGCATCCGCTGATGACACCGGCAACAACCGGATGGTCGCCGACGCTAGGCAAGGCTTCTCGGAAGGCATGAATGACCGTTCCTACGACAAACGCACACATGCTGGCAAACGCCCCCAGTCTGACAACTCTGTTCTCAAGAAATTTGAAGTAGTGTGAAGTAGTTGTTGGCCCAGTCCGCTTTCGCTCGCGGCGTACCGTGACCCTCCGCTCGTATCGTACGAAGAGCACCGTCTCGAATGAGTCACCACTTACGTCACCGTCGGCCCGACCAACTACTGGCACTGTACCCGAGTCGGCCGCGAGGCCGATCAGCGGTCTGGGCGGTGTCTTGGTTGATGCTCGCCTCCGTTCTTCGTGTCCCTCATGGTTGCGTGATGTCGCCGTCATGTTCATCTCCCACGAGGCTCTCGAGGGTCAACCGTTTCTGGCAAGAACGAAACTTCCAAGATCATCAGCCAAAGCTCTTCGTGAGCCAGCCGCAGCGCAAAGAGAGCTGTGCGTCTGTACGCTTGATCTCTACCATGTACTTACTGTAATGTCTACTACATTACAGTAATCAAATGTGCGGGGGGCGGCGTGTTTCAGAGGCTTATCGTCCAGGCGAATAGAGTGCAGAAGCGACCCTAATGGCCATAAAATCGATGCTTTACGCCGGCAGGAGACCGAGGCAGGCGAGTGCCATCAGCGGGACCCTCACCCGAAGTCAGCGACTTCACCAGCTGCGACGGCGTGGTCTATCGAAGAGGGCTGGAGGTGTTGCGCCGGTGAGCATCGATGGGGCCAGCGGCATGGCAGCCCATGGATAAAGCTGCAATACCAGAACCGATCAGCGAGGCTCAATGGGACCAGGTTGTCCGCATTCTTCAGGACAAGTCGTTTGACAATTCTAGCGGGAAGTTACTCGACTATCTAGCAACCCGAACGCTTCGCGAACCTGAATTTCCTGAACTTAACACCGTCGATGTGGCCCGAGCATTCTTCGGGACGGAGGAGAGATCGGCTCTCAATCGGTTCGCGGTCTACAAGGCCCGCTTAACGGCCCGTCTGAGAGACTACTACGATCATGAGGGTCGACGCGATCCCATCGCTCTCACGATCCCATCACAGCGTTGCTACGTTGGATTCGTCCGTCAGGGCTTGCAGGCACCGCCGACACGCTGGGAGCGGTTAAGCGAGGAGCGTGCTGCTCATATACGACTGGCCGACTTTAGGCGGTTTCTCGAACGTCAATCAGGTTCCTGGACGACTCCGCGCGATCTTGACCACGACGCATCGAGTTGGGCCTATACGCAGGGCAGCTACCCTGAATCGGCACTGGCTGGATGGGACGCGCTCTTTAGGCATTTTGAGTCGAACCGGCTCAGTACTTCATTTTCAGAGTTACGCGGCGTGGCGGATGCCGTGGGCGTTGACCGACGGCTTCTTGACGCTCTGTTGTCGGAATCAGTGCCCGATGACTGTCTCTTGCTCGAACTGCCGACATCACCAAACCAAGCCCTGAAGGGCTCAGAACGATGTTCGATGGGACACTTCGGGAGTGTCGCTGATACAGAATGGACGTACGGCGACAAGCTTCAAGTTGGTGTTCCCAACAAGAGATTGAGGGGAACGGATGCGGCTTTTGCTTACATGCGTCTGGAGCCCGGTGGCTTCACGTCACGAGAGCAGTTTGCCGGAGACGTATTCGTCGCGGTGCTCTATGGTTCCGTTGTGGTCGACGTTCTTGACAGCGGACTAAGCGTCCGGCTAATGAAACATTCGTACACGCACTTCAACGCCGAACAGAATCACGTCATTAGGAATACAGACGACGACGAAGCGCACCTCTTCGTGATTAGATTTGCCCAACTGACTCATATCGATGGGAGACACGCGATACGCCAATCTGTTGTGGAGATGTTTAGTGGCGGCCAGAAGTCTAGGCGTCCTGAGCGGGACTGGAGCGCATGGAGTGGGGTTTTGAGTGTTTTTGACGAGCCTGGCTCATGGGACCCAATGTCGGTCGATCACGTTCGCAATTCGCGAGGGTTAGTGCGTCTACTCAGAAGTCTGCGTCAGCCAAAGTTTGCTTCGGCCAAATCGTTCTTGCGGCGCGTGCACGATGAACGATCATACTTCCGGCCACGCAGCGGTCGACGGGCCCCCTATGCAACGCTTGACCAGTGGCTGTGGGAAGTCGAAACGAATCAATACACGGTCGGGAAGACGCTCATTCCAGCTATCGCCGAATTGTATGACGTCTTCGATCTTCTCTTGTGTGAGTTTCTCATTCCGAGTTGTTCTAGACACGTTGTGGTACATCGAACTCCCACCGAAGGTCATACGGATTGGGTGGACATCGCATCGATCGTGCGGGCGATATACGAGCTACAGTCTCAAGCGCCAGGCAAGAATCGCGGAGCATCCCTGCTTCGCCGTCAGGCAGGTATCACATTCGAAATTCCTGTCCGGAGTCTGGCATGCTCTGAAGTATCTGTCTCGTGGCTTACGCTGCAGCCAGGACGCCACACGGTCGCGAACACTCAGTCGGGAACGTCTATGTTAGTACCGCTTGAGGGTGCGATCGCAATCGAGTTCTTGGACCGCGACAGGGCGGACGTCCTTGGACCAATAGTGGCTGGTAGCCACGTCGCTCATCACGATGCCGAGAAGACGCATCGGATTCGGAACGCCGGTGACAGCGTTGCATCTGTGCTACATCTCCGTCTGCATGGCACGCGGTCCGAGAGTGAAGCTTCCCAGGCGGCAGTTGAGCTGAAGCGTCGACGAAGGCGCGTACCGTAGAACTCAGTCTGGGGAGGCCGTCTTGTTCACTTTGACAGTTCGGATTGGCGACCAGAAGACCCTCTCGAACCAAGCCAAATTCGTTGGGAATGCGCATCTTGACCTCCCGGGGGGGTCGTTTTTGTTTCTCTTCGAGAGTGTCGAGTGGCCCGCCAGTTGGTCAAGCCCAGAAGGCACTATCGAAGACCCGACTTTTCGCCGCGACCACATATCTTGCACATGTCGATGCCTGCAACTAGCATCTGTCCGCATGGCGGAAAACCGTTTCGTAGTCTTCGGCGATCTGATGGGGTTCGCATCTCTGGTCGAGGACAGCCCGGAGCCAGAGCCGGTAGATCTCGCCTTGAAAGCGCGCGGCGGCAAGGCCGCGCTTGCAGCTTCGATGGGTTGGCAGAACCCTTTGTCTGACCGCTACTCCTCGTTTCACAACGAATTGGCAAGGGCACTTCGAGAGATCCCGTTGCGTGCGCCGGTTTCCGCAGTCGTCTTCTCGGACTCGTTTTTCGTGGCTTCTGAGAAGGACAGTGACATGTTCGGCTTCGCCGAGAAGTTCATGCGAACTTGCATGTTTCGCAAGCTGCCGCTTCGCGTTGGAATCGGCTACGGCTCGTTCGTCACGCAGCGGTTTTCGTACGAATCGACGTATGGACTTGAAGTGATCTCCGCGCAGTTTCTGGGTACTGGGGTCGTTAACGCTCACCGGGCTGAACGTTCTGACACCATGGGCCTTCGCATCTTCGTGCACCGTTCCGCTGTCGAGGCCGCGACAACAGAGTCAGTGCGCCGTCGCCTTCTTTCATTGCACACGATTTTCGAGGTGTCACACGAGCTCTCTTACATGCCTGATGGATCTGCGTCGGCTGCGCAGGTGGATGAGACAATGGCGATCAATCTGTCCGAGATGGCGAATACGTCTTCGCGGCAGGCCCGGATACAGAGACACTACATGGCGACTCGTGACGCGATCTCGCTGATGTTGGAAACGCTCGGCCGGGGAGTCGAGTGGCCTGCGTGGCGTCGCGATGTGTCCAATTGAGACATGGCGCGTGCGGTGGAATCACTTATCGCCTTCGCCTTGCGACAAGATAAACAGCGGCGCATAATGGATCCACCGCAATTAACTCCTCTCAAATGGTATTCCGGGGGCTTTTCGTAGGCGTCGACAAGTACGCCTCCAACGAAATCAGCAATCTATCCTGCTCGGCTCGAGACGCACGCGCTCTGTACGCGTTGTTTGCGGATACGCTGGCTCCTGACCACTGCGTCCTGCTGCTGGATCACGATGCTACCAAAGTCAAGGTGCTTAGTGAACTGACAGCACTCCAGAACGCTGACGCCAACGACCTTGTGTTTATTCATTTCTCTGGACATGGCTCGGACACGCACCACCTGATTGCGCACGACGCTGACCCCTTGGCGCTCGATGCATCGACCATCCACCTTGAGGAACTCGTCACATACTTCGCGACAATCCCCGCGCGCAACGTGATTCTGTGTCTCGACTGCTGTTTTGCCGGTGGGGCGGGCGCGAAGGTCTTTCACTCTCCGGTTGCTCTACGTGGTGCTGCCTCAGCCGAAGCGCTGCTGCAGCGCATTGGCGGAGCCGGTCGAGTGATTCTAACCGCCGCCGGCGCTGATCAAGCAGCGATGGAAGACCGACGCAAGGGACACGGCCTGTTTTCGTTTTACTTGCTCACCGGCTTAAGGGGTACGCCAGAAGTTATCGACGCAGGCGCGATTCCATTCCTCGGTCTGGCACAATTCGTGACGACTGCCGTCCAGAAGGCGGCTCTGGAGTTTCGGCATGTCCAGGAGCCAGCCTTGCGGGGCACTCTCGACGGCGATGTTCGGCTCCCACCGTTGTCACCTGGCGCGATATTCCGAGGTTTCTTTCCAGACCCTTCGTCTGCGCCCGTCACCGATGCATTGAGCTCGTTGGAGCCGCATGGGTTCCCCGCACCCGTGATCGCCGCCCTGCAGCAGAGCATTCCAGGATTGAATCGATTGCAGCTCGATGCAATCAATCACAAGGGCCTTTTCAGCGGGGATCACCTCGTTGTGAGCGCCCCGACGTCCTCCGGCAAAACGATGATCGGCGAACTCGCAGCCTTGCGTGCGCACTTCCGTGGCGAGCGATCGTTCGTGTTGCTGCCTCTGCGCGCGTTGGTGAATGACAAGTACGATGACTTGACTCGCAAATACGCGCCTGTCGGAATGCGTGTCGTCCGCTCCACCGGCGAGATTTCTGACGACGATTCAGCACTGCTGCGGGGCAAGTTCGACGTCGCGATTCTGACGTATGAGCGTTTCGCGTCGTTGGCAGTCACCGCGTTTTTCTTGCTCAGGAACGTCGGACTGATCGTAGTCGATGAGGTTCAGATGATCACCGACGAGGGCCGGGGCGCCAACCTTGAGTTCCTTCTCACGTTCCTGCGGTCTCAGCGCACTCTCGGGGTAGAGCCGCAACTCGTCGCCTTGTCCGCCGTCATCGGCGATACCAACGGGTTCGACCGATGGCTTGGCGCGAATCTTTTGGTGTCAACGGAACGTCCAGTACCCTTGGAAGAGGGCGTGCTAAACCTGCGAGGGGATTTCCACTACATCGATACGAGTAAGGCTGAACAGAGCGTCCGCGGCTATGTATCTCCTGAATACCGCAAAGGCTCTTCACAGGACGTCATCATTCCGCTGACTCGTCAATTGGCGAAGGCGGGTGAGAAAGTGATTGTCTTCAGGGACACGAAGCCTGTTGTGCGCGCGACGGCACAGTATCTGGCCCAATCGCTGGGTCTGCCAGCTGCCAGGGACGTTCTGACGGCGCTGCCGGCAGGTGATCCCTCGGCGGCCTCCGCGGTATTGCGTCAGTGCTTGGAGGGCGGTGTTGCTTTTCACAACGCAGATCTTGATCGTGAGGAGCGCGAAGCGATCGAGCTGAGCTTCCGCAATCCAGACGGTGGTGTGAGGGTGCTGGTCGCTACAACCACGCTCGCCATGGGTGTAAATACACCTGCGTGGTCGGTCGTTATAGAGGGATTAATGCACCCCGGTCAGACGCCTTATTCGGTCGCCGAGTACAAAAATATGGTGGGCCGTGCCGGCCGGCTCGGTTGGACCCCGAAGGGTAAATCATTCCTGATCGCTCCAACGTCCGGAGATGAATATCACCTCTGGAGTACGTACGTGCGTGGTAATCCTGAGTCTCTTCAATCGCGCTTCGCTCAGCAGGATCTTCTGACGGCGGTCTGCCGAGTGCTCGGGACAGCGACGGCGGCCAAGGCACCGGGCCTGAGCGAATCTGAGATCGTCGCGTTCCTGCAATCGACATTCGCAGCCTTCCAGACCGGTCGAATATGGTCAGAAGCCGATATTCGCCGAGCCGTCCAAAGACTCACCGCCTCAGGCCTAGCAGAGACACACGAAGGCCGCCTGCGGCTGACCCCTCTTGGGGAGGTTGCCGGCCAACTCGGCGTCGCCGTTGAAAGCGTAGTCAGGGTCGCCGCGGCGCTCCGCGGCGTTTCGGTCGCGAGTCTAAGGGCAGAGACGCTTCTGGCCGCCGCGCAAGTGACCGTCGAACTCGATGAGGTCTACTTGCCCATCCACAAGAAATCGACTCAGGAGAGGAATCGGTGGCAGGCGGTTCCGGAACAGCAGAATCTGCCGAGAAGCCTAACGCGCGCGCTGTGGGACGCAGAACCGGCTGCAATCACGGCCAGATGCAAGCGGCTTGCGGCGGTCTTGCTGTGGGTGCAAGGCGTCGAACTCGAGCGCCTGGAAGCATCGCTGCTTCAGCACTTACCGTCAGAGAACGCATCGGGTCCGATTCGGTCGGTCGCGGAGCGAACTCGGGACTTGATCGGCGTAGTTGGTCGCATTGCAGAAATCCTCAACCCGCCCGATCCCGGGGGCGTTGATAGGACATCTTCCCTAGTCGATTCCCTGAATGTGCAGCTAGAGCTGGGGGTTCCCACTGCCATGGTCTGGCTTGCCAAACGAACCAAACGGGCGCTCAGTCGCGGTGACTATTTGGCTCTGTTCCGAGCGAGGCTGACGGATGCCGCAACAATCAACAATGCGACCGCGCAGCAGCTTGAACTGTCGATTCCTGACTCAACACGGCGTGATCTCGTCAAGAGTGCGGCAAGGCTCGTCTCCATCAAGGTCGAACGGACAGGTGAATTGCCCATGCCAGCGGCGCCGGAATCGTGACCGGTCTCGGCGAGAAGGCGGCGTGTCTGAGCGTTCAGATTCTCAAACAGTGCTAACGAATTGGTGGCGGCCACGCACAGCCGCAGTAGAATTACCGCATCATGGATCAGAAGTTTGCCAACGGATCAACCGTGAGACTCAAGTCAGGCGGTCCGGTCATGACGGTTGTCGGATACGACGTCTGGGAAAGTTATGAGACAGAAAAGAAGTACAAGTGCCGATGGTTCGGTCCCAAGAATCAGCTTGCTGAGCACAACTTCACGGAGGCAGAACTGGAGCTTACCGCTCCACCGGCAAAAGGCGTGATGTTTGAGTCAATGTAGCGGGAGCGAGTCGATCACTCATTGACGCACCCGAATCATGGCAACGATACTGAATGACGTCGAGCTAGGTCGACTCCTGGGGACCGTCATTATCGATGCTGACTCGTCATGTCTTCGGCCCAACGCCTATGTCCTCCGCCTCGGGTCATCCGACGGCCGCAACCCAGCATGGACGTATATTTGGATACAAACGCAGTGGGGTACTTCGATGCCCATCCCGCGTGGAATCCCGATGTCCTATCATTGGCCCGCGATCAACTGAGGCGGCGCGTCAACACCGGAGACATAAGCGTCTTCGTGTCCTACCCTCTGCTAGAAGAGGTGCTCGGTCTCCTTGAGTTCGATGCGGCGAAATATCATCGCGTGATGGGACTGCTGCTGGATGCCTCGCAGTTCAATTTGTTGCGTGCGACTGACGAACTCGGCGAAGCCGAAGTCACCAATGGCAGTCTAAGAGGACAAAGTGAGCGGCTTGAGTGGTTCGGTACGGCCGTGACGGTTCGCCGGGCGCTCAGAAAGGGACATGGTCTCGAACAGATCCCTCGCTTGACGCAAGCGGTGTTCGCCCAGTTTGAGGCGGACGAAAACGATCGCCGCGATGACATTCGCAACCGGCTCGCTGAAATGGCGGACATCCGGCCGCTTGAGCGGACTCGCCAGTGGTGGCGGAATGCCGAGGCGCAAGTGGACGACTGGGTTAGTGACCACATGGCAAACAATCGAGAGCGACTTGGTCTTTCTGCCGATCGTGCTCATTGGCCCGCGCCGTCGACCCTTCAGACCATTTGGCACTTCTACGCGTACAGGATGGCGCGGATTCATCTGAACGTAGGCGAAAATCGGCGAGTGCGAGGGAGCGACTGCTATGACGCCCACCACTATGCGGCCGCGGCGTCAATGGACATTATGGTGAGCGACGATGGAGACCTGCGCGCGACAGCGGCGGTGATACCGAATCCGCCCTTCCGCTTACTCACCTTCGAGGAATTCGTCAATGAGCTTGGCGTGGCCCATGTCTGAGGCTCCAGGACATCCGTTCTCTTGGTCTGGCTGCGAGAAATCGTGTTCTCGCCAGTGACATCCTGCCTCAGCGGTCCCATTGCCGTCGCCCTTTGTGAGCAGTTCAATCAACGAGATCTACGTGGCACCGGGCGTACACTATCGACGATCACGTTCGCGCAGGAGGCGTTGTCGGCGGCGGACTTCGCGCTCGAGGATCTCGCTGACTTGACTGTACGCAGCAGCCATTACGTGCTCTGTCATACGTTTGACACGACGCGCGGCTACCGTGATTTCGTTATCCGCGAGTTCCTCTCGCAACCACCGCCCTACCGTCCGCATCAACCGGTCCTTGCGGTCTGCTTCGGCGACTACCTGTGCCTCAAGCATCGTGCGAACTTGTGCTGACATCTCGATCGTGTCGAGAATTCGCTTCTCGGCGGCGGGCAGCCGAGGTTTGGACTTTCGAGAACCCCTCAGCAGCGTCAGCCTGTTCATCGTGAGCTCCGATTGTGGGAGTTCGCCCTATGGTCGCCAGACCAGCGGCCGGAACTGCTCATCAAATCGATAGCGGAACGCTGGCGGCATCCTGAGGTTCGGTCCCGTCCAGACGCCAACGTGACCATCCGCCCGAACGACAACGTGCGTACCTCGTTGGACCGCGCCGATCGTGTGCTCGAACCTTGCCAGTGTGTCGATCGCGCGGGAGATATCCTTGGCTCGTCGTCGATCGCAGTCGATAACAACGATTCCGGGAGTTCGGTGGTACGGCAACTCCTCCATACCGAAGAAGTCCCAATCGAATGTGAGCAGCGTGCGGCGTTCTCGCCAGCAGAACGCCGCCTGATCGACGTCCGAGTGGCCCATCAAACCCTGTGCTTTCGATGTACTAAACCGATATCCGAGTTCGACGAGCAATCGTTCTACGGAAGCGGGCACGGACTCGTCGAGGTGGAGCCTGGATTGAGTTTTGGCCGGCCGGCTGTTCAGCGTGAGACGCTTCCAGGACATCAGGCGTAGGCCGCTCGGCCGGCCACTTTCTCAGTGTTCGCGATCCCGCGGCGGAAGCGGATCCGCTCCGTAACTGTCCTTGGATCGAATCCTACCGTCCCGCCCGTGGATCACGAGATCGACTGCGTCTTGCTTCGCTTCGCGTCGGCCTGCATCGATCGCGTTCGCCTGAGTATTGTGTGACGAGACCCTGGAACCCCCTTGGCTGACCTTCCATCGGCCGCCGTCGCGGGAAATGTGAACATCGCTTCGCCTTGCCATGATGAAACCCCTGCGCGATTCGTTTCGCTGTAGAGATCAATTCTAGCGCGGACGGTGAGCGCGGTGTCACGGACAAGATCGGCCTCGCGTCCAGTGCCAGACGCTGATGCGCCATGCTTCGGCATATCTCGTGAGGAGTGCGATGGTCTCGACAATCAACGCGAACTCACCCGCGGCCAACAAGCGCGCCTCTGGTCTCGTCTAGGGATTCACCTCCATCAGCTCCGATTCCTCGCAGGAGATCGCTTGGAGGCCATCGTCCGCGACAATCGAAATGTCACTCAAAAATGTCACTCAGGCCCGATCGAACTCGACAATCGCTGAAAACATTCAGAATTGCTCGATAATCGAGTGAAATGGCTGGGAGGCAGGGATTCGAACCCCGATAACGGCGTCCAGAGCGCCGTGTCCTACCGTTGAACGACCTCCCAGTATTCGGCCGCGAACCTCACGAGGGCAGGAACTTCCAATTGTAGTGGCTCGTTCGCGGGGCACGCAAGCTGACCGCGCACGTGAAAGCTGTAAGTGAATCGGATTCACCACGGCGCCGCCATTCAGTGGCATCCTTGTAGCGGCTAAGAACCCCATTTCCGATCCCAGGCCCCGGCGGCTCCGAGCACCACCAGCACAGGAAAGTGAGCGTGTGATGTTTCTGCTCTGGATCCTGGTCCTCGTCGGCATCCCCCTCGTCCTCGGTCTACGCTCCCGCGTGGCCAGACTTGAAAGTGACGTCTCAGGCCAGCAGCGGGAGCTTCAGGATCTGACCGAGCAGTTGCGTCGACTCAGACGAGACGGCGTGACGCCTGCCGCGGAGGAGCAGCCGACCGCTCGTCAGGAACCGATTGCGGCTCCGCCGAAACCGGCGGCCACGCCGCAGCCTGTTCCACCACGAGGTGAACAACCTCCAGCCGCAAAAGCGCCCGATGCCACGCCTCCGCGGCCGGTCGTCCCGCCACCGGTCCCGGCCCCAGTTCCACCACCGGCGCCGGGCTATCGACGTCCCCCGGTCGAGCCGACCCCAGAGGAGCCCGCACCATCACAGCCCGCTTGGGCCATGCCGCGGCTGTCCATCGACTGGGAGGACCTGGTTGGTGTGAAGCTGTTCTCCGCCGTCGCGGGCATCGCGCTCGTACTGGCTGCCGTGTTTTTCCTCCGCTACTCGATCGATCAAGGCTGGCTTGGGCCACCCGTCCGTGTCGCCATTGGCATCATCGTCGCGACCGCCCTCCTCGTCGTCTGTGAGCTCAAAGCGGCAAGCAAGTATCGCGTGACCGCGAATGCGCTCGACGCGGCAGCCATCGCGATCCTGTTCTCGACCTTCTTCGCCGCCCACGCGCTCTGGAAGCTGATTCCAGACATCGGGTTCGTGAGCGCGAACATCGTGACCTTTGGACTGCTGGCGCTGGTCACGGCGCTGGCCGTTGTCCTGTCCATTCGCCACGACTCGCGGTTCATCGCCGTTCTCGGTCTGCTCGGCGGCTTCGCGACGCCGGCGCTGCTGTCCACGGGACAGAACCAGCCGATTCCGCTCTTCACGTACTTGTTGCTGCTGAACGTGGGTTTGGCGTGGGTCGCCCACAAGAAGGGATGGCCGCTGCTCACCATCCTGACCCTGGCGCTGACCGCGATTTACCAATGGGGCTGGGTCATCACGTTCCTCACGTCCAACCAGCTCTCGCTGGCAATGGGCATCTTCCTCCTGTTCTCGGTGACATCGTTCGTCGCCCTCACGTTGGGACGGCGCAGTCTCGCGAATGCCGACCAGGCAGACGAGCAGACCGCCGCGGTTCTCCAGAGCTCGGGTCTGGCGGCCTCGCTCATGCCGCTGGCCTTTGCGATCTATCTCGCGGCCGTGCCCGGCTTCGGCGCGCACGCGACGCTGCTCTTCGGCTTCCTCCTCTTGCTCGACGTCGGCCTGTTCGCTATCGCGGTGGCTCGCCGCGAAGAGCTGATGCACGCCGTCGGTGGCGGCGCCACGCTGCTCGTGTTCGCAATCTGGCTCGCCCAGTCCTATGCGAGCACGGCATGGGTGATGGCCACGATTGTCGCTGCGCTTTGCGTCGTGCTGTACGCGATCGCGCCGCTCATTGCCGAGCGTCTCAAACGGCCGTTCGACGGGCTCGGCACCAGCGCGATCTACACCGCGCCGCTTCTGCTCTTTGTCTTTCCGGTCCTGGCGCGGATCGAGCCCGCCACGGCATCGCCGGCGATGCTCTTCGGCACGCTCTTCGCGCTGCTGGCACTCATCGCGTGGCGCGCGCTCGCCATTCCCAATGCGGCCCTCTTCTTCATTGCGGCGTTCTTCGCCCTTGCGGCTGAAGCCTCGTGGTCGGCCACCCATCTGCTGGCCGAGCGGCTCGGCGCGGCCGTGCTTCTCTATGCGGTCTTCGGCGTGTTCTTCCTCGGCGTGCCGATTGCCGCCCGCCGCATGGGACGTCCCCTCGAGCCCACGTGGGGCGCGGGAGCGGTCGTCCTCGCGAGCCTCGTGCTCCTGCTCTTTCTCGCCGCCGGGCCAACCGCGGCAGCGGGGCTCTGGGGCATGGCGTTTCTTCTCGCGATTCTCAACGCCGGACTCTTTGTCGAGAGTGCGGCGGGTCGCCTGCCGCTCCTGTCAGCCGTCGGCAGCGTGCTCTCCTGGCTCGTCCTCGGCGTGTGGTGGGCCAACGCGGCCGCGGTCGTCGGGCTCCTCCCGTCGTTGATCGTCCTGGTCGGTCTCACGCTGGTGATGCTCGGCGGGTATGCGTGGGCCCACGCTGAAACCGAGCGACATGGAATTCCGCGGCCAGAGGGCATCGGATTCCCGACGACGACGTCACTTGGCCTCGTCGGACACGTCTTCCTCTTCTTCATCTTTCAGAACCCTGAGTGGTCAACGCCACCATGGCCGGCCCTCGGCGCGCTGCTGGTGATGACGCTCGCGGTCAGCACCACCTCGCTCTTCGTCCGAGTGGGGTTGCTCCACGCGGCAGCTGTCACCGCCGCCGCGGTCATCGTGCAAGGGTGGGCTCTCGTCTCACTCGGCGGCGCGTGGTCGTCGGTCGCGCTGGTGACCGCCGAGGCCGTGATCGCCTACGCACTGGCCTGGTTGTGGATCGGGCGCCGCGTCGAGGGCCCGGCCGCCTCTGTCGGCGCGATGTGCACGTTGTTCATCGGCGAGTTCGCGTTGATCGCGGTGTCGTCTGTGGACACTCCTCCCCCGCTCGTGGCGCTGACGCTCTGGCATGCGATCAACGTGGCGTTGATTCTGTGGCTCGCGTGGGCGCGTCGATGGGAGTGGATCAGCTCGGCCGCGGTCATTCCCGCCTGGCTGGCGACGATTGCCTGGCACGACCATCATCCCGAGCCGGCCGCGTGGCTGGAGGGACTCACGCTGTCCGCGGCGCTCTACGCGGTATTTGCGCTTTACCCCTTCGTCCTTGGCCGGCGCGCGCGTGAATCGCGCGATCCCTTTCTCACCGCCATCGCCGGCAGCCTCTTCTTCCTCTTCGCGGGGCGGAACGCCTTCCTTCAAGGCGGCATGTCCACGTTCGTCGGCGTCGTACCGGTGGTCGAGGGCATCGTGATGGCGCTGCTGCTGTGGAAGCTGCTGCGCCTCGAGCCACCTGGTGGACGCGACCTCGCGCGGCTCGCGATCGTCGCGGCCACGGCCCTCGGCTTCGCCACGGTGGCGATTCCGTTGCAGCTCCGGCAGCAATGGATCACCATCGGCTGGGCGCTCGAGGGCGCGGCGTTGGCGTGGCTGTACCGGCGCATCCCGCATCGCGGCCTGCTCTACGCGGCGGTCGCGCTGCTGTCCGTGGTCTTCGCGCGGCTCGCGCTCAACCAGGCGGTGTTCGTGTACGAGCCGCGTGGCATGCTCGTGCTCAACTGGTATCTCTACGCCTATCTCACCTGCGGCGTCGCGATGTTCGTGGCTGCCTGGTGGCTCTCGCGCACCGATGATGAACTGGTCCCGTCCGCCGATTGGTCGTTGCGCGCGTCCAGGCTGCTCCCGCCTGCCGGCGTGATCCTCCTCTTCCTGCTGCTGAACATCGAGATCGCAGACTTCTACGCGACGGGGCCGGAGATCACGTTCAGGTTCGGAGTGACGATCGCGCAGGACCTCACATACACGGTCGGCTGGCTGATCTTCGGGCTTGGTCTGCTGGCGGCGGGCATCTACCTGCACAATCGACCGGGACGCATGACTGCGGTCGCGCTGATCGCGGTCACGATGTTCAAGGCGTTTCTCTACGACATGGGTTCCCTTGTCGGACTCTATCGGGTGGCCTCTCTGGTGGGCCTTGCCATCTCGCTGTCGCTCGTGGCGCTGGCGCTGCAGAAGTTCGTGCTGCAGGCGCCGAAGGAAGGCTCGTGACCAAGGCCTCGATTCGCATCGTCCCTGCCATCCTCGTTGCGCTGCTGACGACGCTGGCCGCGCAGCGATCGCCCGCGCCCGAGGAGTTCCGGTTCGAACGGCCGGTCAGGACCGGTGGGCCAGGTCCGCGGCGGCTGGCGATTGACGTCACGCTGCTCGCCGGTGGCAGGCCGTTTCAGGGCGGTTCCGCTCTCGACATGGGGCTGTCCGATCTCCGGTTCTTCGATCCGGCGGGCCAGGAGATGGCGTACCTGCTCGTGCCGAATCCACCGAACGTGCCGGTTTGGAAAGGGGTGGCCACGCTGCCGATCGCTCCGGTGGAAACGCCAAGCCTGAAAAGCAGCGGCTTCGAGGTCGACCTTGGAGAGGCGATCACGGTCGATGGATTCCGCATCGCCGGCCTGACGCCGCCGTTTCTCAAGCGCGTTCGGCTGGAGGGGAGCGGCGATCGCGCGCGATGGACGCTCCTGGTCGCGGAAGGCACGCTGTTCGATCTGCCGGATGAGCAGCTCAAACAGATCGAGCTGGCATTTGCCCCCGGCTCCTACCGCTACGTGCGTCTCACGTGGGACGACACGAGGAGCGGGCGGTTGGCGCAGCCAGCGCAGGCCGAGGCGCGTCAGGTCGTGCGGGCCATGGCCCCGCCGTCGCTCACGACGCCGCTCGTATTCGAGCGCCGCCCGAGCGAGCCGGGTCGCAGTCAGTTTCGAGTTCGCCTCCCCGCAGGACGGCTGCCGATCGTGGCGCTGGACCTCGACGTCGGCGGCGGCCACCTGCTCAGCGAGGCCCGCGTGTTCGAGGCCAGATTGGCCGGCGGCGAAGTCGTGCCCACGCCGCTCGGCTCCGCGACGCTGAAACGCGTGGGGCAGGGAGACCTGACCGCGTCAGCCCTTCGGGTGCCCATCGAGGCACCCATCGAGCCGCAGCTCGATCTCGTGATCGACGATGGCAACAACCCGCCGATCGATCTCAAAGGTGTGACCGCGATCTTCGCCGAGCTGCCGTGGATCTATTTCGAGTCGGCGGGTGATGCCGCCGTCGCCCGCTATGGCCATCCCTCGCTGGCCGCGCCGCGGTACAACCTCGAGGCGGTCCGCGCCACGCTCGAGATCGACGCGACGGTGGACGCGTCATGGGGCGAGGCCCGGGCGCGTCCCGCGGGAGAAGTGGCATCGAGTCCAGTACCAGCACTGCCGACCGTCGGTTCCGCGCTCGACGCCAATCTCTTTCGCTACGTTCGTTCCATCGCTCCCGGCGATGCGGGCCTGGTGACGGTGCCACTCGACGCGGCGGTGCTGTCGCACAGTCAGGGTGCGCCGTTCGCGGACGTGCGGGTCATCGACACGGCCGGCCGCCAGGTACCGTATCTTGTCGAGCGCGCATCCGAGCCGTTGTCGCTCGATCTGTCGATGGAGAAATTGTCAACCCGCCCGGCGGCGCTGCCATCCGATCGCATGCTGAGCGTGTATCGCCTGCGCTGGCCATTCCAGGAGCTGCCGTCGCCGCGCCTTGTGCTCACGACGTCGGCACGAGTCTTCAGGCGGGAGGTAACCGTTGCCATCGAGCGCGAGCCCAACAGAAACCGGCGCGATCCCTGGATCGAGAACGTCGTGGTCTCGCCCTGGGCTCACGCGGACCAGGATGCGCCGGCGCCAACGCTGACAGTTCCACTCAGATCAATCGACGCGAAAGAGCTGCTGGTCATCGTGGACGAAGGTGACAACAGTCCGCTGCCGCTGGTCTCAGCGCGGGTGTTGTTGCCCGCGTACCGGTTGCGGCTCTTCCGCGAACAAGGTGCAGCTCTGCGCCTTGCGTATGGACGCGATGATCTGTCGCCGCCACGCTACGACCTGGCCCTGTTGGCTCCGCAGCTGATTGGCGTGGCCGCGACCGACGTCGTTCCCGGCGCGGAACAGGCCCCAGCACCCGATGCGGCGACGAGTGTGTTGATGTCGCCACGGCTGTTCTGGGGCGTGCTCGTGGTGGCGGTGCTCGTGCTGGTGGCGCTCCTCGTCCGTCTCGTCACCAAGTCGGCGGAACCGACTACGAGGTCCGGCTAACGACGGACTGCCCCGGGTCCGGCTAAAGCCGGACGCTACGTCTTCCGCGGTCCGGCTAAAGCCGGACACTGAGTACCGTCGTCGTCACCCAACGTACGTAGTGTCCGGCTTCAGCCGGACCGTGGAGTAAGTCACCTCACGCGCGCGTCGCGAGAAAATCCAGCAACCGCGTGAGCCGCGCGCGGGTTCGCTCGCGCCCAAGCCACGTCAGCACCTCGAACAACCCGGGACTCACGGTCCGGCCGGTTACGGCGACGCGGGTCGCATGAATCAGCGCGCCGGCTTTGATGCCGCGCGCCGCCGCTGTCGCCCGCACTGCAGCCTCCACCTGCGCCTCATCGAAGGGCGTGACCGCGGCGAGCGCATCGACGAGCGCGGCGACATGCCCTGACAGATCGGGCGCCGAGAGGTGCTTGTTCACGGCGTCCTGCTCGTACTCGACGGCATCGATGAGCAGCGGCCGCGCGTGCTCGACGAAGTCCGTCAGCCGCTTCGCGCGCGGCCGAAGCAGCTCGAGGAGGCGGTGACGCGATGACGCGTCCGTGACGAGCGGGTGCGCGTCGAGCCCCGCGGCCTCGAAGAACGGCATGACCGCGGCGGACAGCTCCTCCACCGGCAGGCGCGCGATGTACTGCCCGTTCATCCAGTCGAGCTTCTCGGTGTTGAAGACGGCGTTGCCGCCGCTGATGCCGTCGAGCGTGAAGGCCTCGATCAGTTCCGCGGTTGTCATCAGCTCGCGGTCGTCGCCGGGCGACCAGCCAAGCAAGGCGAGGAAGTTCACCATGGCCGCCGGCAAGTACCCCTGTGTCCGGTATTCGGTGACCGACGTCGCACCGTGCCGCTTGCTCAATCGTTTCTTGTCGCTGCCGAGAATCAGCGGTACGTGCGCGAAGCGAGGCACGGGTGCCCCGAGCGCCTGAAACAACAACACGTGTTTCGGCGTGTTCGAGATGTGATCGTCGCCGCGGATCACGTCCGTAATCTCCATCTCCGCATCGTCCACGACGACCGACAGGTGGTAGGTGGGGTAGTCGTCGGATCGCAGGATCACGAAGTCTTCGATGTTCGCCCCGTCGAACGCAATCCGTCCGTGCACGGCGTCATCGAATGCGGTGCCGCCGTCGGGGACCCTGAAGCGGATCGCCCGCGGCGCGCCCGAGGCCTCGAGCTCACGGATGCGATCCGCGGCGAGGCCAAGGCAGGTGCGGTCGTACTGCCAGGCTTCGCCGCGCGCCTCCGCCCGCTCGCGCTCCTCGCGAAGGCGATCCGGGGAGCAGTAGCAGTAATACGCGTGCCCGCCATCGACGAGACGTCGCGCGGCCACCCGGTAGAGATCGAGCCGCTCGGACTGGAGGTAGGGCGCGTGGGGCCCGCCAGTATCGGGACCTTCGTCCCAGCTCAGACCGAGCCAGCGTAACCCCTCGAGAATCCCCGTCACCATGTCGGCCGACGAGCGTTCCACGTCGGTGTCCTCGATGCGCAGCAGGAAGCGGCCGCCATGCCGGCGCGCGTAGAGCCAGTTGAAAAGCGCCGTGCGTGCGCCGCCGACGTGCAGGTAACCGGTGGGAGACGGAGCAAAGCGAACTCGTGGGGCCACGGCGAAATTATTCCACCCTTCGACGTTGCTCAGGGTCCCCTCCTCACAATCCCGTGCGTCACCCGACAGATCTGAAATCGCCGGGACCGCAGCCGCCGCGCATCTCACTCGGTTTGTGCCGTTCTCCGGGCGGTACACCACTTGCTCGACTCGTAGCACCTCCGAGAGTAAACGAAGACCCGACATGGCCCAGATCCTCGCAGTCGCCATGAAGGCGGAACACTCCGCCGCGATGTCGCTCCTGAGAGGGAGCGCGTATGACGTCGCCTTTGCCGTCGGCTTCGAGGCCGCAATTAAACGGCTCGATCGGACGTCGCCGGACGTCCTGATCTCGGAAGTCCGTCTCGGCCAGTTCAACGGCCTGCATCTCGTCATTCGGAGTCAGACCGCTCATCCCAACATGCGCTCGATCCTGGTGGACCGCGTCCACGACACGGTGATCGAGTTCGACGCCAGGCGTCACGGCGCGATCTACCTGGCGGAGCCACTCACGCCGGTGCAACTGCTCGAGAACGTCTCGCGACAACTGGCCGACAGCAACCCGCAGCGCCGGTGGCCGCGCAAGCAGCCCATCGAAGGTCTCGTCGCGCACATCGCCCGTCGCTCCGCTCGCGTCGTGGACCTGAGTTACGGCGGCGTTCGCCTGGAGCTGCCGCCGGCAGACAGCATTCCCGCACGATTCCAGATGGCCATTCCGGGTTTCCCGATCGTCGTCCGTGCGCGTCCGGTCTGGACGCGGTACACGGCGGTCGGCTCGATTTCCTGCGGAGCGGAGTTGTCGGAGGCAAACCCGAAGACGCTCGCGATGTGGCGAGACCTCGTCGATTCCATCCAGGGCGCAGCCTGATTCACTGACGCACACGTCGCCTCGGGAGTGACGAGGCCACCCTGCAGGGCTACACTACCGGTAGTCATGCGGCGGATCTGGATCGCGGCGGCCGTATACGCGCTGTCCGCGGCCCTGTTCACATGGCCGCTCGTCCTCCATCTCACGACGCTCTTCGGCGCTTCCGATCCCAGCGGCGATCCGTCGCTCTATCTCTGGACGCTTGGGTGGGACCTGAAGACGCTGTCGACGCATCCGCTGTGGCTTCTGAGCGGCCGCATCTTCGACGCCAACATCTTCTTCCCCGCCACCGGCACGCTGGCCTACTCCGATCCTCTTTTGCTCCAGGCCCTATTCCTGTGGCCCGTCTACGCCGTGACGCACAATCTCGTTCTCTGCTACAACGTCCTGCTGCTGGCCAGCCTGGTGGCCTCGGCGCTGGCCATGCACGTCCTGGCGCGATCGCTCGTGAGCAGCGAGGCCGCCGCCTATGTGGCCGGACTGATTTTCGGCTTTGCCCCGTACCATTTCACGCATCTGAACCACATTCAGCTTCAGGCACTCTACTTTCTGCCGCTCTCTTTCTTTTTCCTGCAGCGCATGTTCCTTGCCGAGCGCCGCGCCGACACCATCGCGCTCGGAGTTGTCATGGGTCTGCAGGCGATCAGCTCCGTGTACTACGGCATCATCGGCGGCGTCGGTATTACCTGCGCGGCGATCGTGCTCGCGCTCGTCGAGCGGCGCCGGCGTGACTGGCGGCTTCTGCGGCGCGGGCTCGCGGCGATGGCCGTCGCGCTCCTGGTCGCGCTGCCGTGGTCGATTCCCTACTTGCGCGTGGCGCGTGAAGCGGCCGCCGGGCGGAACCTGTCGGAAGCCGCACGCGGCAGCGCCTCTCTCGTGAGTTATCTGCAGGCGCCGCCCACCAACCTTCTCTATGGGCGCACGGAGTGGCTGAGGCCTGGTCCCGGCCAGTGGCTGCCTCGTGAAGACGGCCCCGAACAGTCGCTGTTTCCAGGATTCTCCGTCATGCTGCTCGCCGTCGGCGGCGCGGTCGCGGGATGGCGCGCATCTCGAAAGACCGCGCTGGTCTACGCGACCGTCGGCGGTCTTGGCGTGGTCCTGTCGCTCGGGCCCGACGGCATCCGATGGTTGTATGGCGGACTGTATGACCTGCTTCCAGGGATGCAGGCGATTCGAGCGCCCGCGCGTTTCACCGTGCTCGCGTTATGCGCCGGTGCGGTGCTGGCGGCTCTCGGCGTGGACGCGCTTCGCCGGCGATTCGCGCGTGCAGCGCCGGTCGTAACGGCGTGCGCCATGCTGGCGATCTGCATCGAGTTTGCCTCTGGGGCCGTACCGTTCCCCCGACCGCCCGCGCTGTCGTCGGAGGCGGGGGCCTGGCTGGCTGCACAGCCAGGATCGGGGGCCGTCATCTGCCTGCCCATGGGGTTTGAGACGGTGAACACGCCGTGCATGCTGCAGTCTCTCGAGCACGGCCGGCCGATCGTGAACGGGTACAGCGGCGTTCGGCCGCCGTTCTATTCGGCGATCGTGGAGTCGATGAGCCACACCCCGGAGGTCGAGTCGCTGCTCGCCCTTCGCGACCTCAGGGCGGAATACATCGTCAGCGATCGTCCGATCGTGGCGCCGCCCCCGTTCGCCGATGTCCTCGTCGAACGCGCGCAGTTCAGCACGCAGCGCGTCTATCAGGTGATGTGGTCGCCTGAGGCTGCGTCGATGCTGACGGTGGCCGCCAGCGGCGCGCCACCGCCCGAGCCCGGGCCGGCGAATTTCGCAGTCGGCGAATCGGCGACCTACCGCGTGCGCTGGACGAGCGGTCCGCTCGCCGCCCAGGCCGGTGAGGCGACCATCTCAGTCGCGCCGCCGAAGGCCGCGGAGGCGTTTCGCTTTGCGGTGGCCGCGACGACCGCTGCGTGGGTCTCGAAGTTTTACGAGGTGGACGCGAAGCTGGAAACGACGGCCAGCTCCCGGCTGCTCCCACTCGAGCATCTCGAAACCATCGTCGAGAGCGGGCGGCACATCGATCGACGACACCAGTACGACGGTGCGAGCGGTCAGGTGCACCTGACGACGGGCGGTGCGGCGGTGACCCTGCCGCTGGCCATGAATGCTCGCGATCCGATCACGGCGCTGTTCTACGTGCGAACCTTGCCGCTCGCCACCGGATCGACGTTGTCGTTTCCGCTCACCAACAACGGACTGGCGACGCGCGTCGATCTGACGGTTGGCCCGCTCGAAACGATCACACTGGACGGACGCGCCTGGTCCGCGTGGAAGGTCCAGCCGCGTATCCGGCAGCGAGTCGCGCGCCGAAGCGCGCCGGTGATCACGGCCTGGCTCAGCGCCGACGCGCATCACATCCCGGTCCTCATCGAGGTCGCCGCCCAGTTCGGAACCGTCCGCGTCGAGCTGGCCGGCTACCGCGCCCAGTAATCGGCGCCCGGCGCGTTTTTCACAAGACTGTAGTGTCCGCCTTCAGGCGGACTCGGAAGGCCGGCTCAAGCCGGCCCCTACGGGTCTTGTGAAAACGGTCTAGCGCATCAATCCCATGAAGAACAGGACGAGCTCGATGAGCAGGATCAGCACCACGATGATCTCGAGCATCTCGCCGCGCGCCATCGACGTCTGTTCGACCGCAAACCGGTAGATGTCGTCCAGTGTCTTGAGCTTGTCGCGGACGTTGGCCTTCCAGTGGTCGAGCCCGAGCCTGGCGCCGGCGAGCGTGAGCACCCGCGCGGTGTAGATATCACCCGCCACTTTGAGCGCGTTCTCCGCGCGATCGGTCAGCTCGTTGACGTCGATGAAGAGGGCGTGCACCTGCTGCGCCGCGCGCGTGTAGCGCCGCCCGCCCCATCCTCTGAACCAGCTACGCCTCTGGAGCTCCGAGTAGATGCTCGCCAGCTCGCGATCGAGCAGTTCGTCGTAATAGCGAAACTCCAGCAGCTGCGAGTTCGCGAACTCGAGGACCTCGATGGCCGCGTGCGCGCCGCTCTCGGTGTCGTAGACGAACGCGGCGTTCCACGTCGGCACCAGCAGGTCGTTCTGCAGATACGAGATGCGATGCCGCAGCACCTCTTCCCGCTCCTGTCGACTCAGGGGCTCGCGCTCGCCACGAAGAAGACGGGCGATGTCGTCGCCGTTCTGCTCGAGCAGACCCTCCCCCGACATGCGATTGCCGGGATCGGTGAGTGCGAACACGATGTAGTCCTCCGTCACGAGATCATCTCGTGGGGCCGTCATCGCCGGGCGCAGCCGCCCCATGAGGTCGCGGCAGAGGGATTCACACGTGGCCGCCAACCGCGGGTCGTCCTGCCAGGCGAGCCCGCGCTCGATGAGCTCCGCCCACGACGCTGGAAGCGCGCGCGACAGGGAGACCGAGATGACGCCGTAGTCGAACAGCTTGAATCGGACGGTGAAGCCCAGCACCTCTGGCAACCCGATCGCCTCGCCGTCGATGGTGACCGGCGGCTGCCGGTACTGCACGTAGGAAGGAGTCGCCGTCTTTGGCGTCAGCCGCACCCGCGTCGTTCGGCCAACGAGTGTGGGGACCGCCTGGAGGTCGATGGCCTCGGCAGCTTCGTACTGAAAGAAGGCCGTGACCTGTCCGGCAATGGTGGCAGGCATCGACAGTCAGAATAGGGCAATTCCGTCAGGCCGCGGATCGGCGCGCGACCGGCGCGTTCGAGCCTGGCGCCGCCGACCGCACGACGGCGATCCCCACAAGGACCAGCACCGCGGCGACAATCGTCCGGGTCGTAAACGGCTCGCCGAGCAACAGCGCGCCCAGCCCGACGGCAATGAGCGGATTCACGTACGCATACTGCGAGACCTGCGAAATGGGCAGGTACTTGAGTGCGTAGACATACGCCGAATACCCCACAATCGAACCGATCAGGGTGAGATAGATCAACGCGCTCGCCGAGCGCGTGCTGAATGCCAGCCGGCTCCACTCTCCTGCAACCGTGCCGATCGCGATCATGATCACGCCGCTGATGACCATCTGCACGGCGGCGGCCCCCAGAGGCGATGCCCCTGTGGCGCGGCGTTTCGTAAATGCCGTTCCGAGTGCCCAGCCAAAGCACGCGATCTGCAGCGCGACAAGGCCGGCGATGAACAGACGACTGTCCTGGCCTTCCAGTGTGATCTCCGGCCAGACCAGGATCACGATGCCCACGAAGCCGACGATCAGGCCCGCCAACGCGCGGATGGTCAGACGCTCGCCACGCGGCAGGACCGCTTCCACCAGCACATTCCAGAAGGGGACGACGGCGACCAGGACAGCGGCCAATCCGCTCGCCACGTATTGCTCGGCCCAGACGACCCCTCCGTTGCCGATGATGATCAGGAGGAAACCCGAGAGGGCGATCGATCCCCACGCGTGAAAGCGCGGCAGCGCCTCCTTCCGAATGAGGAGGATCCCCACGAGGATCGCGCCCGCAACCGTCCACCGCAGGCCGCCGAGCAACGCAACCGGCACGGTTTCGAGGGCCACGCGGATGGCCAGATAGGTGGTGCCCCACACCACGCAGATCGTGATCCATGCGGCGTATGCGAGCAGGCGCTCTCGAGGCGAGGCAACAGGCGTCACCTTCTCAAGGTAACCCGAGGTCGTCGTCGGATGCGACGGTGACAAGATTGAATGAGGTCGTCGACCTCGGCGGGCCCGCAGCTCAGATGAGCCGTTGAATCGTCCACAACGCGCCCACCAGGCCGATCGCGGCTGATGCCATCCGCGCGATGAGTACATCGCCGGCCGCGCGAACGCGGCTCACGAATGCGAACGCCACCGCGGCTGCGGCGATGACCGTGAGCTGGCCCGCCTCCACGCCGAGGTTGAACGAGACGAGCGCGGCCACCAGGCTCGACGGCGACAGCCGAAGGTCGGCGAGCGCCTCGGCGAACCCCATGCCGTGCAGCAGGCCGAACGCGAAGACCACGGCCACGCGCCACGGGTGCAGACGCCGAGTCACGAGGTTCTCGACGCCGACGTAGGCGACCGACAGCGCAATCAACGGCTCGACGATGGACGCCGGCGCCGAGACGAGGCCATAGAGGCCCAGCCCAAGAGTGACCGAGTGCGCGATGGTGAACGCCGTGACCTGCAGCAGCACGTCGCGCGGCCGGCGGCTCAACAGAAACAGCCCAAGCACGAACAGGATGTGATCGAGGCCTGCGGGCACGATGTGCGTGAAGCCCATGGCGAGGCCGCGAGCGAGCTCGAGGGGTGCGCGTGGAGCATTCAGCGACATCGGTCCACTCGTCTGCGGACCTTGAAGCCACTCGATCGCCTCCATGCCATCGGCATCGCGAACCGCCACTGGATACGAGCCGAAGATGAAGGTGCTGCGCCAGGTCACGTGCCGTGCGTCTGGCGGGGAAGCGGCAGTGAGGTGGATCTCCGCTTGTGCAGTCGCATCCACGATCACGTCGCGCACGACGAGCGCGGCGGGCGTCTCGTCCACTCGCAGATCGATGTGCGTCAGCAGTGCGGTTCCAAGTCGGCGGAGCCTCGCCGCGCGGTCATCTCTCGTTTGCCGAGGCTCCGATGGCGGCAGCCCGGCCAGCGCTTCGAGCTTTTCAATCAACGGGTCTGCGGCCGCACTGATTGAAACGTCCAACGCCCCTGAACCGCTCACGGCGATCGCGACGGTGGTCGTGGCCAGCGGATGCGCGAAGACCGGGGCACCGGTGAGCGCGACGAGCATCGCGACGCTGGCGAGAGCTTGCCGGCGACTCCGGCCGCTCACCTGCGCGGCACCTGGTGCGCCTCGAGCGCCGCGCGCAAGGATGCGGCCCGCGGCGCGGCGACGGGATCGAAGCGGGGCAGACCATCGATCGCCTGCGCGAGATACGCACGCGCGCGGGTGGTATCTCCCATGGCCTGCGCGATGGCCGCGGCGTGGAAGCGGATCACCCGGTCACGGCTGCCGGTTCGCAGTGCCTGCGCGATCGCGGCCTGTGCACGTTCGAGCCGGCCGGTTTGAAAGTACGCCCAGGCGAGTGCGTCCGCGGTGAAGATGTCGTTGCGATCGACCCGCGCGCCTTCGCCGATGGCAATCGCCTCCTCGAGACGACGGCCGCGTTCGGCGAGGAAGCGCGCCAGCCGCGAGGGTTCCGGCATGTCGGTGCGCCAGGCAGCCTCGGCGAGCCGGTACTGCCGCTCCGCCTCGTCGCGTCGTCCGAGCGCAGCCAGCATGTCGCCGGAGAACGCGAGATCCGCTGGCGTTGGTGTCGTCGCCAGGATTGCGGTCACGATGTCGAGCGCGCCGCGGAAGTGGCCGTCGGCCGCGGCCACGCGCGCCAGGCCGGCTCCCGCGAACGGATGTCCCCGAAACACGTGGTCGGCATGCGAGAACTCGCGCCGCGCGTCCGGGAGCCGTCCCATCTCCAGATGCAGGTGGCCGAGTTGGGCGTGATGCCAGGCCAGCGACTCGGGATCGAGCGGGCTGGTCGCCTCCGTGGCCATCTGCATGGCACGAAGCGCCTCTCGCAAATCGCCTTGCAGCTCGCGTGCATACGACACGCGCGCGTACGCCGCCGCCGTCGGCTTGATCGCGGCCATGCGGTCGAAGGCGTCGAACGCGGCGTCGTACTCACCGCGCTCGACGTGGGCGTCTCCAATGACCCCGTACACCCATGCGTCATCGGGCCGCATCGTCCGGCATCGCTGTGCTTCGCGAAGCGCCTCAGAGAAGCGATGCTGCGACAGGTAGGTGGCCGCAAGCATGCGCCGCGCGTCGTAGCGCCCGGCATCGCGCTCGAGCACCGCGCCGAGGACACGCTCGGCCTCGCTCGCGAGCCCGGCATTGCCCGACACGCGCGTCTGTCGCAGCAACGCATCCGCCAGGGTTACTGCGGAGGTGGCATCACCCGGCGCGGCGGCCACCTTGGCGCGCATCGCCGCGATCGTCTTGGCGAGATCGTCCCGCGAAGTCGAGGCGTGACCGGTGCCGAGGAGTGGCGTGATCGGCGCCGGCGCACGACCGAGGTCGGGACGCGAGCACGCGGCCGTCAAGGCAATCGCTGCCAGAGCGAAGGCATGAAGTGTCCGTCTCGCCATCATCGCCACCCTCCGTCAGAACTTGACGACGAGTCCGGCATACGCGCGCCAGAACTCGAATCGCGAGAAGTCCAGGCCAAACGGATTCGCATCGACGTCCGAGCTGCGGACGGTGCGGATGTAACGCACGTCGGCGCGCACGCCGGTGCGGTCCGAGATATGGCTGAGGATGCCGCCGCCAACGTTGACGCCGAACTTGTCGATCTCGACCGAGGCCAGATCCCCGGCCTCGGCCAGGTGCGGCCGCACCAGCCCGCCGCCGCCGGCGGCATACACGCGGGCGCGCTCGGGCCCGATCAGGAAGAGGGCGTTGCCCATCACCGTCGTGACGCGCCGCGAGGTGAGGAAGCCGCTCTGCTCGAAGAACTCCGGCGAGTCGGCAATCTCGGCCTCGAACCCGAATCGACCTGTGCCGATCCATCCCGCAGCGGCGCCGACGGCCGGCGCGCTCGTCGTCGTGTCACCGCCGAACGTCGCACCCAGGAAGGGCGACGCGAACCAGGTGTGGGCGCCGGTCTGTGCCGCGGCCGGCGATGGAGCAAACAGGGCAGCCGCGGCGATGACGAAGGCAAATGCTCGTTTCATGGTCAGAAGCTCCAGACTGTCAGTTGTTGCCGGCCTGTGGCGTCGGCACGAAGGGGAACACCGTGAGCAGCGGCTTGTCGTTGGCGGGGACGCCGTCACCCAATTGCGCGTTGATCCCGGTGTTGAAGCTGGGCGTCAGCGGCGTGGCGCCGGCCATGACCCGCAGCGCGATATCCACGACGTCGTCGCCAAGGCGCCGCCCGTTGGGGAAGCCGCCGGCGTCGCCACCGAGCACGCCGAGCGGATTCGGATTCGGTGTCGGCGGAATCGCTACGTTCAGGCGCAGCATCTCCGACGGCGTGCCGCCCGATTTCTGATTCAGGCCCGGGATACCGGTGAGGAAGATCGTGACCAGGTCGTTGCGCGGGGTCGGCGGCGACTGAATGCCGAACAGCGCCAGGAGCAACTTGGGTACCTCGGGATCGGTCACGAAACCGAGCGCCGCGCCGTCGCCGGTCGGCTCGAGGGCGTTGAACGTGTCTTTGACGCCGCGCGGGATGACGACCTCGTTGACGAGCGGCTGCCCCAGACGCGAGACCTGCACGTAGTTCGCGCTGTGCCGCTCCTGGCCGCCGCCGCGGCTGGTCACCGACGGCCGGCTCGCCGTGGACCACACGCCGATGACGGCATTCGCGTCGGATGCCGACGTCGGACGCGCCCCGTTGGCGGTCAGCGCGGAGATCGGCATCTCAATCGCGATTGTGTGGACATTGAAGCCGGCGAGCGCATCGAAGTTCTTCGTGTCCGCCGGAGGCACGGCCAGGAGATCGAACACGTTGAGGTCCACGAAGAATGGATCGTCGCGCTGTCCCGCGAACACCTGCGCGCCGTTCGGCAGTTGACGCACGGCCGCCGCGGCGAGCGCTTCGTAGTTGGGGGTCGAGCGGAAGCCGACGTTCACGGGCGGCGTCGGCAGATCGGACGCGAGCACCGTGCCGCGACCGCGGCGCCGTGGGCCGTCCACGCGTGTCACCGTGTAGAACTGGCGCACGTTGAACGTCGCCGCGTCGAGCGACGTGATCGGACCGGTGTTATAGAGGAACGTGTTCGGGTTGCGGACCTCGGTGCGGAACCTGAACTGGAGCGTGACGTCCTCGACGGCGTCGCCGTTGTTGTCCACCATGATCTCGTAGAGCACGTTGTCGTCGAACTTGAAGAAGTTCGGACCACCGTACGGCGCTTCGAACGGAATGAAGTTCGCGATGAGCGTCACCCGATCGGGACTGTTCGGGCTCACGAACGCGTACACGTCGGTGTTGTCGGCCAGCGGATCGGAGCTGATGAGCGGCGCCTCACGATGGCTCGACGCGTGCAGGGCGACCATGGCCAGCGTCACGAGCGCAACGGCCGTGACCGGCAGCCTCCAGATTGATTTCACACTCCACCTCCCCGCCCGACAGGAAGCGCCGGGCCGTTCTCTGTGGAGTGCTACGGCCGGATTCGAGAATCGGATTGGAAGAGACGATAGACCTTGTGCTTCCGGAACGAGAGGCGTAGGGTACTAGAGAACGTTTCCTGAGTCTGGCCTTCCACTCATCCCTTCCTGGTCGGCCCTCGCTGTGCGCCCATACTTCCGGTACTTCGCAACATGACCATCACGTGGACGGCTCTCGGTCTGTGCCTCATCGGATTCCTGCTCGCAGCGGTGTGGTCACGCAGTCGAACACGGAAAGATCCAGATCTCGGCGTGGTCAGCCACCAGTGGCTCGCCGAACAGCGAAACGGCCGGCTCGATTCTCATCGGTGATCTGAGCGCCCGGCCGCGGCTACTTTCTCAGCTTCTTCATCCAGTTCACCGACACGACGATGGGCGCGCTCGCGCTTTCGACGGCGGTGTTGAGCAGAAAGCGTCCATCGCGGGAGACCGCGTACTGCGGCTTGAAGCCGAGGACGTTCGTGCCGGTCGCGAGGTGTGTCTCCGTCTTCGCGCCCGCGGGCCCCGTTACGTTGACGGTTGGGTCCGAGGAGATGCGAGCGCCGGTGGCAGCTCGTTGTTCTCAGCCGCGGAGCGCTCGCTCAGGCGGGTCAGACGCGACGGCGCCCAACCCGACGCGCTCTGCCATCCGCTGTGACTCTGGTCGCCGCGTGCATCCGTTCGTGAGGGCAGGAGCCGGTTCGCCATCTCCATGGCCCACGCGATCGTGTTCGGCACCACCCCTGCGGCAGCCACAGCCAGCCGCGCCGGCCACGTCAGCACCAGCTCGGCATCTCCGTGACGGACGGCGTCAACGATTTTCGCGGCCGCCCGGCGCGCGTCGATCGAAAACAGCGGCAGCGAATCGGCGATGGCGAACCACGCGAACTCCTGCCGATGGCGTCCTTTGAACCACGCGTTGAATGGTGAGCCTGTGCGCATCAGACCGGGGCAGACGGTCGTGACCAGAATGTCGTCCTGAGCCAGCTCGGCTCGGAGCGCGGTGGACAAGCCGGTCAGCGCGAACTTGCTGGCACAGTACGGCACCAGATGGGGCACGCCGATCTTGCCGCCGAACGACGAGATGTTGACGATACGGCCGCCCCCCGTCCGTCGCATGTGAGGAATGACGGCCCGGATCGCGCGGAACGGGCCCCAGAAATGAATCGCCATCGCCTCCTCGTAGTCGGCGACGCTCATGTGATCGACCGGGCCGACTCTGATGACGCCGGCGTTGTTGACGAGGACGTCAACGCGTCCGTGCCACATCACCGCATCTGAGACGACCCGTTGTGCCTCGGACTCGCGCCCGATATCGGCGACCATGATCGACGCGTCGATGCCTTCGGACTTCAGGTTCTCCTGCGCCCGCAAGAGTTCGGATTCCTCCCGAGCCACCAGGATCACCCGTGCGCCGAACCGTCCGAGCTCGTGGGCGATCACCAGGCCAAGGCCGCGTGACCCTCCCGTAATCAATGCCACGCGCCCATCGAAATCGATCGCCCGGCGCGTCCGCAGCCCTCTCGCCAGAAGGGATGCGCCAATGAGCAATCCAACGACTGTCAACACGGAGCCTCTTCCGTTCATAGGAACCCCTGGATTCATGAAATGCCCTGACGTGGAAGGGTCAGCAATTCGTGTGCCCGCAGGTGATGAGCGCAGCGACATGACTGACGTCCGAGCGTCTCAGCGGAAAAGCCGCTGTGGATCGGTCTGACAACTACGCCAGCAGCTGATCCGTGGGCCAGCAGTTGATGATGCGGTATGGCGGGATCGCAGCAACGCGCGCATGCGCGAGGGCAGTTTCTGCATAGTGTGCCTCGCGGATCTGGCCCCCCGTACCTCCTACGGGTTCCTCGATTGCGTCAACAGCCTGTTCGTTGAAAGGCGCACCAACGGTCGATTGAGAGAATTTACGCGCGCGTGCTCTGGTCGCAGCCTGAAGCTCGCCGGGTCGTCAGTCGTGCGGCGCCATCTGTCTGAGGCATCGAAGTTGCTCCGCCATGGAGATCTTGCGAAATAGCCGTGAAAAACAGGCGATGCAGACTGGGCTTGCCCATTTTCAAGGTCATCTGTAACAACGCCATCCCAGCCGGGTCATACCGAACCTTGGGGTTTCGTCATGCGCGGCGTCGTCTGACCTACCTTCTGCTCCAACCGCGACGGGCCTGGAAACACGATGCGAGCCACGGTGAGAGCAGCGAGCGTCAGCAGTGAGGAGATCAGCAGGATGGCGTACCCGGTTCGGTACGTGCCGTGGCGGTACAACACGAACGCGATCAGAAGCGGGCCGATCGTCGCGCCGGTTTCGTCCAGCGCGGTATTGACCGCGTACCCACCCCCGACCGTGCTGACCGGGTGAGGAGAGCAGTCCGCGCATGGCTCAGTCGGATTCAGTCAGCGGGTGAGTCATCGGCCTCTCTCAGGGACTCAGTGTAGCGAGCTCGGATTGCAGCGTTCGTGATCGAAGTAATCTTGAGCGGTGGCGGTCCCGGCCGGTCTGTGCGTCGAACTGCTCGGAGGCTTCCGTGTCCTGACCGAGGGCCGTTCCTCCGCTCGTCCACTCAGCGCACGACAGCAGCAGCTCATCGCATTCCTGGTTCTCCACGCCCGCGGCGCTCCGATCCCTCGTCAGCGGATCGCAGGCTCCCTCTGGCCGGAATCGAGCGACGCGCAGGCGCTGACCAATCTCCGCCGCGAGTTGCATCATCTCAGGGAACAGTGGCCCACGCTCGACGCCCTCATTGATGCGGGCCCGCGCACCTTGGCGTGGCGCGCCGAGGCCGGTGCGATCGTGGATCTGGTGGCCTTCGAGGCCGCAGCAGAGCGCGGCCTGGCGGGGGACCGCGCCGCCCTGCAGAAGGCGGCCCGTCTCTATAGAGGCGACGTCTTCCCCGACTGTGCGGGTGAGTGGATTGATACGGAACGGGAACGTCTTCGTCAGCATGCGGGGAAGGTTCTCGCGCGTCTTGTCGACATTCTTGAATACGATCGCGCGTTCAGTGAAGCGATCGAGTCGGCCCAGCACTTGCTCCGTCTCGATCCGCTCGACGAGCAGGCGTGGTGCGCGCTGATGCGCTGTCACGCGCGTCGCGGCGAGCGCGCCGCGGCGCTGCACCTCTATCAACAGTGCGCCGCGCTCTTGAAGAGGGAGCTCGGGATCCAGCCGAGTGCGGCGACCCGCGCGACGTACCGAGAGATTCTCGATCTGGACGACGAGGCGCCAGTCATACCGGCGCCGCCGCGCACGGCCGTCTATCCGCTCGTCGGCCGCAACGCCGAATGGCACGCCCTGCACAGCGCATGGCAGGCCGCCGCGGCAGGCCGGCCGCGGCTTGTCCTGATCCGCGGTGAAGCGGGCATCGGGAAGAGCAGGCTCGCCGAAGAACTGGTCGGCTGGTGCGCTCCTAGGGGCGTCAACACAGTCAGCGCGCGCTGTTATGCCGGCGAAGGGCGTCTGGCGTACGCGCCCATCGCCACCTGGCTCAAGAGCGACGCGCTGCAGTCGGCTCTGATGAAGCTGGACGCGTCGTGGCTGACCGACGTCGCCAGGCTGCGTCCCGAGGTTGTCGCCGCGCGGCCCGAGGTTCCGGCTCCCGACCGCGAGCTCGAAAGCTGGCAGCGCCTGCGCTTCTTCGAGGCGCTGTCACAGGCATTCCGGTTGGCGTCTCCGCTCGTGCTCATCCTCGACGACATCCAATGGGCGGATGCGGACACGATCGACTGGCTCCAGTTCTTTCTGCGCTCCGCATCTGACACACGCGCTCTCGTTGTCGCCACGGCGCGCGCGGAGGAGGAGCAGGATAATCCCCCGCTCGGACGGCTGCTCGGTCATCTCGAACATGACGATCTGGTGGCGGTGATCGCGCTGGGCCCGCTCGATCAGGCGGCGACCGCGCTACTGGCCGGCGAAGTCGCGGAGCAGCCGCTGGACGAGGCGGCGCTGGCGCGCACGTTCCGCGAAACCGAAGGCCATCCCCTCTTCATCGTCGAACGTGGACGCATGGAGCTGACGAGACAGCCGGGCGCCTCGCGTGATGATGGGCTGCCGCGAGTGCAGTCTGTTGTCGCGGCACGGCTGGCGCTGCTCTCGGAGGAGGCGCGCGCTGCCGCCGAGGTCGCCTCAGCGCTCGGACGCGATTTCCGGTTCGACATCCTCGCGCAAGCCAGCGATCTCGAGGAGGACGTGCTCGTCCGCGCGCTCGACGAGCTGTGGCGGCGCCACATCGTCCGCGTTCAGGCGGATGAGCGATGGGATTTCAGCCATGACCGTATCCGCGAGGTCGCATACAGCGCCATCGGTCCGGCCCGCCGGCGCCTCATCCACCGGCGAATCGCGCAGGGGATGGAGTTGCTGTTCGCCAATCGCTTGGACGAGGTGAGCGCGTCAATCGCCGTGCATCTCGATCGAGGCGGACAGCCGGCGCGTGCGGTTCCGTTTCTCGAACGTGCGGCCGCGGTCGCGACGCGCGTGTCGGCCAACGAGGAGGCGATCCGTTGTCTGAACCACGCGTTGTCGCTGCTCGAGAGACTGCCTGCCGGACGGGATCGCGACGAGCAGGAGCTCGCGCTGCGGTCCGGCCTGTCAGTCGCGCTGAATTCCGCGCGCGGCTATGCGGCACCGGCCGTCGAGCAGAATCTGAATCGCGTCTTCATCTTGTCGCGCTCCGCCGGACGGGGAGAAGTGCCCGTGCGCTGGATGTGGGTGGCGTTTACGCTGCGCTACATGCTCGGCGACTTGAAGGGCACGCGTGACGTCGCGGAGCAGGCGCTCGCGCGAAGCGTGATCGATCCGTCGTGCCGATGCGAGGCGCATCATGCGATGGGCGGCATGTTGCAGAGCGTGGGTGATCTCGACGCGTCGCGGCCTCATTTCGAGGCGGCACTGTCGGCATACGACGAGCGGCACCCGCAGCGTACGGCCCTGGGCTCTGATCTCGGCGTCTTCGCGCATGCCTGGTACTCGCACGCGCTCTGGCTGCTCGGCGATGAACGTGCCGCGGTCTCGCACGTCGAGCAGGCAGTCGCACTCGCACAGCGGCTGGATCACGTGTACAGCCAGACGCTCGCGTTCGCCTACGCCGCGATGCTCCACCAGATGCGCCGTGATCCTGACCAGGTGCTCCAGAACGCGGAAGCCGCTGTCGCGTTGTGCGAGCGGTACGGATTCGCCTATTACAGCGACTGGTGCCGGATCCTGATTGGATGGGCCCGGGGACTGGAGCGGCCGGCCGAGGGAGTAGAAATGATCGAGGCCGCTCTCGGCCGCCTCGACGAGCACCGTGCGCAGGCGCGCCGGCCGTACTATCTGTCGTTGCTCGCCGAGCTGTATGACCTCCTCGGGAGCCGGGATCGTGCAGGCTCGATTCTGGATGCAGCCATCACCATCGCGCTCGAGCGCGGCGACGCGTCGTGGCTGCCGGCGCTGTACCTCCAGAAGAGCGCGCTCGCGCGGCCGTCTGAGCGCGACGCGACAGTTTACCTTGGGCTCGAGCTGGCCCGCGCGCAAAACAGTCTAGGCCTGGAGCGGCGGATTCTCGCCTCGTCAATCGCGAAAGCAATCTGAGCAGATTCCGCGAACGCTTTCACGAACGTTCCGGGAACGCACGCGCTCATAGGCTCTCCCCGTTCAGGAGGAGCTTATGCGCATCAAGAAGGACCTCGCATTCCTGGTGACCGCCGGCGCGATGGCCGCGTTGGCCACCATGGCCCTCGCGACCCCCGGGTCCAACGTCGTCGGAACGGTCATGGCCAGGGCGGGATTCGTGGATAGCGTGGACCTCAGGCTCAGGGTTACAAGCCTCAGTCCCGGCCACAGGCACAAGAAGGACCGCGAGGTCATACGTGTTGACGACGCGGCAGACACCGTCATGCAGAAGATCGTCATCGGCCCCGGGGGAAGCACCGGCTGGCACAGCCACCCCGGTCCGGCGATTGCCCTTGTCACCAATGGTGAGCTGACGCTCTATTCTTCCGACGATCCGGCGTGCACCGACCGAGCGTTCGGCGCCGGGCAGGCATTTGTCGATAGCGGCCAAGGCCATGTCCACAACGCACGAAACCTGACCAGTCAGAACACCGAGGTCTGGGTGACGTATCTGGACGTCCCGCCCGGTGGGTCGGTCCGGATCGATGCCGCCGATCCAGGAAACTGCGTCTTTTAGGCATTTCGCGAACGATTCACGAACGCCCGACCTCTTACGCTGTTTCCCCAGGAGGAACTCATGATCCACCGTCGTGCTATCGCCTATCTCGCTCCCTTTGTGCTGGGCCTGACGATGACCGTCGCGGCTGCTGCCCAGTCCACTCACGTGCTCGTGCCGGCAGACAAAGTGCACTGGGGCCCCGCGCCGCCAGCCTTGCCCGCCGGGGCCCAAATCAGTGTCCTCGAGGGCAATCCCTCTGAGAAAGGGACCGTGACGCTGCGTCTCAAGTTTCCCGCCAACTACAACATCCCGGCGCATTGGCACAGCATGACCGAGCGGGTCACCGTGCTTTCGGGGGCGCTTCACGTCGGCACGGGCGACAAGCTCGATCGTCATGGCAGCCAGTCGCTCGAGCCCGGCGGGTTCGTGTCGCTTCCGGGCAAGATGAATCATTTCGCCTGGACCACGACTCCAACCGTCGTTCAGATCAACCTGGAAGGACCGTTCGACATCTTCTACGTCAATCCGGCCGACGATCCGCAGAAGCCGCAGAGGAAATGAAAGAACAGGACGGGTCGCGCCTATAATCGGCGCACTCATGAGCCTTGCCGCCGGCGCCCGAGTTGGCGCCTACCAGATCCTCGACAAACTTGGCGAAGGCGGTATGGGCGAGGTCTACCGCGCCCGCGACACGAGGCTCAATCGCGACGTCGCGATCAAAGTGCTGCCCGATCTGTTCGCGCGCGACCCGGTCCGTCTGGCGAGGTTCACGCGCGAAGCGCAGGTGCTCGCGTCGCTCAATCACCCGAACGTCGGCGCGATCTACGGCATCGAGGACAACGCGCTGGTGATGGAACTGGTCGAGGGGGACGACCTCTCGCTGATCATCGCGCGGGGACCGATACCGCTGACCGAAGCGCTGCCGATCGCGACACAGATCGCCGATGCGCTCGAGGCGGCACACGAGCAGGGCATCATCCATCGCGATCTAAAACCCGGGAACATCAAGGTCAGAGCCGATGGCACCGTCAAGGTGCTCGACTTCGGCCTCGCCAAAGCGCTCGGTCCCGACGCGGCAGCACGTCCGACCCGATGAACTCTCCCACGCTCACCGCGCACGCGACGCAGATGGGCATGGTCATCGGCACGGCTGCTTATATGGCCCCCGAGCAGGCGCGCGGCAAACCCGTCGATCGACGGGCGGACATCTGGGCGTTTGGCGTCGTGCTGTATGAGATGCTGACCGGCCGCCGCGCGTTCGAAGGCGACGATGTGTCGATCACCCTCGCGAGCGTGCTGAAGGACGATTCGAAGTGGGACGCGCTGCCAACCGATCTGCCAAGGCCGTTGGCTCGACTGTTGCGCCGCTGTCTCGAGAAGGATTCGAAGCGTCGCTTGAGTGCGATCGGTGACGCGCGGCTGGAGCTCGACGAGCAGGAACCTGCGAGCGTGACCTCGCCAATGCCCACGAGCACCCGGCCGTCCTCGTCCGTGTTGTCGCGGCTCTGGCCCGCCGTCGTAGGCATCGTCATCACCGCCGCTGCGGCGGCCGCGCTCTGGCCCTCCGCATCGCCATCGACGAGTACCGGCCTCGCGCGATTGGCCATCCTTCCCCCGCCTGGCGATCGGCTCTATCCGGATTCGACGGGCGTGGCGGTGTCGCCCGACGGCACCATGGTCGCGTTCGTCGTCGGGTCCGTTGCCCGATCGGAAAGCGCGTTGTGGGTGCGGTCGCTCGCGTCGATGTCGGCGCGCCGGCTCGACGACAGCGACGGCGCGGCGATGCCATTCTGGTCGCCGGACAGCCGGCGCATCGGGTTCTTCACCAACAACAAGCTGAAAACCATCGCTGCCTCTGGCGGACGCGCGGAGACATTGGCCGATGCGCCCGGTGGCCGGGGCGCGACATGGAGCCGCTCCAATGTGACGCAGCTCGATCCGGACACCGCCCAGAACGTCTAAGTGCTCGACGCGTCTGGCACAAAAGCCGCGACCGCCATCGTGCGCGGCCGACTGCGCGATCAGGGAGGCCCGGTGTCGCCCGACGGACGTTGGATCGCCTACTCGACGGAGGACAGCGGGCGATTCGAGATCAACGTCCAGTCATTTCCGACACCCGGCCGCAAGGTGCAGGTCTCCGAGAATGGCGCGGTGCGAGCCTGGTGGACGCGCGATGGACGGCAGCTTGTATTCCACGACGGGGACCTCCGAGGGCTGTGGCGCGTGGATCTTCAGCCCGGGGAGACGCTGGGCGTCGGCACGCCCAGGCGGATCGCCACGCTGCCGCCGGACATCGTGTGGCTGGATGCGATGCTGGACCGCCAGCGATTCCTGGCGATCGCGCCGGAGCGCACGGGCACGGGCTCGATCACCGTTGTGCAGAACTGGCGTGCGTCGCTGGCCGGAACACGCTAGCAACCGCGCGGCATCATCGAGTGGGCGAGTCAGCGCTTTCAGCTATCGCGCAGGCTCGAACAACTCGATTGGGTTCCCGTCGGGATCCTCGATCTGGATCTGTTTGCCGCCAGGACCTGTCTCCATGTCGTTCCGAAAATGAAGGCCGGCCTTCTTCAGGGTTTTGATGAAGGCTGGAAGATCTTCATTCTCACTGGTTGAAGTGGTGTTCAGGTGAGAAAGGTGCAAGCAGAGTGCCCACGATCAGAATAGTCGTGCTCCCGCCCGACAGCGGCGGGCACTTTTCAAGCTCGACGATTTCAGCACCGTTTTCTACTAGGCCTTATAGATTCCCTGGAAATTCCTTGCGAATCCGGGCGAACGAAACTGCACCGTCAACCGTCTCTCCAGCCATGCGCAAACTACTGTTTCTAGTCCTGCTCGGCGTCGGCGGCCTGGTGGCCTACAACTACAGCGCCGGCCGCGATCCCTTCCAACTGCCCGGCACGTCAGCCAAGGCTCTCAAGGACACGGTTCGCGAGACGGTCGGGGACACCGTTCGCGACACGATGCGTACGGCTGCCCGCGAGACCAGCGCCGAGGTCAGGGAGCGCGCGTCCGCCGGCGTCCACACGGCGGTCAATCGCGCCGAAGAGGCCGTGACCGCGGCGGCGTTGACGTCGAAGATCAAGGCGAAGATGGCCCTCGACGACGTGGTGAAGGCGGCCGACATCGACGTCGATACCGACGGGAGTGTGGTGACCTTGACGGGCACCGTGGGGTCGAAAGACGAGCAGCGACGAGCGGTGCGGATCGCGACGGAAACCGCCGGCGTCACGAATGTCGTGAATCGCCTGCGCGTGCGCTGAGCCGCTCTCGGTACTCACGCGCGATCTCGAAGTGCTCCCTGGCGGCGACGCCATGTGCCGAAGGCCGGCCGGCGAGACACTGCCGGACTGGAGCACCAGGGCGGATTCGTCTCGGTCGCCCGAGGGGCACACATCCTCTCAGATCAGTCCTTCGACGAGGAACAAATCGCTGAGCGCGCGGTGCCAGCTGTACGCGTACGAGCGGCCGTCTGGTGTCACCATGAGGGCGAACACGTTCATGATGCCGGCGGCATCGGGAGGCACAATCTCCCTCCAGAGCCGGCGCGCACCCGTCACGGGATTGACCAGGAATACCTCGCTCAACGCGGTTGGATTCGGGCCGTCGGAGACGAGCAGCCCATCGTCAATCCACGCCAGGAGCAGGTCGCTGGCAGGGAGGCCCGGCACCATGCGCGGCTGACCAGGGCCGAGGGGATATACCTCGACCCCGCGGTCGGAGGCGACGACCACACTCGTGCCGTCCGGTGACACTGCCCAAATCGATCCGATCGCCACGCCTTCCGGCGTGATCGCGTCGAACGTTCCGGCATCGAGGTCAAGCGTATAAAGGCGAGCGCTGCGATCCTGCTCCGACGCGCGGACGACGAGGCGGAAACCGTGTGGAAGCCAACGCGTCTGTAGAAACGTCACCCCCGGACGTTCGATGCGCCTGACCTCGCCCGGCCCAACCGGGAGAAGATCCAGAACACGCGACGATCCCGGCGCACTGCTGGCGACGGCCCACTTTGCGTCAGGCGAGAGGGCCCAGGCGAAGCCGTCGCCGAGCCGGACTGCCGGCGCGCCGTCGGTGCTGCGAATGTAGATCGAGCTGCGCGGCCCACCGCCGACGCCGTTCTCTGTGAACAGTAGCAAACGCCCATCGCGGGACAGATCTCCCAGAGACGAGGCGTCGAGCCACGAGATGTCCTGTTCCGCCGCAGCTCCAGGCGCCATGACCGAAATGCCCGACCTGTCGTTGGTGTGTGAGATCAGGACGCGGCCGTCCGGCGCAACGTCGTGCAGGCTGACGTTCCCTGCCGTGCGAACGACTACGCGCGCGGCGCCGTCCTGCGTGATCGCGTGAATGGTGTTGCGGAACAACGGACGTTCGTCAGCCGCGCTGAACCAGATTTCATCGCCTTTCCATGACAGCCCGAAACAGTTGAAATATTGTCGCGAGACGATTCGCCTGTTGCCGGCGCGATCGACCACCGCCACGTTTCCCGTCAGGCCGCCCGCGAAGGTCAACGCGAACACGGCCACTCGATCGCCTTGCGGCGACATGCGGAGAAAGCTGAATCCACCGCCGGGCGACTCCGGTTCGGCCACCACGTTGCCGATGGGGAACTCGAGGCGTTCCCGGCCGCCGACACGCCGGATGACGGCTAGCTCCTGACCGTCCGGCGACCAGTCGGCGTACTTGACGTCTTCGAGCAGCTCGCGCGGCGCGCCTCCGGCGAGGGGAACGCGCGCCAGCGTGCCATACGTCATGATCCCGCGGGAATGAGTGCCGAGGGCCAGGGCCAGTTCCCCCAAAGACGACACCGCGAGCGGCGTGGCCGGAGGAAGATTCAACGGCGCAGACTCAGGGCTTTCGTCGCGGACGGTATGGATCCGGCAGTCGTCACCGTCCCACAGCGCGCCGTACAGAATCGTCCGGTAGTCGGGACCGAAGCGCGCAGTGCGGATCATGCCGCGCCTGAACGTGAGTCGGTGGTACGTCGGCGTAGCCGCCGGTTGCGCGCGCCCGCCGAGGAAGGAGCCACCCGCCAATCCGGCTGCGAGCAGTCCCATGCCGCCGCCAACGAGGAGGAGGCGTCGTGACATGCGTGAAGCAGGCTGCTCGAGAGGCACTCCCGCGATGGATCCAGTTGCGGCTGAGAGCGCCTCCAATGCCAGGCTCAGGTCGTGGGCCGAATAGAAGCGATCCTCCGGCCGCTTCTCGAGGCAGCGCCGGATGACCCGATCGACTGCCGTCGGCACCGCGGGTGGAAGTCCAGGAGGGTCATCCTTGAGAATCGCCGTCAGCGTCTCTGCGCTGGTCTCGCGCCGGAAGGGCGCCGCGCCCGTCAGCATCTCGCAGACCACGACGCCCAGCGCGAAGATATCCGTGCGGGGATCAACAGGCTGACCGCGCACCTGTTCGGGCGCCATGTAACCAACAGTGCCCAGCAGCATGCCGGTGCCGGTCAGCTGTGCTGCGGTCATCGTCGGTTGCGTCGGATCGGCGCGCTCGTCTCCGTCCACGTGGACAAGCTTGGAGATCCCGAAGTCGAGAATCTTGACGCGGCCGTCCCGCGTGAGAAACAGGTTCTCTGGTTTCAGGTCGCGGTGGACGATGCCCTTCGCGTGAGCGGCGGCAAGTCCCTGCGCGATCTGCTGCGTCCATTCGAGCGCCTTTCGTTGCGGGACTGCGCCGGTCTCGACCAGGCGTGCGCGCAGGGTCTGGCCGTCGAGCAGCTCCGACACGATGAACGGCACGCCAGCCTGATGGCCGATGTCGTAGACGACCAGGACGTTGGGATGATCGAGCGCCCCGGCTGCTCTCGCTTCGGCTTCGAAGCGCCGCAGACGGGTGTCGTCGGCCACGGCAGACTCGGGCAGCACCTTGATGGCCACGTTGCGACCGAGCCGCGGGTCGCGCGCGCGATACACAACGCCCATCCCTCCCGCGTCGAGCAGGCTCACGATCTCGTAGGGCCCGAGGCGGGCTCCCGGCACGATGGAGGGGGCTTCGTTCATCGCGATACGAAAGGAATCACGTCAGGCTCACTGGCGCGTCACGCGCTGTAGGGTCCGTCAGCCAGTTGAGCACAAGCGTGATCGCACGGCCCCGTGCCTCCGAGTCGAGCAGGATGCTCGTGAGTGCCGAAGACAGGCGTAAGTCTACGCTTATCTCCGTGCGTCGCGACAGATTTGACGACCTGCCGCGGTAGACCGTGGCTCAGCCCTGCGCCGCGGCACCGTTGGCTTGGTCAACGAGCAAGCGCGGCGTCAGCGCGCTGCAACACACTGGAGAACCTCAACGCGCACAACGCGCGCCATCAGCGTACACTTAGAGCTGCGGTGAGGTGGCTGAGAGGCTGATGGCGGCGGTTTGCTAAGGCTAGCGGAGACAGAACGGGCCTGAAATCGACGATTTCTGGCCTGTTTTTATTGGGAACTTCGTTGGCGATGGCTGCTGCTCGACATCCTGGAGCACACGAACCCCGAGCGGTACGCCGGCCAGCGCCTCTTCGTCGTGCAGCGCGAGGAGTATGTGTACTTGGTGCCGTTCGTCGAAGACGAGCACACGGTCTTGCTGAAGGCGATCATTCCGAGTCGGGAGGCTACGAAGCAATACCTCGGACGCCCTTATCAGACGCTGATCTCGAGCCTGTTGCACAAGTACGCTTCTGCCCGCTTGAGAGGGGTGTAACGACAGGTTGTCCACGCCGCGCCCGAAGGGCCATCCGTTCTCATGGCGTCCCTCGCACTGACCCCGCGACGCCGCCTGCTGTTCACGGCCGAGGACGGCACGTTCCAACCGCCGCCAGAGCTGTTGCGCAGGCTCGAACACGCCTTCGCCCGTAGCTCGGGTCACGGCCTGCTCGAGCTCGGCGCCGCCGAAGTCGGGACCACACTTCCAGCGGACTTCAATTACTGGCGCGACTTCGCCGTGCGGCTGGTCACGACCGTCTGCACGCATCCCGATTCCGAGGCGCACCACGCGAAAATACCTGCGCCCGCGATCGAGGAACTCGAGGAGCTCGCTGTGGGCGCGCCGCCGATGACCGGCAGCGAGTACATCACGGCGTCAGTTCTCGAAACGCTCTGGACGGAGATCGCTACGGCATTTCGAGCCGAGCTCGCCGAATCGAAGGCGTCGGTCCAGAATTTTCTCCATCATAAAAGTGCGGCGTGGCATCTTGTCGGCCGCGTCCATTTCAACCTCGCGGAGAACCGCAAAGACGATGACGCGCCGTTCGCATTCCTTGCGACGTACACGACGAAATTGTCGACGCAGGCCAAGGCGCAACACGTGCCGCTTGGCCGGGCGCTCAGCGAATACGCAGGCGCCGTCAACAAGCCGCGGTTGCTGTCGTTGCTCCTGCCGGTCCAGCGCGCCGCCGCCGAATGTTCGTGGCTGAAGACGATGGTCGAGTCGGGCGAGATCTATCACCCGTTGCGGTGGACGCCCGCCGAAGCGTTTCAACTGCTGACCGATACGCCCCGACTCGAGGCCGCGGGCGTGATCGTGCGTGTCCCGGGCGCATGGCGGGCAAATCGACCACCACGTCCGCAAGTCACGGCGACCGTCGGGGGCAAGCCGCCGTCGGGTCTCGGCACGGACGCCCTGCTCGACTTCAACATGGGCGTCAGCCTCGACGGCGAGCCGCTGACCAGCGCGGAGGTTGATCAATTGCTCGCCGCGTCGAACGGCCTGCACTTGGTGCGCGGACGCTGGGTCGAAGTCGATCGCGAAAGACTCAGCCGGATGCTCGACGAGTTTCGGGCCGTGGAAACGGCGGCGGCGAAGGACGGGCTCTCCTTCGGCGAAGCGATGCGCCTTCTCGCCGGCGCGCACGTGCCGGGCGACATCGTTGCGGCCACCGCGCCCGACTGGTCGTCCGTCGTCGCCGGGCCGTGGCTGACGGAGACGCTCGCCGGCCTTCGCGATCCCGCCCAACTGGCGCAACTGGACCCTGGCGCCGCGCTGAAGGCGACGTTACGACCCTACCAGCAGGCAGGGGTGCGATGGCTGCATCTGCTCTCCAGCCTCGGCCTGGGCGCGTGCCTCGCCGATGACATGGGCCTCGGCAAGACGATGCAGGTGCTGGCGTTGTTGCTGGTGATGCGGGCGCGTTCGGCACGCGATGAGACGCGGCGTACCAGCCTCCTGGTCGCGCCGGCATCCTTGCTGGCCAATTGGGCCGCGGAGATCGAGCGCTTCGCGCCGGCCCTCGCCGCGATCATCGCGCATCCCTCGGCGATGACCAGCGCGGAATTGAAGGCGCTCGATCGCGACCGGATCGGCGAGGCCGATCTCGTGATCACCAGCTATGGATCACTGCTGCGAGTGCCCGCGCTGCTCGCCACGCCCTGGCGGCTGGCCATCCTGGACGAGGCGCAGGCGATCAAGGCCCCCGGCGCCAAGCAGACGCGGGCAGCCAAGCAGATCGATGCGCGGGCGCGCATCGCGCTCAGCGGCACACCAGTGGAAAATCGCCTGGGCGATCTATGGTCCATCTTCGACTTCCTCAACCCCGGCCTGTTGGGGTCCGGGAAGGCGTTCTCGGCATTCGCCAAACGCCTCTCATCACAACCGCACAACTCGTACGCACCGCTGCGCGCGCTGGTGCGTCCGTACATCCTGCGCCGCCTGAAGACTGACAAGTCCGTGATTGCCGACCTGCCGGACAAGACCGAGGTGAAGGCCTTCTGCCACCTGACGCGCAAGCAGGCAGCGCTCTATCAGCAGTCGGTCGCGGACCTGACGGCGGAGCTCGGTCGTGCGGACGGAATGAAGCGTCGTGGCGTTGTGCTCGCGTCGCTGATGCGCCTCAAGCAGATCTGCAATCACCCGTCGCAATGGCTCGGCGACGGATCGTGGAACGAGCGTGACAGCGGCAAGCTGGCCAGACTGCGAGAGATCGCGGAGGTCATCGCTGCGAAGCAGGAGAAGGTGCTCGTCTTCACGCAGTTCCGCGAAATGACCACGCCGCTTGGCGCGTTTCTCGGATCGGTGTTCGGCCGGCCGGGCCTCGTGCTGCACGGCGAGACGGCGGTCGGCAAGCGACAGCCGTTGGTGCGGCAGTTCCAGGAGGACGAGCAGGTGCCCTTCTTCGTCATCTCGTTGAAAGCCGGTGGCGCCGGCCTCAACCTGACTGCTGCGTCACATGTCGTACATTTCGATCGCTGGTGGAATCCGGCGGTCGAGAATCAAGCGACCGATCGCGCATTCCGCATTGGCCAGACCAAGAACGTCCTCGTGCACAAGTTCGTCTGCCGCGGAACGGTTGAAGAAAAGATTGATCAGCTCATTGACTCCAAGCGCCAGCTCTCCCAAGATCTACTCGACGGCGGTGGCGAGGTGCTGTTGACCGAGATGAGAGACGAGGAGCTGTTGAAACTGGTCGCGCTCGATGTCCATACCGCGTCCGAGGAGTGAGAATGGATTACGACTACTACGGCTTCAAGCCCTACGTCTCGGTCGCCGCTCGACGGGCGCAGGCTGCGCGCGAGCTGGTGAAGCTGCGGAAGAAGGGGCGTGCGATATCGCCGGTGGTGGTCGAAGGCCGCGCGATCGCCAGGACATTCTGGGGCGAAGCGTGGTGCGGCAACCTCGAACGCTACAGCGATTTCGCGAATCGGCTGCCGCGAGGGCGGACATACGTGCGCAACGGATCGGTGGTCGATCTGCAGGTCGCGCCGGGCCGCGTGACCGCGCTCGTCAGCGGATCGACGATGTACGACGTCACCGTGACGGTCGAACCGGTGACGCGAGCGCGTTGGAGCGCCATCTGCAAGGACTGTTCGGGCGCGATCGACTCGCTCGTTGAGCTCCTGCAGGGACGCTTCTCGAAAAGCGTCATGACGCGTCTCTGCGAGGAGAAGACTGGGCTGTTCCCGTCACCGAAGGACATCCTCTTCACCTGCAGCTGTCCGGATTGGGCGTCGATGTGCAAGCACGTGGCGGCGGCGCTGTACGGCATCGGCGCGCGACTGGATCATCAGCCGGAGTTGCTCTTCACGCTCCGCAAGGTCGATTCGCAGGCCTTGATCGCGAAGGCCGGCTCCGATCTCGCGAAGAAGCACGAGGGCCGCGCCGGCGTGAAGGTGCTCGCGAGCGACGATCTCTCAGAGATGTTCGGCATCGAGATGGCGCCGGCGCCGCCGCCGAAGCCAGCCGCACCCGGCACGGTTGCGAGAAAGCCATCCACCGCCGCGACGTCCCAAGCGTTCGCCAGGGAGACGAGGGTGAACGGGCCGATCAATCTCAGAGCGCCCGCGCCGAAGCGGCGCGCGGGGACACAACGGCTGACACCGGCGAAGCGACGCGCGATATCCGAGCGCATGCGAAAGTACTGGGCCGCAAGACGAGACCCGGTGAAGAAGCGGAAGGCTTCCCAATCGTCGTAGAAACAAGCGAGCGTCCAAGCGCAGCACGAGCGAGGCGCCTGGTCCGGAATCCCAGAAATGCCCGATCGTTCCTTGAGCCAAGTCCTCGGCGCCGCCAGAGTTGCGAGAGAGCGCTGCTCTGACGCCTGAGCTCTGCGCGAGCTCATTGCCGGAGATAGATATCAGCGGACCACATCCAGGTCTCACGGCGACGCGATAGCCTGAACCCGGCTCGCCTGATCGTCTCTTCAATCTTCGCAATCGGATGGACGAACGTCCGGAAGTTGTTTCGCGCCAGCCACCGTTGGCCATTCTCGAGCGTCATTCCCAAGCGCACGTACCACACGTCGCGAGGATAGGAGAGGGCCAGACACCGCTCGGCGTGTCCCAACGCCGCCTCCAGGAGCGGCTCACATGATGGATAGCAGCAGACGACGCGATCCAGTGTGACGATGCTCGCCGAAGAGAGCTGGGGAGCCATGTCGACGAAATCAGCGTGAACGAATCGTATCGCGTCCGCCCGGCCACGGCGTACGGCCTCGTCACGTGCCGCCCCGACGTACGCGGTTGAGGCATCGACGGCCACCGCGCTTGTCGCACCACGATCCAGGAGCGCAAACGTGAGGCCTCCAACCCCGGACCCCACGTCGAGCACCGTGCCACTCAGCGCAGCCGACTGCACGATGCCATCAGCCAGCATCCGGGTCGTCGGGCCAGGGCCCTTCTCACGGTAGCGCTTCAGCTCCTGCGCGACCTTCTTCTGATCAAAATGCTGATTCGCCGCGCTTTCGAACGGTGAGCGACAACAGCCCGGCATATCACTCGCTCCTGGTCCCTGCTCTGAGTGGCCCGTGAGCGCGACTCGAGGCGCGCGGCTGGCGCCCCCTTTGGTCGGTCCCCGTCCCTGACGACACGAATGCCAGCGCTGCACGGACGACCGCCGAAAGGACATTCAACCGCGCTCCCGCAGCCCACAGTTGCTCGGCCACGAGCACAGCATAGGGTCCGCCGATGGTGCGCGGGACGATTCCACACGCGAGGCCGTCGATGGTCGCGACGCGCATGGAAGTGTGGAAGCAGGCCCAAGAGGCCCACGGTGCCGTGATGCCTTCGGCGGACAAGTGATCGGACAGATCGCCGTCAAAGTCGAGCACACACAGCGGCGGGACCGCGAGGTGCGTCAAGCCGCGCTCGAAACGTACTGCTGCCATCAGTCGTTCCGGCGTGAACGCGGAAGGCGATTCGAGCGCGTGCTGCAACAGGGGCAATGGCTCAGTACTCATGGTCTGGCTGGCGCGATTCACCTCGAGAGGATCGGGAGCCCTATCTCACCGCACACCGGTTGGCACCTGCTTCCAGATCCGTTGGGTCACCGGTAGGGAGGTCACCGGCCTCGTTGAGGTCGACGATGCGCACAAAGTTCGGCGGGGTGGGTGGAAGGTGCGACGTGACGCGGTCCACGAACCCAGACTCCGACGTGAGCCAGCCCGCTAACCACCTGTTGATGTCGTCCATCCGTGCGGCGATAGGCAGGCCATCGAACGCGATCGGCGCGCTGGCGTGCGCGGGTAACACTACGATCTGAGGTGAAAGTTGCCGTAGCTGATTGAGCGACATGAACAAGAAGCGGGCGCGGGCGCGCGCGGCATCGGAGTCGGCGTGCAGATCAGGACGTCCGACACCGTTTGTGAAGAGCGTGTCACCGGTAAACACCGCGGCTTCGTTCAAGACGTATGACGTGCTTTCGTTGGTGTGGCCAGGTGTGTGGAGCGCGCGGAGCGTAGCCTCTCCAAGGCGGATCTGCTCACCATGCGGTATCGGAGTAAACGCGAACTTGGCGCGATCCTGGGGAGGCAGCAGGAGCACCGCGTCCGTCCGCGTGGCCAGTGCTCTCGCGCGTGACAGGTGGTCGGCGTGGACGTGCGTCTCGAGTACGTATCGAATCGACCATCCGTGGCGATGAGCAAGCTCGAGATACACGTCTGGCGACACCGACGGATCGATCACGGCGGCCTCGTCACTCGAGCCCACGATGTACGAGAGGCATCCCTTGCCGGTCCGGCGCACCTGGATCACGCGGACCGAGGCATCAGAGAGCGGTACATCGGCGGCATTCCACGCCAGGCTCCAGGCCTTCATTCCCCCGGCGAGCGACCGTGCGTCGAAGCCCCGGTCGGCGAGCATCTCGGCGGCCGTCTGGCTGACGCGGCCAGCGTTGCACACCGTGACGACAGGTCGATCGAGCGGGAATGGGGCGTCGGCGAGCACGCCCGGTTGTCCCGCGCGCAGCGCCTCGTAGGCGTTGAGGTGCAGGCTTCCGGGAATGGCCCACTGGGCACGGTCTTCGTCGGTGCGGATGTCCAGCACCGTCACCGGCTGCTGCGCGTCGAGCCACTCGCGCAAGGTCTCCGCCTCAATCTGTTTCGCCATCACACCCTCCGACGTGCGTTCAGAACTTGTAGAGCCACGTTTTCTCGACCCACACCTTGCCGAGATGCCAGCGCCAGCTTGGTTGACGTAAGGTCACCGCCGGCTTCGGTTCCGCGTAGAAATCTCCGCCGCCGAAGCCCGCCTTGCCGCCGCCGATCTCAATGAAACAATCGCCGTGGCCATCAAAGCGCGCTGACCGGACCTGGCCGGCGATGGCCTGTGCGATGTTCTCTGCCACAACGCCGGCTTGCTTGTTGGCAAACACGCCGGCCTTCGGCAGGGGTTTCCCAAGCGCCAACGGGATCGACACGACGTCCCCGATCGCGTAGACGTTGGGCCACTTCGTTTGTAGCGTGTGGCGATCCACTGACATCCACCCGCTCTCTCCGGTCAAGCCGCTCTCGCGAATCACGGGCGGTGCGCGGTGCGGTGGCACAAAGGCCAGCACGTCGAAGTCGACCTCGGTGCCGTTCGCGAATCTGAGACGCTTCCGGTCGGCGTCTACCGCCGTCACCTGATGCTCCGGGTGGTAGGGGATACCTTTCGCCGCGAGCAACTGCGTCACCGCACTCGAGACATGGGGGCCCGCCACGCCCATCGGTGCTGGTTCGGCGGCATACATCTCGATCTGGACGCGATCGCGCAGACCTTGCTTGCGGTACCAGCTATCGATCAGCATGGCGCCCTCGTACGGCGCCGCCGGACACTTGTAGGCTGGCGCCGCTGTGAGCACAACAATGCGACCTGTACGCAGATTCCGAAGGGCGGTCCAGAGTGACTCGGCGCCGCTTCGGGAGTAGAAACTGTGGCCCGCCTGGGCGAGGCCGGGAATCGAGTCAGGAGCCAACTCGGCGCCCAGCGTGATCACCAGGTAGTCGGCGGAGAGCGCCTCGCCGGCAACGGTCACAATCCGCCGCTCAGGGTCGATGTGCTCAACGTTGCCGACGCGAACATCAATGCCCTTCCGCGCCAGGCGCGCCAGTGGGCGGGTGATCGCGTCAGCGGTGCGCTGGCCGACCATGAGCCACAACAGCGACGGTGCGAACACGTGATCACGCTCGCGATCGACCAGCACGATGCGGTGTGTCGTCGGCAGGCGCTTCCGGAGTGCTCGTGCGGTTGCGACTCCGCCGACGCCGCCGCCCAGAATGAGAATGGTCTTCGAGTCAGCCACGGGTTCTCCGTCGTTCGCTTCCAGGGAACTAGAACACGAGTGTGCGATCTGCCCACTGCACCCAATTGGTAAGCTCCTCGAGCGTGCTCCGGTGCGTGGTGTCTGTGAGCTCCGTGTCGGTGATCCCACGTGCATCCATGCACGTGGCGCACACGCCGATCTCTCCGCCGTGCCGCCCGACGCTTCGCAGCATGAGCTCCGTGTTGTAGTAGCCCTGCGGGACCTTCTGGTCCTTCTTCGCGCAGGCGGCCGCATCCCCAATCAGGAACACCTTGACCTCTTCGCCATCGCGCTTGGACAGTGAACCCGCGAGGCGGAGCGCGTTGTAGCTGCGCTCCGTGCCATAGGGTGGGTCATTCAAGATGAAGAGTGTTTTCGGCATAACCGTTACTCCGGCCGTCGCATGTCGGCGGCGAGATGTGGTTGCGAGCCAGGCATCGGCGTCCCGGACTCAGAGTTGTGGGCGCGCGGAGTCGTGCGCAGCCCTGGCGGTAGGGTTTCCGCCATTCGGGTGGCCGATACGGCGCCGGACACAACGGTCAACGCCGCGATGACCCACATGGCGGCGGCCAACCCGAAGGCGTCTGCCGTGACACCAGCGAGCACCGCGCCGATCGCGTACCCAAGGTCACGCCAGAGGCGATAGACGCCGACCGCGGATGCGCGCCACGACGGGTGGGCGACATCGCCGATCGCGGCGAGCAGCGTGGGATACACCATCGCCGTGCCAATCCCGAGCAGCACGGCACCGACAGCAAACCCTGCGAACGTGTCCACCAGTGCCACGACCCCGATGCCAGCGGCCTGGATCCACATACCCCAGACGATGAGCGGCTTCCGCCCCGTCCGGTCGGAGAGCGCCCCGGTCAACAGCTGTGCGAGACCCCACGTGGCCGGATAAATGGACGCGAGCAGTCCCACCTGCGCCAGGTTCATCCCGGCTGCGGCGAACACCAGCGGGAACAGGCCCCAGGCCATGCCGTCGTTCAGGTTGTTGACGAGTCCGGCCTGACTGACACTCGACAGATTGCTGTCCAAGAGCGTGGTGCGCCAGAAGACTTGACGGGGTGTGGGCACGCCGTCCGGAGGCAACGCACCGACAAGAGTCGATTCGTGCGCGACATGGTGGCGCGTCTCTCGGACGAGGAATGTCGAGAGAGCGAGCCCGACGACGACGAACGCGACGCCGAGATAGAACGGCTGCGGCCGAAGGCCGTAGCGCACGGCAATCCAACCGGTCGCGAGCGCGCTGGCGGCAAGCGCCACGTATCCGGCGAACTCGTTCAGGCCCATCGCCAGCCCTCGTTGCTGCGGACCGACGAGGTCGATCTTCATGATGACGGTTGTCGACCACGTCAGGCCCTGGCTGATACCGAGCAGCAGGTTCGCCACCAGCACCCAATTCCAGCTCGGCGCCCACATGAGGAGGAAGGGCACCGGAACCGCCACCAGCCACCCAGCCACCAGCACGTGCTTGCGCCCCACATGGTCCGAGAGCCGGCCCGCGCCGTAATTGGTGAGTGCCTTGGCCACCCCGAAGACCACGATGAACGACAGGACGGCCGTGCGTGCCGCGAGCTGGAACTCCTGCTCCGCGATCGCCGGCAGGATGCTGCGCTCCAGACCGACCATCGCGCCGACGAAGGCGTTGACGACCACCAGCAGCGCGAACTGCCCGAGGTTCTCGCGGAGGCCGAGGCGGACGGACCCACTGGCCGCATGCGTGGATGGAGCCGTCATGGGCGGTTTCCGGTGTGGCGGTCCTCGCCCGTGTCCACGCGCCATCCCTGCGCACGCCATTCGGCCACGCCGTGCTCCAAGCGCTGCGCGCGGAACCCCTTTCGACGCAGGAGATCCACGGCGTCGAGCGACATCACGCAGTACGGCCCGCGGCAATACGCGACGATGTCGCGGTGCTTGCGCAGATCGCGCAGACGTTTCGGAAGATCCGCGAGCGGCACGGAGATCGCGCCAGGGATGTGGCCGGCGACGTACTCTTCGCGAGGTCGCACGTCAATCACTGTGACCTCGCCGGCGCGAACCCGTCGGCCGAGCTCCTGGTTGTCGACGGGCTCGAGCGCGCCGCGCTGTTCCAGGTACTGCCGCGTGACCTGTTGAACCTCGGCTAAGCGCGATTCCGCCAGTTGCCGCAATTCCAGAAAGAAGTCACCCACCTGAGGGTCCGCGAGACGGTAGGTCACGTACAGCCCGGCCTTCTCGCCGTCGACAAGACGTGCACGACGCAGCACCTGCAAATGATGCGAGGTCGTCGCGACACTCTGACCCGTCTGCCGGGCGAGCGCTTCGACCGTGCGTGGCCCTTGCGACAGGAGGTCGAGCAGTTCGAGGCGGCTCGGGCTGGCGGTCGCCTGACCGATGCGAGCGATGTGTTCGTAGATCGCGGTTTTTAGTGACGCCGAACGGGCCTGGTGTGCCATAGATAAATCAAGTGATCAAAAGTGTATTTGAATAATGCCCAAGGACCGAGCGACTGTCAAGCCGGTCGCGCTTCGCGCCGGCGACGGGGTTGGAGCGGATCCAGCCGAGATCGACGAGCCGTTACGCGGCGAGGTGGCCGGTCGTCACGGAGATCAGCGCGCCGTCAAGGGCACGACCAATGGCCCGGGACCATCACGCCGTGATCCCGGCCTTGAGAAGCCCTTCAAGATAGAGCGCCAAATGGGCAGGGTTCTTGATGAAAAAGAGTCGCCGCCTGGCGAATGCACACGAGAATTCCGGCTTCCGCTGCAGCAGTTCCGCCACCGCCGCCTTCGCGGCATCCACCTCCTGCAGGTGTCCGAGCGCCGAGACGCAGTGAGCGAACGGCCAGTAGTGACAGTTCGGAACTCGAGTCGCCTTCTGCGCCCAGTCGAGCGCGTGACCGAACTGCCCGGCGACCAGATGGGCAAGGGCCCCGTACGAGTAGAACGCCCATCGGTGCGGGTCGTACGGACTGAGGCTGATCGCCTTCTCGAAATACGGGATGGCTTCCTCTGTCCGTCCCTCATACGCGAGCGAATCGCCGAGACCGCAGTACGCGATCGCCAGCGTGGGGTTCAGTTCGGCCGCCGATTCGAGCTCGGCCAATGCACCCTCGTACGCCTTTCGGGCAAGCAGCGCGCGACCATACCGAAATGGGTCACCGCGTCTTGATCGTCCAGGTCGACGCCCTTCTTGGCGAGCATCACCGCCGCATTGAGCCGCTGATCGTCAGGATCGGCGTCGAAATAGATCATGCTGAGGACGATGGCGTAGGACAGCCACGCATGGGCCTGAGCCAGAGTCGGGTCGAGCTCGATCGCGCGGCGCAGCAGTCGCTGCGCCTCCTCGTTGTCCTCAACGGCCGACTTGTAGAAGTGCTTCATTCCGAGATGGAAGAAGTCCCACGCACGAAACGCCTCTGGCGATTTCCTTTCCGCGCGCAGCCGCTCGACGCTCCCCACCTCGGGTTCAATCCGTGCCGCAATGGCCGCGGTAATGTCGTCCTGGACCTCGAAGACGTCCTCGAGATGGCGGTCATACCGTTCCGCCCACAGTTGGCGACCGACGTCCACTTCGATGAGCCGCGCCCTGATTCGGAGGCGTTGGCCGCTCTTCGCGACACTGCCGTCCACGACATAATCGGCGCCGAGGTCCATGCCGGCGCGATGAGCGTCGACAGAGCGTCCCTTGAACGCAAACGTGGAGTTTCGCGCAATCACCAGGAGCGACCGATGCTTGGAGAGCGCGGTGATGATGTCTTGAGTGATGCCCTCAGTGAAGTACTCCTCATCGGTGTCGCCGCTCACGTTCGTGAACGGTAGCACCGCGACGGTGGGCCGGCCTCGCATTTCGGAATCCCGGGCCTCAATGGTCGCTGGGCGGGCGGCGTCCGGGTCGAGAACCGTCCATCGATTGTCCGGCGCTCGGCCCGGCGACCGCGCGTCCGCGCTGGTGTGCTCGGTGGCTGCCTCAGACACGCGGGCGATGAATCGGTATCCACGACGATGTCGCGTTTCGATGAAGCGCGGCTGCCTGGCTTTGTCGGCGAGCGCCTTGCGGATCTCCTGCACGCACGAAATGAGCGCGTCATCACTGACGGCCGTGTTCTTCCAGACGGACCCGAGCAGCTCCTCTTTGGTGACCAGCTCCCCGGCGCGCGAGACGAGCTCCCCGAGAACTGCGGTGGCCTTCGGGGTGAGCCGCACTTCCCGCTTACCGGACCACAGCCGGCCGCTCGATCGATCAAAACGATAACTACCGAAGACGACGCCTCGTTCCATTGGGGCTGATCCGACCATTTCCCTCGAGCGAAACACCGGAACAATCCCGGCAGTCTCCCGGGACTTCACTCATCCGTGTGCGTTACCTTGTGTCACAACGATGGAGCGAAGGCAACAAGGCTTGCGCTCTCGCGATTCACCTCAGGAGGTTCTATGAAAGTCGGACGATTCGTTCTCGCTCTAACTGCCGTGTCGGCCGCGTTCGCGCTCGCGCAGGACATTCAGGCGCAATCGCCACATCACCGGTCGACGTCCGATCAAAGGCCTCAGACGAGTGCCTTTGTGAAGGGTGTCCGGGAATCCACCGCGCGATTCCGCGATGTCGCCGTAGCCGAAGGCGAGGGCTATGCGCTGATGTTCGGCTGCGTCAGCGGGCCCGATTCTGGTGCCATGGGCCTGCACTACGTGAACCTGCCGCTGGTCGTCGACGGCGTTCTGGATCCGGCACGTCCCGAGATCGTGATTTACGAACCGCTGCCGAGCGGGGGGTGCGGCTCATCGGCGCCGACTACCTGATTTTCGCGGACGCCTGGCACGCGGAGCACCCGGATTCGACACCCCAGCTCGGGGGGCAGCTGATGCATCTGATCGAGGCGCCGAATCGCTACGGCCTTCCCGCCTTCTACACGCTGCATGTGTGGGCATGGAAGGACAATCCGACCGGTACGTTCGTGAACTGGCACTCCAAGGTGTCGTGCGACGCGTTCACGGCGCAGAACCAGTGAGCCACAGAAAGGGAAGAGAGTCGATATGAGCAGGATTTCGATGTTGGCGTACGGCGCTCTGAGCTACGTGATGTTCTTCGGCACGTTCCTCTACGCGATCGGGTTCCTTGGCAACGTGATCGTCCCGAAGTCGATCGATTCGGCGGCCTCCGGTCCCTGGTCGACCGCCTTGGCGATTGATCTGGGGCTGCTGTCGTTGTTCGCGGTGCAGCACAGCGTGATGGCGCGGCAGGGATTCAAGCGTCTCCTGACCAGGGTGCTGCCTGCCGCGGGGGAGAGAAGCACGTACGTCCTGGCCAGCAGCCTGGCGCTCATCCTGTTGTTCTGGCAGTGGCGGCCGCTCGGTGGCAGCGTCTGGGAGGTCCAGCACGAAGTTGGCCGCGCCGCGCTGTACGGCGGATTCGCGTTCGGGTGGACGCTCGTCCTTGTCACCACGTTCGTCATCAACCACTTCGACCTCTTTGGTTTGCGACAGACGTGGAGGGCCTTCCGGGGACAGCCGCAAGCAGGGCTGCAGTTTGTGACGCCGGTCCTCTATCGCGTCGTTCGTCATCCGCTCTATGTCGGCTGGTTCTTCGCATTCTGGTGCACACCCACGATGACGGTGACGCATCTGCTCTTCGCTGTGGTCACCACGGCCTACATCCTGGTGGCCATCCAACTGGAAGAACGCGATCTGCTGCGAGCGCATCCGGAGTACGCCGGGTATCGCCAACGGGTACCCATGCTGGTGCCAGCGTGGCGGCCAAACGCCACCGACCCGGTTCGTGCGGCCCGCACGTAATGGCGAGCTCTCATGAAACGAGCTTCTGAAGTGAACACGCCAAATCGGGTTGGGTGTGGTCGGAACGCTCTCGATTCTGTTTGGGGTGCGCACTGTGCCAGATCCTGCTGAGGTACCTCCTGTGCGAGGTGCGTCCGTCGTGAAGCCGTCAGCCAAGCCCCAGCTGCCGCTTCAAGGTGACGATGTCCGGCTCGAACGCGTTATGACCGCTGACACTCTTCCGGGAGTAGTCGGCCAGCAGGGCTTCGAGCCGCTCACGACCGGACGCGGTCTTGGCAGCTTGCCGCGGCGTTCGGTTGCCAAGCGCCGGCACCTTGGTGTCGAGCCAGGCGTCCCAGTGCTTGCGTGCGAGATCGGCCTCAATCGCTTGGAGTTCGGGCGGCCGTGGCGAATCGGCCGGCGCCAAGAGGTGCGATGGCGCAAGTGAACGCGTTTCGCGCCGCCGCTCGAGAGCCTCGGCCAGGTCGGTGACGGTCGTGTCAACCAGCGTCGCCGCCGATCCGAGGTACTTCGCGATCTCTTTTTCGATACGACGACGGCGACGGGCGGAGTTGATCTCGACCACAAGTCTGGAATCATCGAGACGAAGTGTTCCCAGCGTCGTGTTGTCCCAGTCCTTGTTTTTGCGATTGCCTGCCTTGATCCAGGTCAGCGTGGCGGTCATGAGTGCACCGGCGGCGTCGCGCACCTCGTCTGCGAGGTGTACGTCGCCGCGCAGCGTGGCCAGCGGCGTCAGCCGCTCAACGGCCTCGGGCACCGTGACGCCGAGCTCGTAGGTCAGCGTCGTCAATTCGAGTGGGTCGCCGTCGGTGTTCTGGAGAACGGGAAGCGCGGGGTGCAGCAGTGCATCCACGATCTCGTGGTACGCCTGGCGGATCTCCAAGCCGTAGTCGAGCAACTCTTCACGCGTGAGCAGCCGCTTCGGGCGGAGACGTTCGCGCGTATCGATGATCGGAATGTGCCACGACGCCGGAATCACCCACGGGCAGGCCCCGATCATGATGCTCCCGCCGCCTGCGGTGACGACTCGCGTGAAGAGCACATCCCCGACGTGCAGGGTGCGCGAGGCGCTTTGTTCGAGCACGTGGAATCGGCGCCCAGTGAGGATGTCTTTGATGTCGAGCGCTCGCCCGGCGAAGACAGCCTCGACCACGAAGAAGCTCGCGGGGCTCTTGCAGGCCTGCTCGATGAATTCGCGGTGCAGCTCGGGAGCGGATTCAACCTCGTGGTGGAGGAAGTGCAGCGCGAGCGGTTCGGTCGGCCAGCCGTCTGGCAGCGGGTCGGTGGCATCCGGTACGAAGTCAAACACCAAGAACGGATCGAAGGTGGTTCCAAACTCCTTGGAGCTCTCAATGTCATCCGGCACGTCGTTCCACAAAAAGAACTCGTCCCAGGCTTCGTCGAAGAATTCGCGTCCGAACTCTTGAGTGGCGTAGGAGAACAGAGCCGGTACGAGGGCACCCTCGGCGGAACGCAGCCGAACCCGCAAGTTGTCTTCGCCACCCTGGACACGAAGGCAGCAGTGCTTGAACTTACGGCCGCTGCCGCAGGGACACGGATCGTTGCGACCGACCGTCGTCACCGTTGTCCGATCTCCCGAGTCTCCGAACGACGCTTCGGGCCTGCGTCGCTGCGCCGTGGCGCGCGCCCCTCGACGTCGGCAAGTCCAGCTCGAGCCGCGAGCTCTCGGTTCGCCCGACACCAGCGTGCCACCCACGTGTCCATGCCGAGGAACCGAAGGTATCTCCGGGCGAGGTCTCCGTGGATCTCCGACAGTCGCCCGCGTTCGATCGCGTTCAGTCGGTATTGCGGAATACCCAGGGCCACTGAGACATCCCTAACGCTCCGCGGACCACGCGCTTCGCGACAGCGAGCGCCAAGGGGGTGCCAGCGGATCGTGTCCTCGCATCGTGCACGGGCGCTGGCCGGCAGGCCCGGAAACGAGGCCGCCAGGATCCGGTGAAGTTCACCGGTCGAAACGCCCACGTCGGCCGCGCTGAGAATCGCGCTCGGGCGGTGCGTCAGTCGCCTTGCCGCGGCGGTTGCCTCAAGCGCTCGCCCGGCGGCGCGTCGAGCCTCGTCGACGGTGCGCCCCTGCATGTGGCAGCCGCGTACACCGCGCACGGTGGCCACCCACCAGCCCGACTCGTCCCGCTCGTAGGCCACGCGATACGACTTCATGGCTTCTTCACCATCCCTTTCCGAGGCACGGTTCCAGGTCGCGCTCGATGCGGCGCAGCAGACCGGGCCCGATGTCCTCACCCGCATGAACCGGTACGGTCGTTACGCAACGGCCGCATTCGATGCGCAGATGCGAGCCTCGTTGCCGGCTCTCGACGCAACCGAAGGACCTCAGGATACGCCGAGTCCTTCGCGGTCACGAGATCAGGATAGAACGACACACGACGCGTGCCGTCAGCGTGCCCCAGAATCTCAATGCCTCTTCGCGAGTGTGCCCAGAGTCCGTGGGGTTCTCATCGTGAAATCAGGCGGTTTGTCGGTCGAATGTGACGAAGGCGACGGTTTGACAACCGGTTGTAGGTTCCGCAGAAAAAGCTGGATCCGGCAAGTGCCGATTTCACGTTCAACGGTCTCGAACGGGCGGTCCTGTCGCTGGACCAGCATCCGAAGCGGTGTCCTGTCGCACCCGAGAGCTTCGACGCCGATCACCCGGTTCGAGTATTGACCTACGGGCGGAAGCCGCACACGTACCGTGTCTTCTTCACGGTCGATGACGATGCCGAAATCGTGCGCGTGCTGCACGTGCGGCGGGGTGCGAGACAACCGCCGATGGCCGACGAATTCAGAGGCGACTAGTCTGCCGGTCTGTCGACGAGGAGCGATTCGCGGAGCTCCACTGAGGTGCGAGGGCACCGGGACTGAGGCATCTCCGAGACGACTGCTTTCCGCTAGCGTTGCCACCGTCCAACGCTTTTCTGCCGCTTCTCCGAGTCCCGGTACTCACGGATAGCGCCGCGAACCTCTTGGAGCGCCGCGTTGGAAGACAGGCGCTCGAGCGCGCGGCGAAGCTGTTCGATCACGTAGTCGAGTTGTTCCACTTCACGCGGCCCGTCGATGACCATCGGGAGGTCGAACGGCCCGTCGACGATGAGGGGCGCGTATCGCGGATGGAGCCGCATCGAGTGGATTTGAGCCTGGAGATCAGTTGCCTGGGCCTTCAAGAGCGCGGTGTACGCCTGCAGTGTGTCGCGGCTCAGACGGGCCGCGTCGACCACCGGATCAAGCCACTCGATCTCCAGCTGCAGTAGCGCGCGCAGATCGCCGCGGGTGTGCGCGGTGGTGACATTCTGCATGATGCGGCTCTTCCTCTCGCGCTCCGCCGGGTCGGGCTCGAGGTCCGGATGCAGCTCCTTGACCAGCCGCCGGTAGACCGCGCCCAGAGTGTCCTTCCGCAGCTGCTCGCTGCGGCGGGCCCGCTCCGCTGCGGCGCGACCCACTTTCCCGTACCGAGCAGTCTGCGCCGCAGCGTGATTGTCTTCAGCGCGCCGGAGCTCGTCTGCCAATTGGGCGGCCGCGACCGCAGCGTCCTCCTCGGTCATGTCCGCACGCAGCTCCGGCACTTCGACATCGAGCTCCAACTCGTCGAAGATGGCGGCCATTCCTGCCCGCGCCTCCTCCAGGTCGTCATGCACCGCCTGCGCAAAGCTGACGCCGTGAAGCCGGCCGAACAACGCCTGGAGATCCGGATCCGGCTTCTCAGTGTGCATCAGCACGTCATCGAGCTGCTCGACCAGGATCAGCCGGAGCACGCGGTGCTGCCCTTTCGTCAACCGGCGATCGTCGAGGAATGGGACGAGTGCCCGTACGATCTCGACGCGCAGCGCGCACGCGCGGTCCGTGCGCGGTCGGATGTCAGCCGCGTGGAGGACCAGCAGCCGATCGAGCCGGCGCTTCTCGTCATCGAACGCGCGGCTGAGCGCCTGCACTCTGGCGAGCGCGCGATTGAACGCGCGTTCCTCTTTGCCAAGCGGGCGACCGGGTGTTGACCGGATGACGAGCGAACGATCCGCGGGCGATGCGCGCAGATCGTCAGGGTCGAACAGCAAGGGATCGGCTGGAGGCATGGTGCAAAATACAACCCACCCCCAATTCTGGCCACTGCCCGACCCGGACCATTGCAGCTGCGTGGCCACCCGGTTTTATTGCTTCCCATCATGCGCTTCGAAAAGATATGGATCGAGCAGTGCCGCGCCACGCGGGCGATCAAACGACCCTTCGGGGCGAAGGGCGGCGCGCGCAGGTGGCGCCGGTATCGAGCGATCGCACGCGCGCAAGTCTCCAAGACGACATCCTCCCATCGCTGCTGCGCCCGGTCGATGATTTCAGGCCCGTTTTTCATTGGTTAGCTTGGTTGGCGTTGGCTGCCGATTGATGGTCCTCGGACCGGGTTTGGCCACACTGGCGGGCGCACTGGGAGCCGATGCCATTGTGTGCCTCGTGGGCACACGTCGAAGGTCGGAGTTGCGCGCCGACCCGCCAGCACCTTGCCGGCTGCAGTGCGTCGCACTACGATTGCAGTGCACGCACTGGAGGATCCCTTCATGGACGATCAGATCACCGTCCGTCTGCCCGCACCGTTGGGTCGCACGCTCAGGCGAACATCTCGCCGCCTGGGACGCCGGCCTTCGCACGTCGTCCGCATGGCACTCGAGGCGTTCCTTCAGGGAGCACCGTCAGCCGACGGTAAACGAGCCGAACAGGTGGAGTACCTCATCGGCTCGTTGTCGTCGGGAATCCCCGACTTGGCAGAGCGACATCGTGAGTACGTTCTCGCGTCGTTGAAGCATGCGCGGTGAGCTGCTGCTCGATACCGGTGCACTGGTCTCGCTCCTCGATCGCAGCCAGACGCACCACCTGAAGTGCCGTCGTGCCTTCGCCGAACCTCAGGATGCGCCGAAGGTCCTTCGCGGTCACGAAATCGGATAGCCGATGGCCGCTTGGATGTGTCTATGGAGATAGACAGATGCAGACCTGCCACGCCGGCAGCGGGTTCAGCTGCCGACGTCGTCTGGTTCGGACCCTCGACGCGGTGATCATCGGCACTCGTGCTCCGGCACACTGGAGACCGCGACGACGCACAACGCGCGCCGTCAGCGCGACCGGACTCTCAATGCCTTTTTCGCGACTGTGCCCAAAGTCCGCGGGTCTCTGATCGTGAACTCAGGTGGCTGAAGGCGGCGGTTTGCTAAGGCTGCCAGGAATCAGAGAACGGGCCTGAAATCATGCGATTTCAGGCCCGTTTGTCATTGGTGGCTTGGTTGGCGTTGGCTGCCGAATGGACGGGCATCGGACCCCGCCTGGGCACACTCTTAGGCACAGTGAGCCTACCAGGAACTAGCAATTCTTGACATTGCTCGTTATCCGTCCTAGGCTGCGAGTTGAGGACGGAGACGAGCATGAATGTGTCACTCACGCCCGAGCTCGAACGACTCGTGAACGAGAAGGTGGAGAGCGGTCTGTACCAGACGGCCAGCGAAGTCGTCCGCGAGGCCTTGCGCCTGCTGAAGGATCGGGACCACGCGCGCGAACAACTTCGCGCGGATGTGCGGGCTGGCTTCGGTGCGTTGGCGCGTGGCGAGGGACGCACCTTCGACAAGGCGTCCGGCCGTCGGCTGGCCGAAGAGATCAAGTCCCGCGGGAGAGCGACCCGCTCCAAGAAGTCCTGACATGCCGTATCGGCTCTCGTCGCTGGCCGAACAGGACCTCGACGAGATCTGGTTGTACGTCGCCGGGGACGCGAGCCCGTCCACCGCGGACCGACTGATTGACGACATCATCGACCGCTTTAACCTGTTGGCGGAACAGCCCCGGATGGGCCGCCTTCGTGCGGAATTCGGTGAGGGGGTTCGATCCTTCACTGTCGAGAACCACATCATCTATTACCGGCACGAGGGCGACGTGTTGATCGCCAGAGTGCTTCACGGTAGACGCGATCAGGCCGCTGCGTGGGCTGAATCCGACTGAACACCGAAGGTGTCGTTGACGTGGCTGCGAAGGTCACGATGGCACCCGCCGCAAGATACTGATGGGCCTCACCGCCGATGAGGACCGTGAGCGGCGACTGAGCACTCGCAGGATCGCATCGAGCACAAGGTCTAGTTCCTTGCCCACGTCCTCCGCAAGGAAGCGGAGAATGAGGTAGTCGTTCTCCTGGAGGAGCTGGTCCTTGCGTCGGTCCCTACGGTAAGCGACTGGGTCCGCGAGGTGTTGGGCACCATCGAGTTCGATCGCGACGCGCTCATCGGCGCAGAGAAGATCGACCTCCAGACGGCTCTGGTCGTCGAATGGAATCGGTAGCGCGACGTTCAGACGAAATTGCCCCTTGGTTTCGGGTAGCGTTTCGAGCCGACGGAAGAGGAATGCCTCTGTTGCACTCCGCGCCCGATCCACTCCCTCGGCGTCCTCCGCGAACGTGCGAGCGGCGTGAACGAACAGGCTCGCGAGCGGCGTGTCCACCCCATCTCGGACAAGTCTGCGGACGCTACCAGAGTAGTCACGCTTCCAGACAGGATCGGAGGGCAGTACGACATCGGACGGCCAACCAGGGAATTGCGCTGGCCGGTAGCAGGACCGTGTAGCCCACGGCCTCATAGCCGCGACATCGGCGATCGAACAGTACGACCAGGTGACGGACGCTCTGGGCGAGATCGCGTTCCAGACGGTCGAGATGGTCGTTGCGCTCCGTGAGCACGAGCGGCGATCGACCCGCGTTCACCGACTCGAGGACGTCGGCGCAGATGCGCCGGTTGCGAGCGTCATCCTCAACCAACTCTTGATACAGCCCCTGGAACTCCACGCGCTTGTCCGCGTCGGGAGTCCTGGCCGCAAGAAACGAGGTTGGCTGAACGAAGGCGAAATGTTCAAACGGTCGTGATGCCGCTTGCACACGGGCATTCACGCGGTGCCGGACCGGCCCGCACTGCATGAAGATGATCGGGTGGTGCCCGTCCTTTCTGGCAACCGTCGCGGATAGCCCGAGAACGAACCGCGCCTTGGCCCGGCGCGCGACCCGCTCAAAGCTGTGGGCCGACAGGTGGTGGCACTCATCTACGATCAGGTGGCCATAGTCGGCAACCCGATCGTCGACGACACCCTTCTTGACGAGGCTTTGAATCACCGCGACATCCAGTAACCCGGTGGGGGTGTTTCGCCCGCCGCCGATGCGCCCAATCGACTTCGCCGGGATGCCGAGAAATGTCGATAGGCGATCGACCCATTGGTCCAGGAGCTGGCGCCGATGGACGAGTACGAGTGTACTGACCCCTCGCGTGGCGATCAGGCACGCGCCCACGACCGTCTTCCCGAATGCTGTGGTGGCCGCCAACACACCCGTCTCGTGTGCGAGGATGGCGTCGGCGGCGATTCGCTGCTCAGGCCGCAGTTCCCCCTGGAAGGTTAGGTCTAGCGGGCGACCGGCGTGGCGTTCATCGCGAAAGGCAGAGCGAATGCCGAGGTCTTGGAGCGTCTCGCGTATCTCATCGAGACAGCCTCTTGGAAGACCGATGTGATGGGGGTGATCTTCGGCGCAGGCGATGACGCGAGGCGTGTCGTAGGTCGACAGCCGCATCGCCTGAGTCTTGTAGAACTCCGGATTCTGAAAAGCCGCCAGTCGGAGAAGGCGGTTTCGGAGCTGTGGATGTAGTCCATCCTTCGCGATGTAGATCTGGTTTCCCAGGACCAACTCCAACGCTGACGGGAGCTCGCCGGCGATCGGTGGCTCCAGGCGTCGACGGGATGGCGGCGCGGTCCAGGGCTCATTGTCACCATCCTCCTGCGGCGGCAAACGAACGCCGAGAATGCGACCAAGACGCTCGGCGTTCTGAACGACGTGTTCGACCTGGGATCTCCCGATCTTGCGCACGCGCGCCAGGAGCGCCCATTGGTCAGCCCAGGGCACGAAGCGCTCGTCCAGAAAAACGCTGTGACCGTGTTCGCGCGGTCCCTTCTGCAATGGCAGGGCGATGAGGTTGCCGAACCCCCTTGCGGCAGGGTGTCCTGATTCGGAAACAGCCGGTCGTATGAATCCAGACCGACGTCTGGTCGTCCCTCCATCGTTTCTGTCAGGAGGTGCGACCCGAGCCGACGCGCCGACGCCGCGGGGATGGCCTGCTGGAAGAAGAGCCAGACGTGCCCACCACGCCCGGATCGCGACCGCTCCAAGGCGGCGGGGAGATCGAGTCGTTGGCACACCTCAAGGAAGGCCGCCACGTCGTCCTGCCAATTCGCCTTATCGAAATCGACCGCTAGGAAGAAGCACGACTCGTCCAGAAGCAGCGGATAGACGCCAGCGACAAACGGCTCGCGTCGATCATCCTCGCCCGACAGGTGCCAGCGAATGACGTCGTCAGTCACCGGCAGGAATCGGCGGTGTTGACAGTCAGCGCACTTAATCCGGGGCTTCTCGCAGACACCGCGCACCCATTCGTTCGAGCAGGCCGGCGCGTATCCCGACTTGCCCGTCTTTCGACTCTCGAAGCGACGTGGGTAGACGTCCTCCCGGCCGCGGAACAGCGAGCGAAAGAGTCGAATCTTCAGTTCGGCCGGAGACTGATGGTTGACGATGGGTAGTGCTTCGTCCATTGAAGTCGGGCCGCGGCGCGGCGCGGTGCCGACCACTATGATCCACCCAAACGCGTGCCGGTGAAACGGTGTCTTGAGGCGTGACGGGCGATCGGCCGTCCTTGGCACGCGCGACGGCGGAATCCCACTGGTGTAAGGTGCGAGGCGCGTGCACGGATGCGGCTGCGCTATTCTGACGGAGAGATGCCTCGCACGAATCGTCGTCGTGACCGGATGGCTTCGTCCGTCGAGTCGTGTCGGCGTCCCCATCGGTCGCCAGCCGCGAACGCCGCATTCCACATCTCGACGCCGATGAGCGCGCGCTCCTCACATCGGTCGAGCGCGGCGAGTGGACCACGGTCGCTGACTCCATGTGGCCAGGGCTCGCTATGCCCATGACGCAAAGGCGACGCTCCGCCGCCTCCGTCAGTCGTAACTCCTGGAGCATGCCGTGAGCAGTCGGGGTCGCCAGGGGACTTCTCGCGTGCCCGCGGAAGACCCCGACTTCAACCGCGCGCTCGAGGCGATGACCGCGCCGGAGCTACGCGCGTTCGTGTGGGACGTTCTGGACGGGCTCTCTCCTGACGCGCGAACGGGAATCGTCGATGACTTGCTGGCCCAAGCGGTGAAGGGCCACGCTGGTCGGAAGCCCAGTCGTCCCTCTCGGCGAATCGTCGATGATGCGAAGTCGTTCGCCGAGGCTGCGCGTGCCGTGGGATACGCCGACCCGACCGACGTCAGCAAGCACCTACTTCTGGGCAGCAAGGCGTTCCTCGCTGGAGATCATGCCAGCGCCCGAGGTGTCTTCGAGGCACCTGCCGCCGATTGCTGTCGTGGACATCGACTTGGGTCAGCATGAACTCGTCGATGAAGTCCTCGGGTTGACGCGCATACTTGCGTGTCGCAGTACGTCACGAGCGTGTACACCACGACGCCGCTCAGCCAGCGGGCCGACGCTCTGCTTAACGCCATGGAGCCAGCGAACGGCGTCAGCGCGCTGCTGAATCCGATCAAAGAGATGGAGGACGTCTCAGCTGGCAGCCTGCCGGACCTCAGTACATTCCTTCCGCTGTGGGTGAAGCGCCTCGGACGCGTCCGGCAGTCGAAGGACGAATGGGAGAGTGAGCACACACGGCGTTCCGCATTCAAACAGGAACTGACGCACGCGTTCGTAAGTCTTGGAGTGTCCCCGGTCTAGAGCGCCGTCGCGTCGCCCCAGACCACCGTGGTGGGCACAATCGGAGGCACAGACCGGCGCGTTCGAGCGCGCGACGGAAAGTTATCGAGCCGTCGATTGGTGCCAGTTTTGACGGGCTCCACGCGACTGTGCCCAAAAGTGTGCCCACCCGATTGTTGGAAACATACGGATTTCCTCAGCATTTCGATGAAGGCGGATTTCCGAAATCCGTCGCCTCCGCTCCCGCGGAATCACGATCGCGCAAGTGCTGTCTTCACGTACACTTAGGGCTTGTCAGGGAATTATCGATCTACTGGCCGGTGATAGGCGCAGGATGAATGGTGTAATTCCAGTCGCCGTGAAAGCGATGGCGCTCCAAGCGGATGGTGGCCATCTGCGCGTCGGTGACGGTGACGCCGGCCGG
>DATDOE010000078.1:0-17739 GCA_035293405.1 Vicinamibacterales bacterium | reverse complement strand
GCGGGGGTGGCGCGGGGGTATCACCAGGCGCCGGGGCGGACGGCGGAGCGGTTCGTGGCCGACCCGTATGGGGCGCCGGGGACGCGGATGTATCGGACCGGGGACCGGGTGCGGTGGCGGGCGGACGGGCAGCTGGAGTTCCTCGGGCGGGCCGACCAGCAGGTGAAGCTGCGCGGGCACCGGATCGAGCTGGGCGAGGTGGAAGCGGCGCTGCAGGCGGTGACCGGGGCCGAGGCCGTCGCGGTAGCGCACGAGGACGTTGCTGGCGAGAAACACCTCGTGGCGTACGTCCGCACCGCGTCAGCAAGTGGGCTGGACGAAGACCTGGTGCGCGCGACGATGGCCGCGCGGCTCCCCGCGTACATGGTGCCCAGCGCTATCGTGGGCGTTGCGGCGTGGCCGTTGACGCAGACAGGAAAGATCGACCGACGAAGACTCCCGGCTCCCACACGTCAGTTCAAGGATTGGCACGGCCCGCGCACGCCGCACGAGGAGTTGCTCTGCGACGTCTTCGCCGAAGTGCTCGGCCTCGATCGCGTCGGAGTCGATGACGACTTCTTCGCACTCGGGGGGCACTCGCTACAGGCAATGCGGCTGATCAGCCGCGTGCGGCAGCGCCTCGGCGTGCAGCTCACAATCCGCGATCTCTTTGCATCCCCCACGAGCGCCGGCGTCTCTGAACGGCTATCCAAGGCAGCGCAGGTGCGCGTGCCATTGGAGCCACGACCACGACCTGCGACGATCCCGTTGTCGCACGCGCAGCGCCGGCTGTGGATTCTTCATCAACTGGACGGCCCGAGTCCTACCTACAACGTTCCGTTCGCGTTTCGCCTCACGGGCCCGCTCGATCGAGCGGCGCTCGCTGCTGCGTGGCGAGACGTCGTGACACGCCACGAAACGCTGCGTACGCGTTTTCCGGCCAACGACGGTGTGCCGTACCAGGAGATTCTTCCCGTTGATGCAATCGCGCCAATGGTCGTGGTGCCAGCCCGCGAGACGGAGCTCGATCGAGCGCTGACAGAGGCGGCCCGGTCTTCGTTCTCGCTCGATACTGAGCCGCCCGTGTGTGCCTGGCTGTGGGCGACAAGTGCCACGCACCATGTGCTGCTGATACTGCTGCACCACATCATCGGAGACGGCTGGTCGCTCGACCCGCTCATGCACGACCTGGCCGAGGCGTACACGGCCCGCAAGGCGGGCGCGGCGCCAGCCTGGGTGCCTCTCGCAGTCCAGCATGCGGACTTCACGCTTTGGCAGCAGGACGTGCTCGGAACGGAAGACGAGCCGAACAGTGAACTGGTGCGTCAAGTGCGCTTCTGGCGGCAGAGGCTTGAAGGCATCCCTGAGGTGTTGGCCCTGCCGACGGACTACCCGCGTCCGCCAGTCGTTTCATCGCGCGGCGACACAGTGCCCGTGCGTGTTGACGCCGAGTTGCATCGGGGGTTGCTGCGGGTGGCGCGCCAGTCGCAGGCAACACTCTTCATGGTGCTGCAGGCGGCGCTGTCGGCGTTGTTGACGCGCCTCGGTGCTGGAACCGACGTGCCGATTGGCACACCGATCGCGACGCGGGCCGACCGCGCCCTCGAAGCCCTGATTGGTTTCTTCGTCAACACGCTGGTCATGCGGTCGGACACTTCGCGGAATCCGTCGTTGCGAGAACTTATCGCTCGGGTCCGTCAGACCGCATTGGATGCGTATGCGCATCAGGACCTTTCCTTCGAGCGTCTCGTAGAAGTCGTGAGCCCGCCGAGAGCACCGTCGCATCACCCGCTGTTTCAGGTGTTGCTTGCCGTGCAGAATGCCCGGGCACCGCTTCGCCGCCTACCGGAGTTAAACGTACAGCTTGTCGGTGTCGCCACACACATAGCGAAGTTCGATCTGGCGTTCTCGCTCGAGGAAGTCCGCGACGACAGCGGCGCGCCAGCAGGCCTCGCAGGTGGACTCGAATACCGTACCGATCTTTTCACGAGAGACACAGCAGAGAGCTTGAGCGCACGCTTCGTCCGCGTTCTCGAAGCGATCGTGACCGACGTCGCGCAGCCACTCACCGCAATCGATCTGCTCACACCTGGCGAACGCGCCACGCTCCTGGAGCGCTGGAACGACACGTCAGCGCTCGTCGAAACGGTGACGCTTGCGACGCTGCTCGATCGGCACCTGGTCGAACGGCCCGACGCGACGGCCGTGACATGCGGCGACGTTCATCTGACGTACGGCGCGCTGCACAGGCGCGCGGCTGCGATCGCGCGGCGCGTGCAGACGTACGCGACGCAACCGGAGTCGATCGTTGTGGTGGCGCTGCCACGGTCGGCGGAGCTCGTTGCGGCGATGGTGGGAGTGGCCAGGGCACGCGCCACTTATCTTCCGCTGAACGTCGACTACCCCGTCGAGCGATTGCGGGTGGCTCTCGACACCGCACTGCCGGTGTGCGTCGTCACCGATGCCGTACACGCATCGCGCCTGCCATTCTCGGGTCCGGTCGTGACGCTCGAGACGGTGCAGGCATTGCCTGAGTCCGGTGAGACGCCCGCTCGTCCACGCGAGGAGGTCGCCGACCCCCTCGATCGGGGGGCCTACGTGATCTACACGTCAGGCTCAACCGGCCAACCCAAGGGCGTGGTGATCACCCATCGTGGTATCGGAAGCCTGCTGGCGGCGCAGCGGCAGCAATTTGCTCTTTCGGACGAGGCCCGCTTTGGACAGTTTGCGTCCGTGAGCTTCGATGCCGCTGTTGCGGAAATGGCGGTGGCACTTTTCGCCGGAGCGACGCTCGTCGTGCTCGGCGACGAGGAGCGGGGTGGGACGGCGCTCGCGGACGCCTTGCAGCGGTACGCCGTCACACATGCCACGCTGCCCCCGGCGGTGGTGCTGAGCCTTCCTGAAGATGCGGCGCTTCCTTGTCTCGTCACATTGGGCGTGGTCGGCGAGGCATGCACGTCCGAGGTGGTGGCTCGCTGGGCACCGGGGCGCCGGTTAATTAACGCGTACGGACCAACAGAGACGACCGTCTGCGCAACGATGAGCCTGCCTGTCACGGTGGCGCCGGCGCCAATTGGTACACCGATCCTGAATACACGCGTGTATGTGCTCGACGATGCGCTGCAGCCGGTCCCGCCAGGTGCGATCGGTGAGCTCCACGTCGCAGGCGCAAGCCTCGCGCGTGGCTACTTGAAAGAGCCGGCGCTGACGTCGGAGCGGTTCGTGGCAGACCCCTTTGGATCGTCAGGGGCGCGAATGTATCGCACCGGCGACCTCGTGCGATGGCAGGTTGATGGCCAGCTCGTGTTCGTTGGTCGCGCCGACGACCAGGTGAAGATTCGCGGGCACCGCATCGAGCTTGGAGAAGTAGAGGCGGCCGTGAAAGCCGTCGCGCACGCGCGCGAAGCGGTAGTGGTGGCCCGTGAGACGGCGGCTGGGCCGAAGCAGTTGGTAGCGTACGTGCTCACCGCCGATGCGCGTGACGGACGGATGCTGCGGGCGAAACTGGTGCAGGAGCTGCCGCCGTATCTCGTTCCGGCGGCAATCGTGACGCTCGAGTCATGGCCCTTGACAGAGAGCGGAAAGATCGATCGGTCACGATTGCCAACACCGTCGGCGACGGCGACCGAATGGCGCCCGCCACGAACGGACGCGGAAGCAACGCTCGGCGCGATGATCGCCGAGTTGGTCAACGTCGCCAATGTCGGTCTCGACGACCACTTTTTCGAGCTGGGTGGCGACAGCATCGTCGCGATTCAGCTCGTCGGTCGTGCCCGAGGCGCGGGCCTGCACTTGGTGCCGCGGGACATTTTCGAGCACCCGACGCTGGAGGCGCTGGCAGCGGTCGCGCAAGCCAGGGTCACGTCGGCGCCGGTCGCCGATGAAGCGGTGGGTTCGTTGCCGGCAACTCCGATGATGCGCTGGCTGCAAGCTCGCGGGGGCCCAGTCGACCGATTCCATCAGGCGCTGCTGTTGCCGGTTCCCTCCGGCGTTGACGAGCGCGCCATCGTGCATGCGCTGCAGGCGCTGATGGATTGTCATGACGCGCTCCGCTTGCGCATTGTCGGAACCGCGCCTGACGGCAGCTGGGCGCTGCAGATCGCTCCACCGGGTACGGTTCGGGCGGAAGTCTCAGTCCAGCGCCTCACCGTCACCGCTCTGGTCTCAGAGCTTGCGGAGGCGCAACTCGCGCGCGCGGCGCGCGAGGCCGTGGCTCGACTCGCTCCGGATATGGGGCTCATGCTGCAGGCGGTGTTGGTCGATGCGGGCCCCGCCGCGACTGGCCAGTTGCTCCTCGTGATTCATCATCTGGTCATCGACGGCGTCTCCTGGCGAGTGCTCCTGCAGGACCTCGAGCGGGCGTGGGCTGCGTTGCTCGAGGGGAACGCGCCAGCCCTCGCCCCGGTTGGCACGTCGCTCCGCCGATGGGCGCAGCTGCTGATGACGACCGCGTCGACGCGCGAAGCGCAGTTGCGCTTCTGGGAGGCGCAGCTGCGTGACATGGCGCCGCTCTTCGAGGACAAGCTCGATGCGATTCGTGACAGACACGCGACCAGCGGCGAGCTGACCGTTACGCTGCCAGTCGCGACGACCGAGGCTCTGCTCACGACCGTGCCGACGATCTTTCATGGGCGCGTCAATGACGTGCTGCTGACCGGCCTCGTCACAGCGGCGGTGCAGTGGAAGCAGAAGCGCGGCCTGCGCGGCACGGCGCTCACGATTGATGTCGAAGGCCATGGGCGCGATGAGACGCTCGGACCCAACGTCGATCTGACGCGAACCATCGGCTGGTTTACGAGCGCCTATCCCGTGCGGCTCGATGTGGCCGGCGTCGCGTTGGAGGAGGCGCTCGAGGGTGGCCCCGCGATGGGGCGAGCGCTGAAACAGATCAAAGAACAACTGCGAGCGGTACCCGGCGACGGGCTCGGCTATGGCCAGCTTCGGTATCTGCGTCCCGAGACGGCGGCCCGGCTCGCGAGCTTGCCGGTGCCACAGGTGGGCTTCAACTATCTGGGCCGAGTTGATCGGGCGAGTACGGGTCGTGAGCTACCGGCCGCCGTGCGCGCTGCCTTGTCGGTGGATCTCGCGGCGCTGCCGCTCGCGCACGTCGTCGAGGTGAATGCGCTCACCGTCGATGGTCCGGACGGTCCGCAGATGCACGCGACCTGGACGTGGGCACGGGCTCTGCTCGGCGAGGGGGACGTCCGCGCGCTCGCTGACGGCTGGTGCGCGGCGTTGACGGCACTTGCCGCTCATGCGGCGCAACGCGGCGCTGGTGGGCGCACGCCCTCGGATCTTGCGCTCGTCACACTCACACAGAACGATCTCGAGCAGCTCGAGCAGACCTACGGCTCGCTGGACGACGTCCTGCCGCTCGCGCCACTCCAAACGGGACTCCTCTTCCACGCATTGTTCGACACGGCCAGCTCCTCCGACGTGTACACGATGCAGCTGGTCGTCTCGCTCGAGGGCACTGTCAATCGAGGGCAACTCCGGACCGCCGTCACGGAGTTGATGTCGCGTCACGCGGCGCTGCGCGCCGCGTTCTGTTACGCGGAACTGCCGCAACCGGTGCAGGTCATCTCGCGGACGGTGCCGGTGCCATGGACAGAAGTGGAGCTGCCTGGCCCCGGCGAAGAGGCACGTCTGGAGGCATGGCTCGCCGCCGACCGCACGGGCCGCTTCGACGTTGCGCAGCCGCCGCTGTGGCGTTGGGCCTTGATCGACCTGGGAGCGGGGGCTCACCGGCTCGTGCTGACCACCCATCATCTCGTCCTCGACGGCTGGTCGATTCCGGTGTTACTCGGCGAGCTCTTTGCGCTCTACAACGCCGGCGGCGGGCAGGCGAGCCTGGCCCCACCGACACCGTATCGCGATTACATCACGTGGATACACGGCCACGACCGGGTCGCTGCGGCGCGCGCGTGGAGCAAGGCGCTGGCCGGCATCGACGCCGGGACACGCGTCGGCCCGGACGCGGCTCCCTCGAGCGAGATGCCGGCGCACCTCTACTACACGGTCGACGAGACGCTGAGCGACGCGATCAAGCAGCAGGGGCGCGCCTTTGGCGTGACCATCAGTACCGTCATTCACGCCGCGTGGGCGCTGGTCATCGCACAACTGACCGGCCGTGACGACATCGTATTCGGCACGACGGTATCCGGGCGGCCCAGCGATGTCCCTGGAATCGAGAGAGTGGTCGGACTGCTGATCAACACCATCCCGGTACGTGTGCGCCTCGACCGTGGCGAATCCTTGCGGGCCCTCCTGCAGCGCATCCAACGGGAACAGGCGTCGCTGCTGCCGCACCAGTACCTCTCGCTCAACGAGATTCAGCGCGCGGCAGGAATCGAGGCGCTGTTCGATACCTTGGCCGCATATGAGAACTATCCGGTAGACGTCGATGCCCTCGTGGAACCGACGAGAACCGACTTGCGGCTGAGCGGCGCCGTCGGCAGCGACGCCACCCACTACCCGCTCGCGCTTGGCGCGCAGCCTGGCCGCTCTTTGTTGTTGCGTTGTGACTACCGGCCTAGCCTGTTCTCGCCCGAGACAATCGATCGTGTGCTGACGAGAGTGACGAGCGTGTTTCAGGCGGTCGTCACCAACGCGGAACAGCGTGTCGGCGCCCTCGACCTGCTGTCGCCGGACGAACGCCAGCAGGTGCTGGACACTTGGAACAGGTCAGATCGGCCCGAACCGTCCGAATCGATGCCGGTGCTCTTCGAGGCGCACGTGTTCGCGCGCCCCGATACGATCTCGGTCGTCGCCGACACCGTGCACCTCACATATGCGGCGCTCAATGCGCGCGCCAACCAGGTGGCACATCTGCTGCGAGCGCGCGGCGTGGGTCCGGAGACGATCGTCGGCGTCGCGGTGCCGCGGTCCGTAGATCTGATTGTCGCGATCGTGGCCGTGGTGAAGGCCGGCGCCGCGTATCTACCGCTCGACGTTACGTATCCGACGGAGCGTTTGCGGCTGATGATCGAAGACTCGCGGCCGTCGTGCGTGCTGACGGTGGGCAACGTCGCCGCCGCCTTTCCGTCCGAGGTCGAGCTGGTCGTGCTGGATGACAGGTCGACGGCTGCGGCATTGGCGAAGGAGCCGCCGCATGACCTTCATGGGTCGATTCGTCCCGAGCATCCAGCCTATGTCATCTACACGTCGGGATCGACCGGCAGGCCAAAGGGCGTCGTCGTCACGCATCAGGGCATCCGCAGTCTGAGGACCACGGAGCAGGAGCGGTTTGCCGTCGGCGCGGGCTCTCGGGCACTGCAGTTTGCGTCGGCGAGTTTCGATGCCCTGGTGCTCGAGCTGGCGATGAGCCTGTTGACCGGCAATACCCTGGTGCTGCTCTCCGACGACGAGCGCCAGGGTCCGGAGATGCTCGCGGCGTTGCGGCGGCAGGCGGTCACGCACGCGCTCCTTCCGCCGGCTCTGTTGACGAGCGCCGCGTCGAGCGATGTCGGGTCCTCGCTCCAAACGCTGATCGTTGGTGGTGATGTGTGCCGGCCCGAGATCGTCGCGCGGCGCACCGCCGGGCAACGGTTGATCAACGCCTACGGTCCGACGGAGACAACCGTCTGCGCGACGATCAGCGGTCCGGTGAACGAGGCGCCGGCTCCGATCGGTTTTCCGGTGGTCAATTCACGGGTCTACGTACTGGATCGGAAGCTGGCGCCGGTCCCGGTCGGCGTGGCCGCCGAGTTGTACGTGTCGGGATTGGGACTTGCGCGCGGGTACCTGCGTCAACCGGGACTCACGGCCTCGCGTTTCGTTGCCGATCCCCACGGTCCGCCCGGGACGCGGATGTACCGGACCGGCGACCTGGTGCAGTGGCGGGCGGACGGACAGCTACTGTTCGTCGGTCGGAGCGACGGCCAAGTGAAGATCCGCGGCTACCGTGTCGAGCTGGGAGATCTGGAAGCGGCGCTGCGCGACGTCGCGATGGCGAGCGAGGCGGTCGTGATCGCCCGCGAAGACGACACCGGACAGAAGCAGTTGGTGGGGTACGTCACCGCGGATACCGCCGCCGGCGAAACCGATGACGTCTTACGAAGCGCACTCGCGTCGCGCCTGCCTCCGTACCTCGTGCCCGCGGCGGTAGTGGTCCTGCCAGCGTGGCCGCTCACGTCCAGCGGAAAGATCGACCGTCGCGCGCTGCCTCCGCCTCAGTACCAGCGCTCACGGGGACGAGAGCCGCGGACGCCGCAGGAAGAGCTGCTGTGCGGTCTTTTCGCGGAAGTCCTCGGACTCGAGCACGTCGGCGTCGACGCGGATTTCTTCTCGCTCGGTGGGGACTCGCTGCTGGCCATGCAGTTGGTGAATCGTGTCCGCGCCGCGTGCTCGGTGGAACTCGAAATCCGCACCGTATTCAGAGCCGCCACGCCACACCGGCTGTCAGTTCATCTCGCGACGGCCGACGCTTCGCGCCGCTCGCTGACCCGCATGGAGCGACCTGCCGTGCTGCCGTTGTCGTTCGCGCAGCAGCGGCTGTGGTTTCTGCAGGAGCTCGAGGGTCCGAGCGCGACGTACAACATTCCGCTCGCGTGGCGACTCAGGGGGGCCTTGAACGCCAATGCACTCGAGGGCGCCTGGCGAGACGTGATCGCTCGACACGAAGTGATGCGGACGCGTTTCCCGGCCGTGGATGGAGTACCGCGTCAGGAGATCCTCGAGCCCAGTGATGCTCGGATCAGTTTGCCGCTTCGTCCGATCGGCGCCGCCGCAATCGGCGCACAGGTCCTCGCAGCGGCGCAACGTCCGTTCGACCTGCGCGAGGAGCTGCCGGTACGCGCTCACCTGTGGGCGCTGAGCACTTCCGAGTATCTGTTGTTGATCGTTCTGCACCACATCGCCGGCGACGCATGGTCGCTGGGTCCGCTCTTCGAAGATCTCGTGGAGGCGTATACCGCACGATCGCGCGGTGAGTCGCCCGTGTGGTCGCCGCTGCCGGTTCAGTACGCAGACTACGCGCTGTGGCAGCACGTCGCGCTGGGTGACGAGAGCGATCCAGCGAGCGAAGCGGCGCGCCAGGTCGAGTACTGGAAGCGCACGCTGGCCGGAAGTCCCGAGAGCCTGCCGCTGCCCACCGACTGGCCGCGCCCGGCCGTGGCTGGTGTCAAGGGCGACATCGTCAGGATCGAGTGGGATTCGGCGCTGCACCGGGGGTTGCTGCGTGTCGCGCGCACACAACAGGCCACGCTGTTCATGGTGCTCCACGCCGCAGTGGCGTCCCTGTTGACGCGTCTCGGAGCAGGAACCGACATTCCGATCGGCGCGCCCATTGCGGGGCGGACCGATGCCGCCATGGAGCGGCTGGTCGGGTTCTTCGTCAACACGCTGGTCCTGCGGACCGACACATCGCGCGACCCGAGCTTCAGCGAACTGATCGCTCGAACGCGGCACGTGGTGCTCGACGCGTTCCGGCATCAAGACCTGCCGTTCGAGCGCCTCGTCGACGCTCTGAATCCGGAGCGCTCGCTCGCCCATCATCCGCTGTTCCAGGTGCTGCTGGCGGTGCAGAGCCGCGTGCCGGCTGCAGCCATGTTGCCCGGCGTACAAACAGACTCCGAACCGGTCCTTATCGGGACCGCGAAATTCGATCTGTCGCTCAGTGTCGGAGAACGGCGCGAGCGCGATGGCCGTCCTGCCGGAATCGCAGGCGTGCTCGAATATCGCACCGATCTATTTGAGCGCTCGACGGCCGAGAAGCTCGTTGCGCGGCTCCAACTCGTACTCGAAGCGCTGGTCGCGAATGCCGAGCAGCGGCTTGGCTCGGTCGAAGTCCTGCTGCCGGCAGAACGACAACAGCTCGTCGAGAGCTGGAACGCAACGGCTCGGGCGGTTTCGCAGACGACCATCGCGGTCCGCTTCGAAGACAGGGTCGCCGAACGGCCCGCGGCCACCGCGATCGTCTGTAACCGTGAGCACCTCTCCTACGCCGAACTGAATACGCGCGCGAATCGATTGGCGCACCTGCTCGTCGCTTGGGGTGCTGGGCCGGAGACCGTGATCGCTGCCGCGCTGCCACGCTCCATCGAGCTGGTGACGGCCCTGCTCGCCATCCAAAAGGCAGGAGCGGTGTACATGCCGCTCGATCCCGCCTATCCCCAGGCACGTCTCCAGCTGATGATCGCCGATGCGCAGCCGCTGTGCATCCTGACCACCGCGGCCAGCACCGCCGCGTTTCCCGACGGGGTTCGGTGCGTGCGGTTGGACGCCGCCGAGACGATGAGCGCCTTGTCCGGGTGCTCCGCGGAGAATCTCGATCCCCGCATGCGCCCGATCGTCACCCTCAACAACGCTGCCTACGCGATCTACACGTCCGGGTCGTCGGGGACGCCGAAAGGCGTGGTGCTCACGCACGCAGGGATCGGCAGCCTGATGGAGTCCGAGCGCGAGGGATTCGACTGTACGTCGGGCGCTCGCTTTGTGCAGTCGTCGTCTGTGGCCTTCGACGCCGCATTGACGGAAACCGTGCTGACGCTCACCGTCGGGGGAACGCTCGTCATCTTCGCCGACGATGACCAGAGCAGCGGCACGCTGGCCGACGTCATTCGAGTCCAGCGGATCACACACGTTCAGTTGACGCCGACGATGTTGGCGAGTCTCCCCGCGACATTCGATCCCTTGCCGCGCACCATTGTGATGGCCGGCGAATCGTGTCCGCCCGACGTCATCCGTCGTTGGGCGGCGGGACGCAGGTTGATTAACGCCTACGGACCAACCGAAGTGACGGCCTGCTCGACGATGAGCGGTGCGCTCGACGAAGCGCCGGCGCCGATCGGGACGCCGCTCATCAATGTTCGAGCCTACGTGCTCGACGAAATGCTGCTGCCCGTTCCGACCGGTGCAGTGGGCGAGCTGTATCTCGGCGGTCCGGGGGTTGGGCGGGGGTATCTACGACAACCGGCGCTGACGGCTGGCAGGTTCGTCGCTGATCCGTACGGTCGCACCGGAACGCGCATGTATCGGACCGGAGATCTCGTCCGATGGCGGGCAGGGCAGCTCCTGTTCCTCGGCCGCGCCGATCATCAGGTGAAACTGCGTGGATTCCGCATCGAACTCAGCGAGGTGGAGAGCGCGTTGCGGGACGCGGCAGGCGGTCGCGAGTCGATCGTCGATCTGCGCGAGGACGTTCCAGGCCAGCGGCAACTGGTCGGATACGTGCTCGCTGACGGGCAGCCGGTCGATAGTCGCGCGTTGCGCTCGGCAATGGCCGACACGCTGCCATCACACCTTCTACCTGCGGTCATCGTTGGCGTCGACGCCTGGCCGGTGACGCAGACCGGCAAGCTGGATCGCCGCGCGCTGCCGGCACCTGATGTCGGTATCACCGCATGGCGCGCGCCACGCACGCCTGCGGAAATACAGCTGTGCGGGCTCGTCGCCGACTTGCTCCACCTACCCCAGGTTGGACTTGACGATCACTTCTTCGAGCTTGGCGGCGACAGCATCATCTCTATTCAGCTGGTCAGCCGCGCACGTGCCGCTGGCTTGCAGTTGACGCCGCGGGATGTGTTCCAGCATCCGGTCATGGAAGCGTTGGCGGCGGTCGCGCGTGAACAGACGTCATCGGCGCCTGAGGATGTAGCTGTCGGAGCCGTGCACGCGACTCCGATCCTGCGCTGGCTGCAGCTGCAGGGCGAGGCGGCGGATCGCTTCAACCAGGCAGCTGTAGTCGAGATCCCGCCGGAGATCGGCGGCGCGGCGATTCAAGCCTCCATTCAGGCGGTACTCGACCATCACGATGCGCTTCGGTTGCAGGTGGCCGAGGACGTCGACGGAAAGTGGACGCTATCGATTCCTCCGCCCGGGACCGTCGCAGCGGGCACCTCTCTCCAGCGCGTTGATCTGCTGGGGATGACGCCCGAGCAGACGGAGGAGCGAATGGCGGCGGCGGCGGCTCTCGCCGTCGGGCGCCTGTCTCCTCACGCCGGACTCCTGGTGCAGGCAGTCTGGGGAGATGCGGGCCCGGACCGAGCCGGGACGCTCCTGCTCGTTGTCCACCACATGGCCATCGACACCGTGTCCTGGCACATCCTCGGACGAGACCTCGAGGCCGCATGGACGGCTGCGGCGCGTGGCCATGCACCAACGTTTGGTCCGACGGGAACGTCGTTCCGCCGATGGGCACAAATCCTGGCGTCTGCCGCCGAGACATCGGCATGCTCGAACGAGCTGGCGTTCTGGGAAAGGCAACTGCGAGAGCCGGCAGGACTGACGATCGGGACGCTGGACCAGGCGCGCGATACCGCCGCTACGGCGGGCCAGCTCTCTGTGACCGTTCCGGCCGCCGTCGCCGAGTCGTTATTGACCACTGTTCTGTCGGCATTCCACGCGCAGGTCAACGATGTTCTGCTGACCGCGTTGGCGCTGTCCGTCGCCGATTGGCGCCGGCGCCGCGGACTGCCAGGGACATCGCTCGTGGTCGAGATCGAAGGCCACGGACGCGACGCCAGCGTTGCCGGAGACGAAGATGTCGATTTGACTCGCGCGGTTGGGTGGTTCACGAGCGTGTATCCCGTGCGGTTGGATCTTTCCGACATCGACGTGGCGGCTGCGATGACGGGGCAGTCGGCGGCCGGCCGCGCGTTGAAAGCCGTGAAGGAGCACTTGCGCTCTGTTCCAGCCGGAGGGATCGGGTACGGGATCTTGCGTTATCTCCAGCCCGATACCTCGTCGCGCCTCGCGCAGCTTCCACCGGCTCAGATCGGCTTCAACTATCTCGGAAGAATCGATCCGGCGGGTCTGACGCCAGCGCCAGTCATGGCGTCCATGGCCGCTGCCGCTACCCCACTGCCGCTCACACATGCCGTCGCGATCAACGCGATGTCCCTCAGTGGTCCGGACGGCCTGGTGTTGCACGCGACGTGGACGTGGGCGCGTTCTCTGCTTCAAGAGGCCGACGGCCGCGCGCTGGCAGATGGATGGGTCGCGGCCCTGACGGCAATCGCGCGGCACGGCGTTGCCCCTGGTGCGGGCGGGAAGACGCCTTCGGATGTGGCCCTCGTCGACATTACGCAATCTGATCTCGATGTCCTCGAGGCTGAGTACGGTCAGTTGGACGATGTGCTGCCTCTCGCTCCGCTGCAAGAGGGTCTTGTCTTCCATACGGTGTTCGATAACCACGCCGACGATCCGTACACCGTGCAAGTTGTGTTCGGCATCGATGGTGCCATCGATCGTTCGAGCCTTCGCGCCGCGGCCGCCGCGCTGGCAATGAGGCACGTGGCTCTCCGCACGGCATTCGCCGATCGCAAGCTGTCGGAACCATTACAGGTTGTGCCACGCGACGTCCCACTCTCGTGGACGGAGTTCGAGCTCGCCGGACCAGATGTCGACGAGCGCCTTGCGGAATGGCTGAAAGCCGATCGTGCCAAACGCTTCGATCTCGCGCGCCCGCCACTGGTGCGATGGGCCTTGATCTCGCTCGCGCCCGAGGTGTTCCGGCTGGTGCTCACGAACCACCATGCCGTGCTGGACGGGTGGTCGCTTCCGCTCTTGCTCGAGGAGCTGCTGGCGCTGTACGTCGGCGGCGGATCGATCGCGCAGCTACCGCGTGCCACACCCTATCGCGACTACCTGGCATGGGTACGTGGGCAGGACAGGACGGCCTCGCGTGCGGCGTGGAGTGACGCACTCGCCGGACTCGAAAGCGGAACACTGGTAGCGGCGCGTACCGCGCCGCGAGCGGGCGCACCAGAGCATGTCGACCTTGCCCTGGACGAGGCGTCAAGTGCGGCACTGACGCAGCAGGCGCGGCACCTCGGAGTGACGGTCAACACGCTGGTGCAGACGGCGTGGGCTCTGGTCATCGGACAGGCGACCGGACGCGACGACGTCGTCTTCGGTGCGACGGTGTCGGGACGGCCGGCGGAGTTGCCCGGAGTCGACCGCATCGTCGGGCTGCTGATCAACACCGTGCCGGTTCGGGTGCGGATCAAACCTGGCGAGACGCTTCGCGAGCTCGCCGAAAGCGTGCAGAGCGGCCAGCTGGCCACGCTGCGGCACCAGCATCTCCCCTTGCTCGAGATCCAGCAGGCCGGTGGCGCGGGTGCGCTGTTCGACACGCTCGTCGTGTTCGAAAGCTATCCCGTCGCGCCGCAGACGTCGGCGTGGTCGTCGGCGCGCATAAGGCTGCATGGCTTGGGCGGTCACGACTTTACGCATTACCCGTTGGCGTTGATCGTCGTGCCGGGCTCATCGCTGTCGCTCAGGTGCGACTACCACGGCGACGTGTTCGCTGCGGCGGCGGCGACAGGCCTCGTCACCCGAGTCGCACGTGTATTGCAGCAGATCGCGACGAATCCCGACCAGCGCGTGGGCGCGTTCGAGCTACTCACTCCGGCTGAACGGGTAGAGGTGCTCGCAGCGGCTAGTCCATCGCCCCGACCTGTGTCGCCGACATCGCTGCCGGCCCTCATCGAGGCGCAGGCGCGACGCAAGCCGGCCGCGATCGGTCTCGTTTGCGGCGACGCGCACGTGAGCTACGCGGCGCTCAATGCACGTGCGAATCAACTGGCGCACCTCCTACGCGGGCAGGGGATCGGGCCCGAGACGATTGTCGGAGTGGCGCTCCCGCGAACGGTCGAACTGGTCGCGGCGCTGTTGGGGATCCAGAAAACGGGCGCCGCGTATCTTCCGCTCGACGTCGAATATCCGCTGGCGCGGCTGCAATGGATGATCGACGACGCGCGGCCTCACTGTGTGGTGACGGTCGCGTCGGCGGCGGCGATGCTGCCGCGTGGGTTGAGGCACGTGGTGATCGACGGTGCCGACGCAGGCGCACTGGCCGGATCCTCATCGGCGGATCTGGACGACGCGGAGCGCACCGGACCTCTACGCCCGGCGAACGTGGCGTATCTGATCTACACCTCGGGCTCGACGGGTACACCGAAGGGCACGGCCATCACGCACGCCAACGTGGTTGCGCTCGCCGCGTGGGCGCAGACCGTGATTCCCGAGGGTGACGCGACCGGAATCCTGGCCTCGACGTCGATCAACTTCGACCTGTCGGTATTCGAGCTGCTGGTCCCGCTCGCCAACGGCGGCACTGTGATCCTCGCAGAGAACGCGTTGCAGTGGACTGGCACCACCTGGGCACGTCGAGTCACGTGGGTCAACACAGTCCCGTCCGTGGTGGCAGAGGCAACCAGAGACACGCGGTTGCCCGCGGCGGTTCGGACCATCGGACTGGCGGGCGAGCCGCTTCCCGTTTCCCTGGCACGAATGCTCGGTGCCGAAGGCATCGCGGTGTGGAATCTCTATGGACCGACCGAGACCACGACCTACTCGACCTGCGCTCGGTTGCCGGCATCGCTGGCACTCGAGGATTCAGTACCGATTGGCCAGCCAATCATGAATACGCAGGTGCACGTGCTGGATTGCACGCTTGCGCCCGTACCTATCGGCGTGGTGGGCGAGCTCTACATCGCGGGTGATGGAGTGAGCCGCGGCTACCTGGGTCGGCGAGCGCTGACCGCGAATCGTTTCGTGGCGAACCCCTACGGGACGCCCGGAGCGCGAATGTATCGCACCGGCGATTTGGTGCGGCGGCGTTCAGATTGGCAGCTCGAGTTCCTCGGGCGTGCCGATCAACAGGTGAAGATTCGCGGCCATCGCATCGAGCTTGGCGAGGTCGAGGCCGCACTCCGCGAGGCGGCCGGCGGACGCGAGGCGGTCGTCATCGCGCGCGAAGACGACGCGGGCCAGAAGCTGTTGGTTGGTTACGTGCTCGAGCGCGAGGCTAGCCTCGATATCACGGCGATTCGCTCGGTGCTGTCAGAACAGTTGCCGGCGCATCTCGTCCCTGCGCTGGTTGCTGTGACGGCGTGGCCGTTGACGCCGAATGGAAAGCTCGATCGTCGCGCACTTCCTTCGCCGGGCCGCAACGTGGCCCTATGGCGTGCACCTCGGACCCCGAATGAAGAAGTGCTGTGCTCGCTGTTTGCCGATGTGCTGAAGGTGGCGCACGTCGGAATCGACGATGATTTCTTCGAGCTCGGAGGCCAGTCGCTGCTGGCGATGCAGGTGGTGAGCCGGGTCAGGCACACCTGCGGGGTCGAGCTGCCACTCCGCGCGCTGTTCGTCAACCCCACCGTCTCACGTCTTGCCGCGCGCCTGTCGAACGCATCGGCCGGCCGGCGGCCGATCGTCGCGATGGACCGCCCGGCCACGATCCCGGTATCGTCGGCGCAGCGTCGGCTGTGGATTCTTCACACGATCGAGCCGACCGCCACCTACAACATACCGGTCGCCTTCCGTCTGTCGGGCGCATTGGACCGCGCAGCGATGGCGCTCGCATGGGGCGATGTGGTCGCGCGGCACGAGATTCTCCGCACGCGATATCCGGTCGCCGAGGACGACACGCCCCGGCAGGAGATCGTGGAGGACGCGGCGGTGCCACTTCAGATCGACGACTCGACTGAACGCGAAGTGGCGCAGCAGGCGGCGACCGCGGCGAGATGCGTGTTCGACCTCGCCACTGGGTTCCCGGTCCGGGCGCACCTGTGGGCGCTCGGTGACACGCAGCATGTGCTGCTCGTCGTGCTGCACCACATCGCGGCGGACGGCTGGTCGATGGGTCCGTTGCTTGCCGATCTGGCGACGGCCTATGCCGCTCGCGCGACGCGACGCGTGCCGCGATGGACTCCGCTGCCGGTCCAGTATGCCGACTACGCGCTCTGGCAGCAGACGGTGTTGGGGCAGGTTGAAGACGTCAGTAGCGAAGCAGCTAGGCAGCTTGCGTTCTGGGAGCGAGCGTTGGATGAAAGTCCAGAGGTGCTGTCGCTGCCAACGGACTGGCCGCGTCCATCGATCGCAAGCACTCAAGGAGGCGTGGTTCCGCTGCGGGTGTCGGCGGAACTGCACGCCGGCCTGCTCCGTGTTGCGCGAGCGGAACAGAGCACCGTGTTCATGGTCCTGCATGCCGCGCTGGCCGCTCTCCTGACTCGACTCGGCGCTGGGACGGATATTCCGATCGGATCACCGATTGCCGGGAGAGCTGACAGCGCGCTCGAAGGGCTGGTCGGCTTCTTTGTCAACACGCTGGTCATCCGGACGGATACGTCGGGGAACCCGCCACTGCGCGCGCTTGTCGGTCGCGTGCGTCGTGCGGCACTCGACGCATACGCGCACGAGGATCTCGCGTTCGAACGGCTCGTTGAAGCGTCGCACCCCGTCCGCTCACTTGCGCATCAGCCGCTCTTCCAGGTGGCGTTGGCACTGCAGAACCTGCCGGCCGCCAGCGTGGAGTTCCCCGGGCTGCAACTCCAACCAGTAGCCGTGGCGACGGACACCGCGAAGTTCGATCTGTCGTTCACGATGCACGAAGCGCGCGACGTGGGCGGGACACCGAAGGGAATTGCCGGCGAACTGGAATACCGCACGGATCTCTTCAAACCGGCGACTGCCGAACGCATCGTCGCCGCCTTCGTGGGGATGCTCGAGGCGGTGGTCGCCGATCCGCAGCAGCGGGTGGGGGCGGTGGCGCTGCTGCCGGCGGCGGAGCGGGCGGCGGTGCTGGAGGCCTGGCAGGGGCCGTGGCCGGGGGACGCGGGCCTGACGACGATCCCGGCGCTGGTGGCGGCGCAGGTGGCGGCGCGGCCCGAGGCGGTGGCGGTCCAGGACGGGGCGGTGCACCTGAGTTACGCGGGGCTGGCCCGGGCCGCGGGCCAGCTGGCGACGGCGCTGGCGGCGGCGGGGGTGGGGCCGGAGACGGTGGTGGGGGTGGCGCTGCCGCGGTCGGCGGAGCTG
>DATDOE010000077.1:0-53564 GCA_035293405.1 Vicinamibacterales bacterium | reverse complement strand
CCCGCCACTCGGCGAAGCCGCCTGCGCGCACGACCAGGGTGAGGTCTCCGGCCGACGCCATCCCGAGAGCGAAGCGGCCGTCAGGCCCGGACACAGTCTGTTGGGCGAGGCCGCTCGTCCCGAACACGAGGACCGAGGCGCCAGACACGACACCGCCGTCCTCGTCCCGGACCACCCCGGACACGGAGGACTGGGCCGCGGCGGCCGTTGCAAGAGCGAGCGAGAACACAAGAAATGCAGCTATGCGCATGACGGGGAGATATTAGCGCGTATCCGGGTTTCCCGGTGTTTACTCGGAGCACAGCGGTTGTTAAGCTCGCTCTATGCGCTCCTTGGCACTACTCGCAGTCATAATCCTGGCCGCCGGCGTCGTCTCGGGCCAGCAAGCCACCTTCAAGTCCGGCACCAGCATCGTGCCCGTGCTGACCACCGTTACCGACGCGCAGGGACGGCTCGTACCACACCTCGAACAGGCTGAATTCTCGATTCTCGACAACGGGAAGCCGCAGCCGATCACCTTCTTCCAGAACGAGACGCAGCCGTTCACCGTGGTGGTGATGCTCGATTTCAGCGCCAGCATGACCGCCAACCTCGATCTGCTGAGGGCTGCCACCGAGCAGTTCATCCTGCGGATGCTGCCGCACGACAAGGGGCAGGTCGGCGCGTTCAGCGACAAGATCCAGTTCAGTGGCACTTTCACGAGCAACCGTGACGATCTGGTGGGCGATCTCAAGGACCTCCAGTTCGGCAACCCGACGCGGCTCTACGACGCCATCGACGCGAGCATCGACGTGCTCGAGAATACCGAAGGCCGCAAGATCGTGCTGGTCTTCACCGACGGCGACGATACGGCCAGCCGGAAAGGCATGGGCGACGTCCTCACCCGGGCGAGGGACACCGAGACGATGATCTACGCCATCGGGCTCGAGTCCGAGTTCGCCATCGGGCCTGGACGCATTCAGCGTACGCGCCCGGACCGCGGCTTGAAGAAGCTCGCCGAGGAAACCGGCGGTGGCTACTTCGAGTTGAAGAAGACGGCGGAGCTCGCGCCGACATTCACGCGTGTGGCCGCCGAGCTGCACAGCCTCTACACGCTGGGCTTCACGCCGACGCTCCTCGACAACAAGGAGCACAGGCTCGAGGTCAAGATGAAGCAGCCGGGCCAGATCGGACGCGCCCGCAAGAGTTACATCGCCTCGCAGGAGCGTCTGAGCAGCTCGAAATGACGTTCGCGCTGTCCGAACAGGATTTTCGCCTGCAGGCGGATCGCACGCTCGAGCAGCTGCAACATGCGCTGCTGCCGATGGCCGATGAGCACGGCTTCGAGGTCGAGGCGCAGAACGGTGTGCTGCAGATCGTCTTCGAGGAACCCGTCGCCGCCAAGTTCGTGGTCAGTCCGAACGCTCCGGTGCGGCAGATCTGGGTGTCGGCGATGTCGCGCAGCTACAAGCTGACGTGGGTACCCGAGTCGGCGGCCTTCGTCCTCGATGGCGAACCGCTCGGCGCGCTCATCGAGCGGCTTGCGGGAGAGTTCCTCGCAATCAATCATCAATAGTGATTTCGTGATTCGTGATCGATGATTCGTTGTTGATTGGTGATGGGCGATTTCGTGATTGAAGACGCGGCGCTTCGATCACCAGCGTCTCCAATCAGAAGATCACCAATCGCCAATCACCAACCAATCAAGAATCACAAATCCCAAATCGCCAGATATCAAGTCTTCCGATACGACCGTCCGAGCCGCCGGCCCACCGCAGCGACGAGACGCTGTGGCACATATCGCACGAGCAATCCGATCGTCCGATTGACGCGGCCGTTGATGTAGACCGGGGTGCCGGCCATCACCGCCTCGAAGCCTTGCCGGGCAACGGTGGGAGCGTCCATCCACATCCACGGCGGCAGCGATTTCGTCACGTGATCGCGCGTGCCGGTGACGTCATGAAACTCGGTGACGGTGAAACCCGGACACACCGCGGTGACGTGAACGCCGTGGCGCCGGACCTCGTGCGAGAGCGCTTCGGAGAACTTGATGGCCAGCGCCTTCGATGCCGCGTACAGCGTGTGTCCGGCGGGCGCAGGCACGAGCCCGGCCAGCGAGGCGACGTTGACGATGCGGCCGTACTGCCGCTCGATCATGCCGGGCAACAGCCGGTGAGTCAGCTCGGCGGGCCCGGTCACCATCACCTGCAGCATGGCCTGGTGCCGCTCCCAGGGCGAGGACACAAACGTGCCCGGCACCCCGTAGCCGGCGTTGTTGACCAGCGCGTCGATTCGCAATCCCCGTGAGGCCATCTCGGCGCAGAGCCGCTCCGGGGTCTCGCGCTGTGAATGATCGGCAACCACGACGTGCACGCGAGTCTTGTACTGCTGCTCGAGACGGGCCGCGACCGCGCGTAGCCGGTCCTCGCGCCTGGCAGTGATCACGAGGTCGAAGCCATTCGCAGCGAACACGTCGGCGAACGCTTCGCCGATGCCCGAGGACGCACCGGTGATCAGGGCGGTTCGTGGGTTCAACGGGTTCAACTGGTTCATGGGTTCGCGTACACTTCTCGTCTGATGTTCAGGTTTGGCGTGGCCCTCGTGCTCGTCGCGGTGACGATGTCGCAGCCCTCGCGGGCCCAGTCGGCGAAGCGTCTGCCGTTTACGGTGGTCGAGGCCAGCATCGCCGACATGCGCGTCGCGCTGGAGACGCGGCGCGTCACCTCACGGGACATTGTCGCCCAATCTCTGGCGCGCATTGGCGTGTACGAGGACCGGCTCCACGCCGCGCTGTACGTGAATCCGCGGGCGCTGATCGAGGCCGACGAACGCGACCGTGAGCGGCGCGCCGGGCGGATCCGCGGGCCGCTGCACGGTATCCCGATCGCGCTCAAGGACAACATCCACACCACGAACATGCCGACCACCGGTGGCGCCCTGGCCTTCGCGGGCCTCGTGCCTCCGTACGAGGCCACGCTCGCCACGCAGCTCCGCGAGGCGGGCGCGATCATCATCGCCAAAACGACGATGACGGAGCTGGCGAACTGGGTTGCCGCGGCAATGCCGACCAACTACAACTCGCTCGGCGGCTTCGGATTCAATCCCTACGATCCGCGGCGCGATCCGCGCGACGCGACCTTCGACGGGCGTCCCGTGCTGGCCACCGGCGGCTCGAGCTCCGGCATCGGCACCGCCGCGAGCTTCTGGGCGGCCAATGTGGGCACCGAAACGTCGGGCTCGATCCTCAGCCCGTCGAACCAGACGATGCTCGTCGGCATCAAGCCGACGGTCGGGCGGATCAGCCGCTACGGCGTCATCCCGATCGCCGAAGACCAGGACACGCCGGGTCCGATGGCCCGATCAGTCGCTGACGCCGCGCTCATGCTGGGTGCGATGGAAGGGGCCAAGCCGGATCCGCACGATCCCGCCACCGGTGCCTGCGCTCCGCCGCCGCAACGTGACTACACACGCTTCCTTCGACGCCAGGGACTCGAGGGCACGCGCCTCGGAATCCCGCGGGCGTTCTACTACGACGCCGCCGCGACGCCGGGCGAGCGCGGATCGGTCGGCGGATTGAGCGAGGCTCAGAAGCGCGTCATGAACGACGCGATTGCCGCAGTCAAATCCCAGGGCGCCATCGTCGTCGATCCCGCCGACATCCCGTCCATCGTCGTCACCGACGCGGCGAAGAGTCTTCTGCTGTGGCCCGTGTGCAGCGGTCCAGGCGACGCCAAAGGACGCGACGAGGACTGCTCGGTGGTGTTCAAGTACGGGATGAAGCGCGATTTCAACGCGTGGCTCGCTTCGCTCGGCAGCGCCGCACCCGTGAAGTCGCTGACCGAGCTGCGGGCCTGGAACCGCGAACATCAGAACGCGGGCACGCTGAAGTATGGGCAGGCGCAACTGGACAACTCCGACGAGATGGATCTCGACGCCGACCGGGCGCGCTATCAGGCGGACCGCGCCAAGGACCTCGCGCTGTCGCGAGGCCAGGGCATCGACGCGGCCCTGCAGACGCACAAGCTGGATGCGCTCATCTTTCCGGGAGGCACGGGGGCGGCGATTGCCGCGAAGGCGGGATACCCCACCGTCATCGTGCCCTTTGGAACCGTGCCCAACGCACCGATGCCAGCGGGGTTCAACGCCAGGCCCTCACCCTTCGGTGTCGCCTTCACGGGAACCGCCTGCAGCGAGCCGCGCCTGATCGAGATTGCCTACGCGTTCGAGCAAGCGACGAAGCGCCGGGTCCCGCCACGTTTGGATTGACGGCGATCACGACACACCGAGGATTCCGACAGGTAGAGGCGGGTCTTTAGACCCGCCTGGAACGTTGGACCGCCAGACTCTTGGGCGGGTCTGAAGACCCGCCCCTACGACGCCGTCGACGGAAACGGAGCGATGCCGACCAGCAGGACCAGCCGATTGGCTCCGGTGTTCGTGACGCCGTGTGAGACGCCCGCGGGCGCCCAGACCACAGAGCCCTCGCCCGCCTGCCGGCTTTCGTCGCCGACCACGAACTCGCCCGCGCCCTCGACCACGAAGTAGAACTTGTCCTGGCCGGCATGCGTGTGTGCGTGCTGCGCCTGTCCCGGCTCGAGGCAGTTCAGGCCCAGCATCAGCCGGGAGCTTTGAAACAGCGTCGCTTTGAACTGCTTGTCAGGATTCACGCCGACGTGACCGCTGTAGTGCGTGAGGTTGGACATGAGGACTCACTCGACTCTTCGAAGAATGAAGCACTTCAGATAGTGCGTCTCGGGCACGCCGACCAGCACAGGGTGATCGCGGCCCTGCATTCGCTTCTCGACGATCGTCAGGGGCGTGTGGCTGTCGATCGACGCCTCGTGCAACAGTGCCGAGAACGTCTCTTCGTTGACGTTGTACGAACAGCTGCACGTGATGAGCGTGCCGCCCGGCTCGAGGAGCCGCATCGCGCGGAGGTTGATCTCTTTGTAACCGGCCAGCGCGTTGGGCACCGACGCCTTGTTCTTCGCAAAGGCGGGCGGGTCGAGCACGATGGTGTCGTAGCGCGCGCCGGTTCGCTCGAGATGCCGGAGCTCGTCGAACACGTTGCCCTCACGTGCCTGCAGGTGCGGCACACCGTTGCGCGCCGCATTGGCTTGAATGTGCGCGACCGCGTCCGCTGAAATGTCGATGGCCTCGGCCACAGGGCATTGCCGGGCCAGCCGCAGCGCGAAGCCGCCGTGATAGCTGAACGCGTCGAGGAGGCGTCCGCGCGCATAGCGGGCCGCAGCCTCCTTGTTCTCACGCTGGTCGAGAAACAGCCCGGTCTTCTGGCCCTTGCGGAGATCGACCTCGAACTCCACCGGGCCCTCGCGAACAACGACCGTCGCCGGAATCGTGCCCGCGAGGACCTCGACGGTTTGCTCCAGTCCTTCGAGTGCGCGCACCTTCGGGTCGTTGCGCGCCAGGATACCCGTGGGCGCCAGCAACTCGCCCAGCAGCCGGGTGATCGTCGGCAGCAGGCGATCCGTGCCCTGCGAGAGCGCCTGCACGACGAGATGGTCGCCATAGCGGTCAACGATCAGCGACGGCAGCAGGTCCGCCTCGCCGTGCACCAGCCGATACGCCGTCGCGTCGAGCTGCAGCGTCTCGCGAAACTGGATCGCACGCTGCAGACGCGTCCGCAGCAGGGACTCGTCAACGGGCGCATCCCCGTGCGTGAGTATCCGGATCGGAATCTGCGACCGGTCGCTGAACAGGGCGTAGCCGATGGTCCGCTGCCGCGGACCGATCACCTGCACGATGTCCCCACCGGCGGCGTCTACGTCAACGACGTCGGCGCGGTAGATCCATGGATGGCCCGCGCGAACACGCTGCTCGCCGCGGGCGGAGATCGCAACACTTGGCATGAACACCTGAACTTCGAACTTCGAACCGAACCTGAACACGAACCGAGAACCACGAACAGAGAACCGTGAACGACATAGTACAATCCCTGCCCCATGCCAGACCGCGCCACACTTTCCCTGATGCAGCGAACCCTCGAGGAAACGGACCCGGACATCGCGCGCGCGATCCGCAATGAGACCGAGCGTCAGGACGAAGGCCTCGAGCTCATCGCCTCCGAGAATTTCGTGAGCCGCGCGATTCTCGAAGCCGCCGGCTCGGTGATGACCAACAAGTACGCCGAAGGGTATCCGGGCAAGCGGTACTACGGCGGCTGCGAGTTCGTGGACGTCGCGGAGTCGCTGGCCATCGCGCGCGCCAAGGCGTTGTTCGGCGCCGAGCATGCCAACGTGCAGCCGCATTCGGGCGCGCAGGCGAACATGTCGGTGTACTTCGCGATCGTCAAGCCGGGTGACACCGTCCTCGGCATGAACCTCGCGCACGGCGGCCACCTCACGCACGGTCATCCCCTCAACTTCTCCGGCAAGCTGTACAAGATCGTGCCGTACGGCGTGCGCAAGGACGACGAGCGGATCGACTACGAGGAGCTCGAGCGGCTCGCGCATGAGCACAAGCCGCAGATGATCATGGTGGGCGCCAGCGCCTACCCGCGCGTGATCGACTTCCCGCGCATCTCAGCGGTCGCCAAAGCGGTGGGCGCACCGATGGTCGTTGACATGGCCCACATCGCCGGGCTCGTTGCGGCCGGCGTGCACCCGAGTCCGGTGCCGTACGCGGACTTCGTGACCTCCACCACGCACAAGACCCTTCGCGGACCGCGCGCCGGGCTGATCCTGTGCCGTGAGCAGTACGCCAGGGATCTCGACCGCGCGCTCTTCCCCGGCGTCCAGGGCGGACCGCTGATGCACATCATCGCGGCCAAGGCGGTGTGCTTCAAGGAAGCGATGGAGCCGACGTTTGCCGACTACCAACGGCAGATCGTCGCCAACGCGCAGAGACTCGCCAAGGCGATCAGCGCTCACGGGTTCAGGCTCGTGAGCGGCGGCACGGACAATCACCTGATGCTGGTCGACGTGTTCTCCAAGGGCGTGACGGGCAAGGCCGCGGAATCCGCGCTCGGCAAGGCCGGCATGACCGTGAACAAGAACGCCATCCCCTTCGACCAGAACCCGCCGATGGTGGCGAGCGGTATCCGCATCGGCACGCCCGCGCTGACCACACGCGGGATGCGCGAGCTCGACATGGATCTCATCGGCGAGCTCATCGCCCGCGTCCTCGACTCACCGGACGATGAGCGGGTGCTCGGGGCCGTCAAAGCGGAAGTCGAGACGCTCTGTCGGAAGTTCCCCTTGTACAGGTAGGGGCGATCCGCCTTCGCGCAGCTACGGCGGGACAAGCGCATTTCATCGCCCCTACCGGAAGCACGGCCAGCCGGTGACACGATCCGTTCCCTTGGCGAGACTCGCGTCGGCAAGGAGGAAGATCGTGTCTGGACCTCCGAGCGGCCACTGCCCAATCGGTGCAAAGCGCTGCGTGATGTAAGCGTCGAGCTCGGGGAACTCAATCGCCAGTTCATCGTAGGTCGGACGTCGGACGACGGCGAGCGGCACACGTTCGCGCTGGAGCCGCTGCATCACCAGGCGATGATCCTCTGCGGTCTTCAGCGCCCCCGGCATGAACCAGACCTGCCCTCCCGCGAATGCCCGCCTCGCGAGCACGGGCACCTCGGGGAGAAACCCGGGCACGAGCAGGCGATCGTCGATGCCGATGCAGCGCTCGGCGTAGTCGAAGAACGGCTGCAGTTGCCTGGCGGCGGCCGACGGCGCCTGCCGGCCGACCCATGGCCTCCGCAGCTCCGCGGCCCGTTCCGCGAACCGGGCCGGCACGCGAGCCAGGCCATTGAAGAGACCGGCCCGATCGAGTTGCTCCTCAGTGCGGCCCATCACGGATGCGCAACCGATCGTGAGCGCCAGCACCGCGACAGCTGCGACGCGGGCGACCACCGCTATCGCCACTGGAAACGGCTGCCATGCCTGCCGCACCAGCCAGACCATGAGCAGCGCCGGAGCCACCACGGCGTCTGGCAGCCGCGCATCGAGCGAATCACGGATCATCCCCGCGTTGGCGACGAGCGCCAGCACGATGACCGGGAGGACTCGCCGGATGTTCGCTCGAGCATCCGCGGCGCCGGCCGTCATTTGAATGCCGACGACAGCCAACGCCGCCACCGGCGCGAGCCATGTCGCAAACAGCAGCCACAAGGCGTGCGCAGGGAGCCCCGTCATCGTCAAACGCTGGCGCGGCACCTCGAGCGCAGCAAATGCCATGGCGCGCTGAATGTGCGGCAACACACCCCCCGCCATCTGCAGGTAGATCAGATAGGGCAGCACCAACGCCACGACCGCTCCGCACAGAAGGGCGGCCGACGACACCCCGCGAAGCCGATCGGACAGCAGCGGCGAGAGCAGGACGGCGACCAGCGCGGCCACGCCGACATACAGGCCGTGATCGTGGCGGATCAGAAAGGCGCCCACGGCAAACGCGGCAAGCGCGACGACCCGCGCTCGCGACGGCCGGGCCGCGTACCACACCACGGCCAACGCACCCATCGCATAGATCACCATCTTCGGGTAGCTGTAGGTACGCGGAAAGATCAACACCTCGATGAGAACAGCCGCGAGGCCGAGGACGATGCTCCCGGTCAGCGCGACGCCCGCTCGCAGCGTGATCGCTGCGGCCACGCCGAACGCGGCCGCCATCAGGACGGCCTCCGTCAGTTGGCCATCACCGAAGACGGCCTGCGCCGCCGCCGAGGTGCCGTACGTCAGCGGCGCGCCGAGATCGACGAAATCACGAGACGGCCACTCGCCGTCGCGCATCTGCTGCGCGCCCGAGAGGTGCACGTAGTGATCGTCGGGAAAACCGGTCAGTGACAGGAACCGGAGCGACGCCACGAGACCGGCAACGATGATGGCGACGAAAGCTTCGCGCACCGATCTGGTCAAAGGTGCGACGATTATATGGAGATGAACCCGAATTCTGCCGCGGACGTGTCGGAGATCTTTTCCGAGGCTGGCCCGCTCGCGCGCGAGCTGCCGGGCTTCGAGTTGCGCGACGGGCAGCGTCGCATGGCGAGCGCCGTGGCCGAGGCGATCGTGACCGGGGGCACACTGCTCACCGAGGCGGGCACCGGCACCGGCAAGACGCTGGCGTATCTGATCCCGACAATCATCAGCCGGCAGCGCGTGCTGGTGTCCACGGGCACGAAGAACCTTCAGGAACAGATCTTCTTCAAAGACCTGCCGGCGCTGCGTGAGGCCCTTGGCGTGCCGTTCACGGCCACGTTGATGAAGGGGCGATCGAACTACCTGTGCCTGCACCGGTTTCAGACGTTCGAATCGGCCGAGCCGTCTGAGCTGCTGTTCGAGCGGCCCGAGCGGGCGGTGTTTCTCCCGGTGATCCGGGAGTGGGCCCAAACCACTGTCACCGGCGATCGCGCCGAACTTCGCGATCTCCCGGAGGACCTTCCTCTGTGGAAAGAGATCTCGGCCGAGGCGGACACCTGTCTCGGCGCCGAGTGCCCGCGCTACGGCGACTGCTACGTCACGCTCATGCGGCAACGCGCCGCCGAGTCCGACGTCGTCATCGTCAACCACCATCTGCTCTGTGCCGATGCGTCGGTGAGACAGAGCAAGTTCGGCGAAGTGATTCCGTCGTGCTCGACGTTGGTGGTGGACGAGGCGCATCAACTCGAGGACGTCGCGACGCAGTACTTCGGCGTCGCGCTGAGCAATTATCGGGTGGACGATCTGGTGCGAGACGGCCAGCGCCTGCTGGCGGTCTCATCGTTCGAGCCAAGACAGGCCGAAGACCTCGCCCGCGCGCTCAACCGCGTCGCCGACCACTCGCGGGTCTTCTTCTCCGGACTGGCGTTGGCCCGCGCGCTCAACGCCGCGGAATCGCGCGTCCGTTACGGGGCCGATGCGCTCGAGGAGCACTTCGAAGACGGCCTGACGCTGGCGGGGGCGCTGGACGGATTGGAAGCTTCGCTGGCTCTCTCGGGATCCGGGATCCGGGATTCGGGATTCGACGGAACCCGGTCCGGGACTTCGAGTCCCGAGTCCCGAGTCCCGAGTCCCGGATCACGCGTCCCGGATCCCGAGTCCATCGCCACCATCCAGCAGCGCACCGGCGCGATCAGAAGCGATCTGCGTTTCCTGATGCGCGCCGACGACCCGGACTTCGTGTATTACATGGAGAACCGGGGCCGGGGGACTTACATGCGCGCGGCGCCGATCGACGTCTCGCGGATCGTGCGCGACGCGCTGTTCGACAGATTTCGAACCGTCGTCCTCACCTCTGCCACCCTGGCTGTGGACGGGTCGTTCGAGTACGTGAAGGGCCGCCTGGGAATTCGCGAGGCCGAGGAGGTGCGGGTGCCCTCGGAGTTCGACTTCGCGCGCCAGGCGCTGCTGTATCTGCCGCGCAGGATGCCCCCTCCCAAGTCGCCGTCGTTTGCCGAGGCCGTTGCACGCGAGACCATCGCGCTGCTGACGTCTTCGCGGGGCCGCGCCTTCGTGCTGTTCACGAGCTACAAGATGCTGCGCACGGTGCAGCAGTTCGTCGAGATGGCCCTGCCCTATCCGGTGCTCGTGCAGGGAACGGCGCCGCGTTCCGCGCTCATCGAGCAGTTCCGCGCGACGCCCAATGCCGTGCTGCTTGCCACGTCGAGTTTCTGGCAGGGCGTCGATGTCGTGGGGGACGCACTCAGCTGCGTGGTGATCGACAAGCTGCCGTTTGCCTCGCCCGGCGATCCGGTGACGGCCGCGCGCATCGATGCCATCACCGCGCGCGGAGGGGATGCCTTCGCCGAGTACCAGGTGCCGCTGGCGATTCTGGCCTTGCAGCAGGGGCTCGGCCGGCTCATCCGGCACCGCGGCGACCGCGGGGTGCTCGCCGTCCTCGATCCGCGGCTGAAGACGATGGGCTACGGCCGGCGATTTCTGGCCTCTTTGCCCCCGGCTCCGGTCACCCACGACCTCGCTGCGGTCGATCAGTTCTTCAAGTAGACTGTAAGGACATTGTCCATTTTTAGGAGGCTTTCCATGCGGACCCATCTGTTCCGCGGCATCCTGGCGCTGGCGCTCGTCGTCGCGGTGTCAGCACCGGCTTTGGCGCAAAGCGTGGTTCGCGGCAAGGTCAGCGACGCGCAAGGCAAACCCGTCCCGGACGCGAGCGTCGTGTTCGAGGCCGTGGACGCGAATCGCAAGACGCAGACGAAGACCGACAAGAACGGTGAGTTCCTGCAGGTCGGTCTGCAGTCCGGCGCGTACAAGGTCACGGCGGCGAAGGACAAGATCGGCACGCAGACTCTCAATCAGACGGTGAGGCAGGGCCCGAACAACCCGCTCAACTTCACTATCAGTGCGTCCAGCGCGGCGGGTGCGGCGAGTCCGGCAGACAAGGCAGAGGCCGCCGCGATTCAGGCGAGCGCTGGCGCCGCAGTCGAGGCCATGAAAGCCGGGCGGCACGACGAGGCGATCGCGAAGTTCAATGAGGTGATCGCGAAGGTCCCCAACTGCTCCGATTGCTACTACAACCTCGGCGTGGCGTATGTCGCCAAGCAGCAGTACACGGAAGCCGAGGCGTCATTCAAGAAGGTCCTCGAGCTGAAGCCCGATTCGGGCGACGCCTACACCGGTCTCGCCAACATCTACAACACTCAGAAGAAATTCGATCTGGCCGCCGAGGCGAGCACCAAGGCATCGCAATTCGCCAGCGCGGGTGGCGCCGCTGGCGCGGGTGCGGAGGCGAGCTACAACCAGGGCGTGATCCTGTTCAATGCGGGCAAGTTCGCCGAGGCGCGTGGGCAGTTCGAGACCGCGAGCAAGGCCGACCCGACGATGGCGATGGCTCACTATCAGCTGGGGATGACATCGCTCAACCTCGGGCAAATTCCTGAAGCGGTTGCGGCACTCGAGGCCTACTTGAAGACCGACCCGAACGGTCCGAAGGCCGCCGAGGTCAAGACGGCACTGCCGGCGCTGCAGGGGATGTTGAAGAAATAGATCGTTCGAATCGTTCGGGCGTTCGGCTCGTTCGGGCGTTCTCAGGATCGAACGACTCGAACGGTCCGAACGATCCGAACGGCCCGAACGACTCCATGTCCATCGCCGACCGTCTGACCGAGATCCGCGGCCGCATCGCCGCCGCGGCCACCTCGGCCGGACGGGACCCCGCCTCGGTCCGGCTCGTCGCCGTCTCCAAAACCTTCCCGATTGAAGCCGTCCGCGAAGCGTTCGACGCGGGTCAGCGCGACTTTGGCGAGAACCGCGTTCAGGAAGCCCTACAGAAACTGGAGAGATCGGCCGACCTATCAATCAGGTGGCATTTGCTTGGCCATCTGCAGACGAACAAGGCCCGGAAGGCGGCTCCGGCGTTCGCCGTGATTCAGTCGGTCGACAGCGTCGAGCTGATCCAGAAGCTGGACCTCGCGGCCGAGGACACAGGGCACACGCCGGAGTTGCTGATCCAGGTGGACCTTGCGGGGGAAGCGACCAAGTTTGGCGTGCCGGCCGCCGAGGTGCCGCGGCTCTTCGAGGCCGCGGCCGCATGTCGCGCCGCGCGGATCGTAGGGCTGATGACGCTGCCGCCCGTACCGGACACGCCCGATGACGCGCGGCCCTGGTTCCGCAAGCTGCGCGATCTGCGCGACGAGTGGCAGGCATCGGGCGTACCGGCCACCATGCTCCGCGAGTTGTCGATGGGCATGAGCGGCGACTTCGAGGTGGCCATTCACGAGGGCGCCACCATGGTGCGGGTAGGTACCGCGATTTTTGGGAGCCGACATGTCGAACAGTGAAGAGCTCAGCCCGGCCGTCGAGATGCGACGTTTGCCATCCCCCGACCGCCACTCCGCCCCCACGGCGCTCGACGTACGGCAGGCGAAGTTCAGCTCCGCGATGCGGGGCTACGAAAAGGCCGAGGTGAATGCGTTCCTGCTCGAGGCCGCCGACGGCTACGAGCAGGCCCTTCGCGAGAACGAGCGGCTGCGCCAGGACGTGATTCGTCTCGAGGCCTCACTCATCCAGTACCGCGAGCTCGAAGGCGCGCTCAAGGGCGCGTTGATGAGCGCGCAAAAGGTCTCCGAGGACATGAAAGAGACCGCGTCACAGGAAGCCGCGCGCATCGTCCGCGAAGCCGAGGGCAAGGTCGAGCTCCTGATGCACCGAACGCAGTCGCAGCTCGAGGACGTGCAGCGCGAGATCGACGGACTGCGGCTGAAGCGACGGGAATCGGAAGTCGCGCTCGAGTCGATCATCTCGGCGCTCCACAACACCCTCGAGTTCGTGCGCGAACAGGATCAGCGCGAAGGACGAGTGCTGGCACATCGCCCGCGGATCGATACGGCGATGTCGGCGTAAAGGGCAATTCAGAATTCGGAATGCAGAATTCAGACAAGACAACGGGGTGGAAAGCGCAATGCTTCCACCCCGTTGCTCCGTACGGAACTCGTGTCTGCATTCTGCATTCTGCATTCTGCATTACACCGCGAAGCTACGCGATATGAGCTCCCGTGGTCTCCACGTACACCGAATAGAGCGACTGGCTCGCGGTCATGAACAGGCGATTCCGCCTCGGCCCGCCGAAGCACACGTTGGCGCACGTTTCCGGCAGCCGAATCATGCCGATGCGTTGACCGCCCGGCGCAATCACCTGCACGCCGGGCCGCGCCCCCGCCCAGATATTGCCATCCGCGTCGCAGCGAATGCCGTCGGCCGCCGAGGGCGCACCGGTTCCAGGCATATCGAGCTGGATCAGGCGCTTGCCGTTGCGCAGCACCAGGCCGTCAACGTCCCACACCTTGATATCGCGCGGCATGCCGGTGTCGGCGACGTACAGCTTCTTGTAGTCCGGTGAGAAGCAGAGCCCATTTGGCTGGCCGACTTCGTCCGTGACTTTGGCAATCTGCCCGGTCTTCCCGTCCACGCGATACACCGCTTCCTTCGACTCCTGCTCCGCCTTGAAGCCTTCGTAGTTGCCGCGGATACCGTAGAACGGATCCGTGAACCAGATCCCACCGTCCGGCGCGACCACGACATCGTTCGGTGAGTTGAGCCGCTTGCCCAGGAAGCGCTCCGCAATCGTCGTCACCGTTCCGTTCGGTTCGTAACGCGCCACGCGCCGGCCGCCGTGCTCGCATGAGAGCTGACGGCCCTCGTAGTCGAAGGTGTTGCCGTTGCTGTAGCCAGAGGGGTTCCTGAAGGTCGTGACGCGGCTGTCTTCGGTGATCCAACGCATCTGGACGTTGTTGGGAATATCGCTCCAGACCAGGAACTGGCCATTGCCATTCCACGCCGGGCCCTCGGCCCAGAGCGTCCCGATGTGCATCCGCTTGATCACGGTGTTGAAAATGATGTACCTGCGGAAGCTGGGGTCGAGGGCGACGATGTCCGGGTCCGGATACTGGAGCGGCTCGAGCCGCGACCAGTCACGCGGCGTGGGAACGGGAGACACTTGAGGCGCTCCCTGAGGAGCCTGGGCCAGAGTTCTGGCGGCCGCGACACTGAGGGCGGCCGTGAGGAACGATCTGCGGCTTTGAGTCATCCCGATCTCCTTAGCTCAAGACTCAAGACTCAAAACTCAAACGATGACTCCATTTCTGCTTCGCAGCAAACAGTGTTTGAGTTTCGCGTTTTGAGTTTTGCGTTACGAAGCAGTCGCAGGCAGCCGCGACTCCACATAGGGCGCCTCATTGACCTTCGGCGCCTTTTTCCGCGCGGCGATCAGATACCACTCCCGGGCCGAGGCCAGGATCACCACGCAGACAACGGCCATGAAGAACAGCGCCAGCCCGGCGTCGAGGCGATCGTTGAAGATCATGCGCGCGACGTTCGGCGTGTCCGTACCGACGAGCGTCTGCGCATGGGAGAGGAAGCCAAGCTTCGGGTCGGCAGCGAACACCTTCTGCCATCCGGCGGTCAGCGTCGCCGCGGCGAGCCAGGCGAGCGGGATCAGCGTGACCCACGAGTAACGGAGCTTCCCCATCTTCGCCAGAACGGTGGTCGCGACGCAGAGCGCAACTGCGGCGAGCAGCTGGTTCGCGATGCCGAAGAGCGGCCACAGCGAGTTGATCCCGCCCAGCGGATCGATCACGCCCTGATACAGGAAATAGCCCCAGCCGAACACGACCAGCAGCGAGGTCACGACGATGCTCGGATACCAGGACGTGCGCCCGAGCGGCGCGTAGACGTGGCCCAGCAGTTCCTGCAGCATGAAGCGGCCGACCCGCGTGCCGGCGTCGATCGTCGTGAGAATGAAGACCGCCTCGAACATGATCGCGAAGTGGTACCAGAGCGCGAGGCCTGGTCCCGTGAACACGTTGTGCAGGATGCCGGCCATGCCGACCGCCAGGCTCGGCGCGCCACCCGTGCGAGACAGCAGCGTGGCCTCACCCATCTGCTTCGCCAGCGCGTCCAGTTGCTCCGGCTGCACGATGAATCCCCACTGCGCGATGGCCTGCGCCGCGGTCTGCGAAGTGGCGCCAAGCGTCGCGGGCCCGACGTTCATCGCGAAGTAGATACCAGGGTCGAGCGTAGCCGCCGCGATCATCGCCATCACGCCGACCAGCGATTCGGTCAGCATGCTGCCGTAACCGACCAGGCGCGCATCGGGCTCACACGTCAGCATCTTCGGCGTCGTGCCGCTCGAGACCAGCGCGTGGAACCCCGAAACGGCGCCGCACGCGATCGTGATGAAGGCAAACGGGAAGAGCTTGCCCGCGAACACCGGCCCGGTGCCATCGATGAACTGCGTCACCGCGGGCATCTTCAGCGGCGGCATCACGAAGAGAATCGCGATGCCCAGGATCATGATCGTCCCGACCTTCATGAAGGCCGACAGGTAGTCCCGCGGCGCCAGCAGCAGCCACACGGGGAGCACGGACGCGATGAAGCCGTACACCACCACCGCCCAGGTGAGCGACGTTCCGGACCACGTGAACGCCGGTCCCCACGTCGGGTGCTGCGAGATCCACTGGCCGCCGACCAGCGCGCCGAGGAGGAGGACGATGCCGATGACCGTCGCCTCGGCAACGTTGCCCGGTCGGATGTTGTTCATCCACAGGCCCATGAACAGCGCGATTGGGATGGTCATCGACAGCGTGAAGAGTCCCCACGGGCTGTCGCGCAGCGCGTTCACGACCACCAGCGCGAGCACGGCGAGCAGGATGATCATGATCGCGAAGATCGCGACCATCGCGGCCATGCCGGCAACCGGGTTGACCTCCTCCTTCGCAATCTGGCCGAGCGATTTGCCGTCGCGGCGCATCGACGCGCAGAGGATCAGAAAGTCCTGCACGGCGCCGCCAAGGACGACGCCCGCAATCAGCCAGATGGTGCCGGGGAGAAAGCCGAACTGGGCGGCGAGCGTGGGGCCGACCAGCGGCCCGGCGCCGGAGATGGCCGAGAAATGGTGTCCGAACAGGATCCACTTGTTGGTCGGTACGAAATCGCGGCCGTTGTTCAGCCGCTCAGCCGGCGTCGCCCGACGGGGATTGAGCTCGAACACCTTCTCGGCGATGAAGCGCGAGTAGAACCGGTAAGCCACGAGATACGTACAGACCGCGGCCACCACGAGCCAGGCCGCGCCAATCGTCTCGCCGCGCGCCAGCGCGATGTACCCGAACGCCCCCGCGCCCAGCACGGCGATACCCACCCAGACCAACGCGCTCAACACACGCGGCATTCGTTACCCTCCACGAACCACGGAGGCGCGGAGACACGGAGAACGTTGATCAAGAACCTCCGTGCCTTCGTGTCTCCGTGGTTCGCGATCTCTAGTCGAAGCTCAGGAACGCGCCCGATTCGGCGACCCATAGTCTATTACTCAACCGCCGTGAACGTCCTGTGGCTCATGACTGTGGCGCCCCCGCCGCCTTGCCACGCGTCCTCAGCCAGTCGCGCAGGAACGCGTCCACCGCATCGTTGCCCGTCGGAACGATTGTGGGATCGAGTGCCGAGCCGGCTTCAAGCAGCAGCCGGAGCGTGCGCACGTGATCCTGCGGATGGCCGGTCCTCCAGCCGTGCAACGAGCCGTAGATGCAGGCCGTGAGGGGCGTGCCGCCAAACTGGTTCTTCTGAGACAACGGCGGAGCAGGATCGAGGGTCAGCAACGTGCCGACGATGTCCGCGTAGCCGTGAAAGCTGGCGCGGTCCAGCGGAGTGGATTGATGGTCGCCTGGGACATGTGGATCGAACCCCACGTCGAGCATCAGTCGCACCGAATCGGGCCTGTACCACCAAGCCGCCGCGGCCAGCAAGCTGCGATCGTGCGGACCCAGCTCCTGCAGCATCTTGGGGTGACTGGCGAGCTCCACACGCGCGCGCTCCGCGTCTCCGAACCACAGCGCGTCGAGAAATCGACAGCGGGGGGATGCGCGTGAAAGGAGCAGCTGCGCGATGTCGGCGTGCCCGAACGTGCGGGCCACATCAATGGGCGTGAAATCGAAGCCCAGCGTCCAGCCGTAGATGTGGCCCCCGGGCGCGGTGAAGGGCGGACGGTTGATACGCGCTTCCACGCAGGCCGGATCGCCGCGGAGACATCGTTCGACGAGCGCCACGTCGCCCAGCCTGGCGGCGGCAAAGACGTCAACCGCTGCGCCCCGCGCGATCAGCCGTCGTGCGATGGTTTCATCCGCGATCAGATACTGCAGCGGCGTCGAGCCGTGATCGGTGTCTCGTGCCTCGAGATCCGCCCCGCTATCGATCAAGAGCTCGCCGATCTCTGGCGTCACCGCGCAGTGAAGCACCGTCTTGCCGTCGCCGCCGCGTTCGCGAACCACGTCAGGCGTGGCGCGAACGATCGCCTTCAACTCCTCGAACAAGCCCAGTCCGGCGGCCGCCCAGGCGGTCAGCTGCGCGCCGCGTTGGATCAGTGGTAAGGCCTGCTCCAGCGTCAGGTCCCATTCGAGAATCCCGAAGCCGCCGGCCCACCACGTGGAGCGCGCGTTGATGTCGGCGCCGAATTCCAACAGGACATCGACCAACGGCAGGTTCTTCTTTGCCTGATGAATCGCCGTCGAATCGAAATCAAAGCGGGGCTTGTTGATAAGCGCGCTGACGTCGGCATGCGTCGCGAGCAGCGCGCGCGCCCGGTCGGCATCACCGTCACGAACGGCGATGTCGAATTGCTCCAGCGGCGACTTCGTGAGGAAGTCGATCTTGCGCTTCATCGCCGCCCATGATTCGAACCCGTAGCCACGGGCGATGACGAGCTGAGCGTCGTGCAGCGTCAGCGCGTCGACATCAGGTTCGACGCGGAGAAACGCGTGGACGCGGGCCATGGCATCCGCGTCGCCTGTCCACACATCGCGCAAGAGGCGCTTGGCGAGCTTCTGCTGATACTCGAGATTCGGCTGCCGCGGTAGCGGCTCGATGCTGAAACGTGTCGGGACCATGACGAATACCTCCTTCGAGGAGCCGCCCCGGGTCCGCGTTGCATGGGGCGAAAGAGGTTCGTCGTGAACGTCGCCGGTCAGCCGTCGAGCAGGCGGGAGAGTCCCTTTCCGCGGACGCGATGCGCCCTGCCAGCGCGGTCGCAATCGTACGCGAGGAGGCGAACGCTGTAAAGATCCTGGACGCGATCGGCCCGGGAGTCAGTTCGTGCGCAGGATTGCCGTACCGTTCCGTTTCGGCACCTGGCCGACCGCGATGCGCGCCACTTCCTTGAACGTCGTCGTATCGACCACGAACGTCTGATTGTCACCGGCGGCAGCGACATAGACTCGCCGGCCGTCCGGAGAGAACGTAATCCATTCCGGGTGCTGCCCGACGAACACCTTCGCGATCTCCTCGAGGTCCGGCAAGGAGTGCACGTAGGCGTAGCCATAGACCTTGCTGGTGGACCAGAGCTGCTTGCCGTCCGGCGTCACGCCCAGCCCATGCGCCGGCGCGCCCTGGAGGCCATCGTTGTGCGCGTGCACACCCGGAATCGCCGGATGCTCGATGCGCGCGACCTCCTGTCCCGTGGCGAAGTCCACGGCCGCAAACCCGTGGAAGCCGGACAGCTGCACGAAGATGCGCCTGGTCGAGCCGTCCGGGTTGGTGTCGAACGTCATTGGCCGGATGCCGGCGCTCATCTTGATCGTGCGGACCATTTCGTCCGTGCTGGTGTCGACGATCGAGATCGTGCTCTCGGCGATCGAGCCGGCGACGGCAAACTTGCCGTCCGGCGTGACGTAGACGTTGTGAATGGCTCCCTTGACCGGCACCGTCTTGACGTTCTTCATCGTGACGGTGTCGATGACGTCGAGCGCGCCTGGCGCCTGCGCGATGCCGACGTACACCTTGCGTCCATCCCTGGTGATCGAGACGTTGTTGGGCCGCCCGCTGAGCGGGACGCGTGCGATGACCGACAGGCTCAGCGCATCGACCGCATCGAGCGTGTGCAGCGCCTCGTTGCTGATATAGATGCGGCTGCCGTCAGGTGCCGACGTGATCCCGTGCGGAATCCGGATGTCGTTGATCACGCCGACCACTTTGTTGGTCGCTGGATCGATCACGTGGGAGTCGTCGCCGGCGGCGTTGGTCTGGATGATACGGGCCACGGTTCGCGACGAGGGTCGCGTTTCACCGCGAACCCAGGCCGCGAGCGTGTGATATTCGGCGTGGCTCGCCGACCAGTGCTTGCCGCCGCCATGAAACGGATCGCCGCCGGACTCACGTTCGAGCGGATGCTGGAGCAGCCGGCTTGCCTTCGGATCGCCCGGGACGACAAACGCCGAGACGGCGGTGAAGTTCTTGCGCGAGGCCTCCTCGGTCCACGAGGCGCCGCCTTCGACCCGCGCCTGGAAGCGCAACGCACCGGCGCCTCGCTCGTGGCACTCGACACATCGAACATTGCCCGGCCGCTTTACCAGGAACATCGGCTCGATGCGCGCCCGATAGAAATCGAAATCCAGTGCCGGCTTGCTGGGAACGGCCGGCGACTGTGCCATCGCGGCGGCAGATATCAACAGCGCGACAACGGCCAGCACGAACAGACGCATACGTTTCTCCTTGTCGGGCCTCAGCGGGCCGTTGGCGCATCCTTCTTGTCCGTGGCGCCAGGCTTGGCACCCTTCGAGACGAGATAGGAGACGACGGTTTCAAACTTGAGCGCCTGCGCGGCATCGAGCGCGGAGCGGCCGTCTGTGTTCCTGGCGTTGACGTCGATACCCAGATCGACGGCGAGCTTCACCGTTTCCAGGGCGAGCGCCTCGCGCTGGCTTCTGTCTGGCGGCACCCAGGCAGTGCCACCGCCGCCCATTCCCACCGCGGCCATCAGCGCCGTCGTCGCATCATATCTGTGCTCGTAGGCCCGGCCTTCGCGGCCGTCAACGACCTTGTCGCTGCGATGCACGAACAGCGGGTCGGCGCCGAGCTCGACCAGCAGACGCATCACGTTCGGCTGCACGAAACGCGCGGCCATCCAGAAGGGTGTGGCGCCAACGAGCTCAGGCTCGAAATGGAGGTCGCTCGATTGACGCCGCGTCGGCGTCCACGTCTGGAGCCGTGCCTGTGGATTCGCCCCATGCGCCAGCAGCGTGCGAACCAATGGCTCATCGCGGCGCATGATGGCCTCATGAAGCGCCGAGAAGCCAGCGGCCGAGCGGTTCGGATCGGCGCCCTTCTCCAGCAGGAACTCGACGAGATCACGGAAGCCGGAGTGCGCGGCCAGAGTCACCACGCTGACGCCCCATGCGTCCTGATCGTTCACATTCGCGCCGGCGGTGACGAGAAGCGTCGCCGACGCGAGGTCGCCCACGCGCGCCGCGAACATCAGCGCCGTGTTGTTGCCGTACGGGATCGCGCGGTTGTAATCGAGGTGTCCATGCGGGGACACTGCCTCCACCTGGCTCCAGCTCTCCGATCGCGCATGGACGTCAGCGCGATGGGCGAGCAGCACCTTGACGAGGTCGGGATGTTTCTGGGCGACGGCCCACATCAGCGCGGTCTGTCCTCGTGCGGCGCGGGCGTTCACGTTCGCGCCTCCCATCAGCAGTTGTCCGGCCACGTCGGCGTTGCCGGACCGTGAGGCGACCATCAACGGCGTTTCGCCCAGCAGAAGCGCGGCGTTGGGGTTGGCGCCGGCCTGGAGCAGCCTGCGCACCATCGCCGCGCTCCCGTTGAGGCTGGCGGTCCAGAGCGCAGTCGCCCCAAGGTCGTTTGCCGCGTTGACGTTGGCGCCCGCGCGAATCAACAGATCGGCGCTCACCGCATCGTCGCGGTAGCTCGCCCAGTGCAGCGCAGTCGTTCCGTCGGCTTCGGCGGTGTTGACGTCGGCCTTCTGCTGGACGAGACGCCGGACCGCGTCGCGGTCAGCGTTCTTGGCGGCATCGACAAGCGGGTAGTTGCCCGCGGCTCCGACGAAGAGGACATAGAACCCAACGGCGTAGAGCGCAGGCTTCAGCCTGCGCGAGCGCCGCGACTTCCAACTCCGACCAAGAACCACGAACCACGAACCAAGAACCACCTTCACACCCCAGACAGCGTATCGAGTGGGAGCTTGCCCGTGCTGCCGCCGATTTTCGCGACCGGCACATCGAGCTTGTCCATCAACGTCACGAGCAGATTCGCGATCGAGGGCTTGTCGGTGTACTTGAGATGACGACCGCCGTCGAAACGCCCCGCGCCGCCGCCGACCAGCAGCAGCGGCAGATTCTGACCCGAGTGACGCGTGCTGTTGGAGATGCCCGAGCCGTACATGATCGTCATGTGGTCGAGGAGTGAACCGTCACCGTCGGGCGTGGCGCGGAGCCTGGCCAGGTACTTCGAGAACAGCTCCGTGTGATAGCGGTTGATCTTCGAGAGGTGCGCGACGATCTCCGGCACGTCGTTGTGGTGCGACAGGGGATGGTGCGCCTCGGGCACGCCGATTTGCGGATACGGTCGCGCGCTCTGCTCCTTGCCGATCATGAACGTGATGACACGCGTCAGGTCGGATTGAAACGCGAGGAGCTGCAGATCGAGCATCAGCGCCAGATGATCTTCGAAGACGGGCGGCACGCCCTGAGGCTCGTCGAGCGTCGGCAGCTCAATGTCGCGCTGCTGCTCGGCCTTCTCGATTCGACGCTCGATGTCACGGACCGCCTCTGTGTACTGTTCGACCTTGGCCTGATCCTGCGCGCCCAGCTCTCTTCTGAGCTTCGCCAGCTTCTCGTTGACCGAGTCCAGCAGGCTCTTCTGCTGCTGCAGGCGCGCCTCTCGTGCGGCTCTTCCAGTGCTGCCGCTGTCGCCGAACAGACGTTCGAACACCGCGCGCGGGTTGTGCTCCATCGGCAGCGGCTGTGTCGCGCTGCGCCACGAGATCGTGTGCGTGTAGGCACAGCTCAGGATTCCCGTACAGGCGCCGGCGTTGGCAGGCGCATCCATCGACAGCTCGAGGGAGGCGACCTGCGTGTCGCGGGCGAAGTGCCTGGCGAGCAGCTGGTCCATCGACACATCGGCCAGAATCTCCACCTCGTTTCGTCCACCGCGCGTCGTGCCGGTGAGGAACGACCCCGAGGCGCCGGCGTGAATGTAGTTCCAGCTCGCATTGAGACCGGACAACACCAGCATCTGGTTCTTGAACGGCGCCAGCGGTTCCAGGATCGGCGAGAGCTCGAAGGCGCGGCCCTCGCCCTTCGGCGTCCAGTACTCCATGGCCATCCCGTTCGGGACGTAGAAGGCCAGGAACCGATGGGCGGACGGGGTCGCCGCGGTCGCGCGCGCAGACCACGCGGGGAGCATCGCGTCGAGGAGCGGCAACGACAGCGACGCCCCCAGACCGCGGAGGACCGTGCGCCGTGGCAACGCCTTTCCGGTAAGAAACGTCATGTCTCGTCTCCACGTAGTGTCCGGCTTCAGCCTGGCTTCAGCCGGACCTATTGCTCGACCGCTCCTCGCATGAGGAACGGAGGACTCTTCACGATGCCCGCAATCAACGCCGACCAGCGGTAGTTGCTCGCCGCGGCGTCGCGGACGATCGCCCGCACGGCGGGACGATCGTAGTACTCGAGCCGGCGGCCAAGCGCATAGGCCAGCAGCTTTTCGGTGACCGTCCGCGGGAACTGTTCGGGCTCCGCGAGGAGCAGCGCCCGCAACCCGGCCAGCCCCTCGAGTTTCGCGCCGCCAAGCGTCGCGGCCGTCGAATCGACGGGCCGGCCTGATTCATCCGCGGTTCGCCAGGCGCCAATGGCATCGAACTGCTCGAGCGCAAAGCCGAGCGGATCGATGACCGAGTGACAGCTCGCGCAGCTCGGGTTCGTACGGTGCTGCGCGAGCCGCTCCCGCATCGTCGGCGGTGGGACGTTGGGCTTGACCTCGGCCAGGTTGGTATCGACGCCCGGAGGCGGAGGCGGAGAGGGCAACCCGAGGATGTTGTTCAGCAGAAACTTGCCGCGCAGCACTGGTGACGTGCGATCGGGATAGGACGTCGTGGCCAGCACCGATCCATGCGCGAGCAGGCCGCCGCGTTGATTGGAGTTGGAGAGCGCGACTCTGCGGAAGCGGCTGCCATAGATCCCGGGAATGCCATAGTGCCGCGCCAGCCGTTCGTTGACGAACGTGTAGTTGGCGTTGAGCAGCTCCGCGACGCCGCGATCCTCGCGCAACGTGTTGCCGATGAACAGCTCCGTCTCACGCTCGAACGCCTGCAACAGGCTCTCGTCGTAGGTGGGATATCGATCGGGATCGACGACGACCTCGCTGACGCGGCGCAGGTTCAGCCACTGCGCGGCGAATCCCTCAACGAGCGCGTTGGTGGCGCGCGGATCGGCCATCATCCGGCGCACTTCCCTCTCCAGGATCGCCGGGCGAGTGAGCTGGTGGCTCTCGGCCAGGTCGAGCAGGCGCTCATCGGGCACGCTGCTCCACAGGAAGAACGACAGCCGCGAGGCGACCTCGAGATCGCTCAAACGATACGCGGCGTCCTTGGCCGACGGATCGCGGTAGACGCGCAGCAGGAAGTCCGGATCCACGAGCATTCGTTCGAGCGCGAGTTGAATGCCGGCGTCGAAGCTCTGGCCGTCCTGGCGTCCACGGTCGAAGAACTCGAGAAGTCCCTGAAGATCCGCTGTCGTCACCGGCCGTCGATAGGCGCGGCGCGCGACCTTCGACAGGATGGTCGTCGCGCACACGCGCTCGTCGGAGGACGACGAAGGCCGGCAGACGAAGATCGCGCGCCGGCTCGGCGTGTCCGTAGTGTCCGTAGGGCGGGTCTTGCTTTGTAGACCCGCCGAAGACGACCCTCTCGTCGCGTACGGTCCACCGATCTGAACCGCGCCGACATTGGCGTAGCCCATGTAGACGTTGTCATTGGCGATCGTCCGGCCACGCTGCGGCGGATGCGGAAGCCCTTCAGGTTCCCAGAGCTCGCGGACAAACGACACGCCGACGGTATGAGGACCAGCGTTGGCAGTGATGCGGACCTCGAGCCCCGCATCTCCGGTGAGCTGCATGTACTTTTCCCATTCGGGATCGCCGGCGAAGCCTGGTTCGCCATCGCCGGCGTAGCTGAGGGCAGCCGCCCGTCCCTTCGCCTCTCCCCCCACCGTGAAGCGCTTCACCAGCTTCCCGTCCAGACGGACGTCGAGCTGCTGAGGCCATCCCATCCCTTTGAGGTAGTCCTGATACTGCCGTTGCAGACGGACCTTCACCACGTACTCCCCGCCGACGGGGACGATGTAGGGAATGGCGAGGCCGCCTCTGGATCCGAATGGCAGGCCTTCGCTCTGCCGGTCGTCCTGGATGACATGCAGCGGGATCTCGAATGTCTCGACGCGAGGACTGGTCGGAGGCAGCCCTGTCGCGGTGCGAGTGACCTGGCGCGCGACGGACAGATACCGCTCGAGGTGCGCCGTCGAAATGGAGAGCGCGTCGGCGAGATTGTCGAAGCTGCCATCGGCTGTCTCGTCGCCGGGCAGCAGCGGCCTCACGTCGAGGTCGAGCGCAAACAGGTCGCGAATGACGTTCGTGTACTCGGTGCGATTCAGCCGATGCACGGCGCCGATTCGGCCTGGCCGTGGATGCGCCGCCCACGCCCGGTCGATGTCACGCTCGAGCACGGTGGCCACGGCTCGATACGTGGCGGCGTCGGGACGCGGTCGTCCTGGAGGGGGCATCGATTGCGCGCGCAGCTTACCGATCACGCGCTCCCACACTTCGGCGTTGGCCTCCGGCCGCGCCGCGTCGAGCGTATCGAGCGCCAGTCCAGCGGTGCGCAGTCGCTGGTTGTGGCAGGTGATGCAGTACTGATTGATGACGGCTTGTGTGGCAGGGGCGGCCGCCGGCGCGGGTCGCCGTTCGGTCTGTCCGGCCCGGATCTCAACGCTCGAGGCAGCCGCAGCGATCCAGCCGCCGAACAGGAGCGCAAGGATCGAGCTGACTCGCCGCATCGCGTTCTCCGGACCCCCTTCGTGGCCGGGCCAATTGTGCCTTACGGGCGGCGGGGACGCTAGCTTGAACGGAAGGTCTCAAGATCCACGCATTCTTCGCCCTCGACGACTCCGTGCCTCCGCGTCTCCGTGGCTCGTGATCCCTACTTGAAGCTCAGGAACGCGATCTTGTTGCCGGCCGATTCGGCGACCCATAGTCTATTACTCAACCGCGTGGGCGGCTGCCGGTCGCTGCCGGCGGTGAGGCCCGTCGCGCCCCCGCCTGGCGTCGGTAGAGGGAACTCGGTAATCACGCCCTGGGGCGTGACGCGGCCGACGATCCCGCCCTTCGTGAACCACACGTTGCGGTCCGGGCCGACGGCGATGTTGATCGGCGACCCCGTCTGACTGGGAATCGGGTACTCGGTGACAACCCCAGCCATCGTGATGCGCCCGACGCGGTTGCCATCAGGCTTCCGGCCATCCATCTGACCCGCGAGCTCGACAAACCACATGTGTCCGTCTGCGCCCGCAGTGATGTCGCCGGGCCCGGAGTTCGGCCGCGGCAACGGGAACTCGGTAATAACGCCTTGCGGCGTGATGCGTCCGATCTTGCTGGCATTGAATTCGGAGAACCAGATGTTGCCGTCAGGTCCGGCCGCTAGCGCGCGCGGGCCGCTGTCGGGCGTCGGGATCGCGAACTCGGTGATGACGCCCTGTGGGGTGATGCGCCCGATCTTTCCTCCCCCGAACTCGCCGAACCAGATGTTGCCATCGGCGCCGAGCGCGATGGCGCGCGGCATGCTGTTGGGCGTCGGAATCGGAAACTCGCTGATGGTCCCGTCCGGCGTGATGCGACCCATGCGGTTGCCCGTGTGCTCCGAGAACCACACGTTCCCATCGGACCCGAGGGCGATGATGCGCGGCGCGCTCCCGGGGTTCGGCAGGGGGAACTCCTTCAACCCACTGCCGTCCGGGTTCATCCGGCCGATACGATTGCCGGCGCTCTCGGTGAACCAGAGGGTGCCGTCTCGAGCCAGCGCGATCGTGGTGGGTCCACTGCCTGGATTGGGCAACGGATACTCCGTGAAGACGCCGTCGGTCTGCAGGTTCCGGTCAGAACCGGTGAGCCAGCGCTGTTGGGCAGAGACAGATGCGGTCACGAGCAGTATCCCTAGCGTGCACAGATATTTAAGAGTCATAATAGTGATCCGGTTCGCGACCGGTCAGCCCCTGACCGGTATGTTATAGTTCACGCCCTTTCGGCGTAGCTAGAGGTATGTCTTTGGGAGATCGGATGCGGCACGCCGGCGTGCTCTGGGGTTGTGCTCTCACGGTGCTCGCCGCAGCCTCAATCAGCCTGCGCGCCGATCCTCCTGCGCCTGCCGCTCAGGCCAATCCGAGCGGACCTACCCAGCGAACCCCGAATCCCGAGTCCCGAGTCCCGAGTCCCGGACCGTCTCTACGGTCGGCCGATCAGGCGCTGGTCCAGAAATACTGTCTGACCTGCCACAGTGCGCGCGTGAAGACCGCAGGCCTCTCGCTCGAAGGCGTGAATCCAGCCGATGCGTCGGCGCACGCCGACGTCTGGGAAAGAGTCGTCACCAAGCTCCGCGGCGGGATGATGCCACCGCAGGGCATGCCGCGGCCCGACGAGGCGACGCTCGAATCGTTCGCCGTCGCCCTCGAGCGGACGCTCAACCGCGGCGCGCTCGGCAATCCTTACCCCGGCCACAAGCCCGTGCATCGGATGAACCGCACCGAGTACGGAAACGCGATTCGCGATCTGCTCGATCTCCAGGTGGACGTGGCCGACCTGCTGCCCGCTGACGACGAGAGCGACGGCTTCGACAACATAGCGGGCGTGCTCCGGGTGTCACCCTCGCTGCTCGAGCAGTACTTGTCGGCGGCACGCCGCATCGGCAGCCTTGCCGTCGGCTCGGACCGAGACGTCGTCCGCCTCGCCTACCGCATTCCCCCGGACGACTCGCAGGAGGATCACGTCGAAGGTCTTCCCCTCGGCACGCGCGGAGGAATGCTGTTCCGTCACAACTTCCCTCAAGACGCCGAGTACGAGCTCAGCGTCGTCCTGCTGCGCAACATCGTCGGCTACATGAAGGGGTTGGAGTTCGGGCACCTGTTCGAGGTGTTGATCGATGGCGAGCGGGCCTTTGCCGTGCAGGTCGGCGGCGATGCCGACAACCGGGCGTCAGATACCAACATGTCGGAGGCGGCCAACAAGATTGACGAGCGTCTGAAGACGCGCGTCAAGGTCACTGCCGGGCCGCACATGGTGGGCGTCACCTTCGTGCGCCGCAACTCGGCGGAATCCGACGAGCCGCTGCAGCCGCACGAGCGCGATCACGATCTGCAGAACATGAACGGCATCCCGCAGATCGATCACGTCAACGTGACCGGACCGTATGACGCGTCTGGCCCCGGCGATACGCCGAGCCGCCGTCGAATCTTTGCGTGCAAGCCGTCGCAGGCTTCGGAGGAAGCGGCGTGTGCGCGGAAGATCCTGAGCAGCCTCGCGAGACGTGCCTATCGGCGCCCGGTGACCGGCGGCGACATGGAGTCGATCCTCGCGCTCTATGATGCCGGCCGGAAGAAGGGCACCTTCGACACCGGCATCGAGCAGGGCCTGCGTCTGATCCTTGCCAGCCCGAAGTTCCTGTTCCGCACTGAGGCGACGCCCGTGGAAAGCGCGGCGGGTCCAAACGGCGGGAGCTCGGCGGGTCCACAGAGCAGGACCCGCCCTACGGTACAGCGCGTCAGCGACATCGAGCTGGCCTCACGGCTCTCGTTCTTCCTCTGGAGCTCGATTCCAGACGAGGAGCTGCTGACTGCGGCGACCAGGGGCACGTTGAGTCAACCGGTGACGCTCGAGCGCCAGGTTCGACGGATGCTCGCCGATCGCAAGTCACGCGCCCTCGTGGACAACTTCGCCAGTCAGTGGCTGATGCTGCGAAACCTCAGAGGCCACATCCCGACGCCGGGCGACTATCCGAATTTCGACAACGAGCTGCGACAGGCGTTCCGCCAGGAGACCGAGCTGTTCTTCGAGAGCATCATGCGCGAGGACCGCAGTCTGCTCGACCTGCTGAACGCCGACTACACGTTCGTGAACGAGCGGCTGGCGAGGCACTACGGCCTCCCGAACGTCTACGGCAGTCACTTCCGCAAGGTCACGCTGAAGAACGAGGAGCGCCGGGGCCTGCTCGGCCAGGGCAGCATCCTCACGGTGACGTCCTACCCGAACCGGACGTCGCCGGTGCTGCGCGGCAAATACATCCTCGAGAACATTCTCGGCACGCCGCCGCCCTCGCCGCCGCCAAACGTGCCGGATCTGCAGGAGAATCAACCGGGGCAGGAGGCGCGATCGCTGCGCGCGCGACTCGAGGCGCACCGCGCGACGCCGACCTGCGCGACGTGTCACCGCGTGATGGACCCGCTCGGCTTTGCCCTCGAGAACTTCGACGGCGTTGGGGAATGGCGCGTGAAGGAGCCTGGCGGCAATATCGACCCGGGTGGTCAGCTGGCGGACGGGACCCGTGTTGATGGACCCGTGGCGCTCCGAAAAGCGATCATGCGGCGGCCGGAGCTGTTCGTCCGCACGGTCACGCAGAAACTCATGACCTACGGGCTCGGGCGCGGCGTGGAGTACACGGACATGCCGGTCGTGCGCACCATCGCCAGCGATAGCGCGACGCAGAACTACCGCTTCTCGTCGATCGTGCTTGGCATCGTGAAGAGCGCGCCGTTCCAGATGAAGACGGCGCCCGAGGCCGATCGCCTCGTCGCATCGCACTAGCAGGCGGGTCTCAAGACCCGCCTCTACGAAGAGGTTCGTGGTCGTGGTTTGCGGTCAGTCAATGCGTCGTGTAGAGGCGGGTCTTTAGACCCGCCTGAGTCCAGGAGACAGAGACGATGTTCGTCACCAAGAAGCACCTGCCCCGTCGCACGTTCTTGAAAGGTGTGGGTGTCGGCCTGGCCCTGCCACTGCTCGACGCGATGATTCCGGCGCGCACGCTGCTGGCGCAGACAGCGGCCACGCCGGTCTCGCGTCTGGGATTCGTGTACGTGCCACACGGCGCGATCATGGACAAGTGGACGCCGGCGTCGGTCGGCAGCGGATTCGAACTCACGCCGATCCTCAAGCCGCTCGAGCCGTTCCGCGATCGCATGAACGTCATCAGCGGCCTGGGCCACAAGGCTGCCGACACCACGGCCGTGCACTCGCTGAGCCCCACCACCTGGCTGAGCGGCGTGCGGCCCAAGGCCACTCAGGGGGTGGACGCCTTCGCGGGAGTCACCGCGGATCAGATCGCCGCACAGGCGATCGGGCAGGACTCTCCGCTGCCCTCGATGGAACTGGCCACCGAAGATCACTCCGGCTTGATCGGCTCGTGCGACCGCGACTACGGCTGCATCTACATGAACACGCTGTCGTGGCGCACGCCGACGACGCCGCTGCCGATGGAGATCAATCCGCGCAAGGTCTTCGAGCGGATGTTCGGCCAGGGTGGCAGCGCGGCCGAGCGGCTGTCGCGCATCCAGGAGGACCGGAGCATCCTCGACGCGATCACGCGCGAGGCGGCGAGCCTGCAGCTGCAGCTCGGACCGTCGGATCGCCAGACGATGACGCAGTATCTCGAGAACGTGCGCGAGATCGAGCGCCGGATCCAGCGCGCCGAGAAGAGCCAGGGCGACGAGGATCTGCTGCTCCCTGCACGTCCCGCGGGAGTCCCGTTCGACTTCGAGGAACACGTCGCGCTGATGTACGACCTGATGGCGCTGGCCTATCAGGCCAACATCACCAGGGTCATCACCTTCATGGTGTCCCGCGAGGTGAGCAACCGGACCTACACGCAGGTCGGCGTCACCGACGGGCATCACGCCATCTCGCACCATCAGAACCGCGCCGAGAAGATGGAGAAGAACGTCCGCATCCAGACGTTCAACGTGAACCAGTTCAAGGCATTCCTCGACAAGCTGCAGCACATGCCGGACGGTGACGGCACGCTGCTGGATCACTCGGTGATCCTCTACGGCAGCAACATGAGCAACAGCAACGCGCACGATCACTTCCCGCTGCCGAACCTCGTCGTCGGCGGCGCGGCCGGACGCATGAAGGGCGGCCGCCATCTGCGCTACCCGGATCACACGCCGATGACCAACCTGCTCGTGTCGATGCTCGACAAAGCCGGCGTGCGTCAGGAGTCGCTGGGCGATAGTTCTGGGACATTAGAAAACCTGTAATTCAAAATGCGAAATGCAAAATGCAAAACCCGAGACCATCGGTGAATGCGCTGCGTTTGAATTTTGCATTTTGAATTTTGCATTACGCGTCTTGTGACATGCATATGCGCACACTCCTGATCGCCTTGTCAGTCACTCTGCTGGTTGCCGGCGTCGCATCCGCCGCCGACACGCCTGTCGCCAAGGACACGCGCCTGGTCCAGGCGGCGAAGGCCGGTGACGGGTCGGCGGCGATCGCCCTGTTGCAGAGACGCGCCGATCCCAACGTGGGCGAGCCCGACGGCACCACGGCGCTGCACTACGCCGTCCGCTACGACGATCTCGCGCTGGTCGATCGGCTCATCAAGGCGGGCGCCAACGTCAACGTCGCGAACCGCTACGGCGTCACGCCTATCGCGCTGGCGTGCGAGAGCGGCGGCGCGGCCGTCGTCGAGCGTCTGCTGAAAGCGGGCGTCAACCCGAATACCACCGGCCCGCTCGGCGAGACTGCGCTTCACACCTGCGCGCACACCGGAAGAGTTGACGCCGCGAAGGTCCTGCTCGCGCATGGCGCGCTGGTCAACGCCGGCGAGAACTGGCGGGGCCAGACACCGCTGATGTGGGCCGCCGCCCAGGGGCACGCGGAGATGATGCGCGCGCTCATCGAGGCGGGCGCCGACGTGAATGTGCGCTCGACGATCATCACCTGGGAGCGGCAGCGCACCGCCGAGCCGCGCGAGAAGTGGCTGCCACCGGGCGGCCTCACGCCGCTGCTATTCGCTGCGCGCGACGGCTGCGTCCAGTGCGTGAAGGTGCTCGTCTCCGCGGGGGCGGACGTCAACATCATCGATCCCGAGAGCCACAACGCGCTGGTGCTGGCGTTGATGAACGGCCACTTCGACGTGGCCGCGGCCTTGATCGAGAGTGGCATCGACATCAACTCGTCTGACAACGTGGGCCGCACGGCGCTGATCGCGGCGGTCGACGCGCACACGATGCCGGCGTCGAACAGGCCGGCACCGAAGGAAGCCGACTCGACGCTGAGCAGCCTGGAGATCATCCAGATGCTCCTCGCGAAGGGCGCCAACGTGAACGCGGCGTTGCGCGCGCAGATGCCCTACCGCACCAAGCTGGACCGCGGTGGCGACGGCGTGCTCGGCGCCGGAACCACACCGCTGCTGCGTGCGGCGAAAGCCGGCGACACGCCGGTCATCAAGCTGCTGCTCGAGAAGGGCGCCAACGCCAAAGCCAGCACCCGCAACGGCGTGAACGCGATCATGATGGCCGCCAATGTCGCGACCCGCGAAGAAGACATGACCGGCCGCAGCAAGACGCAGAAAGACGCCACCGAGTCGATCGCGCTGCTCGTCGCCGCCGGCACCGATGTCAACGCCGCCGACACGCAGGGGCGCACCGCCGCTCACGGCGCCGCACTGTGGGGCCTCACGGATGTCGTGAAGTTCCTGCACCAGAAGGGTGCACGACTGGACATGCCGGACAAACGCGGCTACACCGCGCTCGACTACGCCCGCGGTCTGGCCGGCGGCCTTGGATTCGATGGCAAGTCGTCCATCGTCCATGACGACACCGCCAAAGCCATCAGCGACCTCGGCGGCATCGCCGGCACACCTGTGCCCGCCGCTGCGGCACCAGGCCGCCGTCCGGCAGGCGATCGCAATCCGGACGACCCGCAGGACGTCGATCGCAACTAGTCAGAGCAAGAACAACATCCAAGCGCCGCAGGCGTGCCTGTCCGGTCCGGCCGGCGCCGGCGCTGCACGCCGGAAATCAACTTCTGCTCGAACTCTGCCGCTGGCGCGGCGAGTAGTTGCTGCCTCGCGACGGCATCTGTCACGCGGCTCAAAACGTCGGAGCTACCTCGTGGCTGCTGAAACGCGTGGACGGGACTCGCCGCGGAACACTCGCGTCAGTTGATTTCCTGCTTCGCCACGCGTGGCGTTTGCGCAGGCGCCAGCCGAACCGGACAGGCACGCCTGCGGGAACAAAGGCGGATGGCTCAGGCCGCGCGGCGACAGGGAGGATGCGTTCTGGAGCGCGGCGTGTCGCCAGCCCGCGCGACGCGACAGATGGCCAACGGCCTCGCAGGCGATGCGAGCCGCGGAGGAGGAGCGATAGCGCCAGGCCCTCGCGACGGAGGAGCGGCGACGGATCGGAAGACGAGCGCCGGAGAGGTCGTTGGCCGGGCGCCGCGACCCGCCGCGCTCCAGGACGCATCCTCCCGGGCGCCGCGTTGGATTGCCGGTTCTAGCCCGGCGCACCGTTTCACGCTCGACTGACCGCGTCCGCCGCCTGTACGATCCGCGGCGGATGACGTCTTCATCTACCACGCGCGCGGCCGGCCGGCTGCCGCTCCTGCTCCCGATGCTCGCGTGCCTGTATCTGCCGTTCATCGGCGGCGGCTTCCTGACCGACGATTTCGCGCACATCGAGCGGCTCACCCACATCGATGGCCTCACTCGACTCGTCGACGCACCGGATGCGTTCCAGTTCTACCGGCCCGTGACGCAGTCGTCCCTCGAGCTCGACATCGCCGTCCACGGACGGCACGCGGCGCGGTTTCGCGCCGTCAACGTGGTCCTGCACGGGGCGGTGATCGGGATGGCCTTCGTCGTCGCGCGAATGGTGCTCACGAGCCCGCTCGCCGCCGTGTTGTCCACGCTGGCATTTGCACTGACGCCGAAGGCCGCTCCCATCGCAGTACTCTGGATCTCCGCTCGCGCCGAGCTGTTGATGGCGCTGTTCTCGCTCGCCTCGATCGCGGCGTGGATCGTCTGGACGAGGAACGGACGGGCGTGGTGGCTCGTCGCCGCGGCAGGTGCGTACGCCCTGGCGCTCTTGAGCAAGGAGACGGCGACGCTGCTGCCGCTCCTCCTGCTCGTGACTCCGCGCCCCGAGCGCTCATTGACGTCGCGCGCCGCCGCCGTGGCGATGCTGGTCGCCGCTGCGGCGGCGATCTACGTGTGGCGATCGCACGTCGGTGCGCTCACGCCGCTCTCCGGCGACGTGCACTACGACCTGATGACCCCGCTGACGCGCTGGGTGCGCAGCGCACGGAATTACACGGGCCGGATGATCGCGGCTCCGCTCGGTCTCGTCATCATCATGGCCATGGCAGGATTTGCCGTGCGGCGGCGCATCCCGGCGGCGCGTGTGTGGGGTGAGCCGGCCGCGGTGGCGGCATTCTCAGTCGCGTGGATGCTGGTATTCCTGGCACCCGTACTGCCCATCGTCGCGCGCAGCGAGTTGTATCTTTATCTGCCGGTCTTCGGCATGTGTCTGCTCGCCGGGGCGGCTGGTGAAGCGCTCGTCCGCGGCCTGGAGACCAACCGCGCCGTCCGCGCCGCGATCGTCGTCTATGTTGTCGCGCTTGGCGCGTATCAGATGTCGCGCGGTCTCGAACTCCATCGCGACCTCGTCTTCTCAGAAAAGCTGGTCGCCGCCCTACAGGGCAACGCCGATCTTCGTGGACGAGAAGGCGCCGTCGTCCTGGTGGCTTCGGATGCCACGACGGAGCGTTTCCTTCAGGACTCGATTGGCGGCTATCTGCACGTCGTGCTGCAGCACGCCTTCGAGAGCGACCGTGTCGTGGGAGCCGTTCATTACCGCGGCACGCAGCCGACGCCGGTCGGCCAGCGTTTCGTCTGCGACTACCGAAACGGCGAAGTCCGCCTCACGCGGGTATGACTCTGTACTTCACACTTCACACTTCACACTTCACACTTCACACTTCACACTTTGCACTTTGCACTTCGAAGGGGTCATGCGCGCAGATTCGGCATCAGACGCCGGGCATTTCCCTCATGGATCTTGGCGGCGTCGGCGGGGGTCAGATTGAGGCCGGCGATGACGTCACGCGTTTCCCTGATGTAGACGCCCGGCTGGGGCTCGAACGGACAATCCGACGCAAAGAGGACGTGGTCGGCGCCGAAGAAGTCGAGGCCACACCTGGTGGACGCCGCCCCGCCGAATTCGGCGGTGTCCGCATAGAACATCTTGAAGTAGTCGATCGGCCGCTTCTTCAGCGATTTCAGCAGCGCGAAGTAGTCTTCGTCCGACGTGCGCTTCCCGAGCTGATCCCAGCCGTGTCCGACCCGCCCGGCGAGGTACGGAATGATGCCGCCGAGATGATGCGTCACGACCTTCAAGTTCGGCCAGCGATCGAACGCGCCCGAGAAGACCAGCCGGGCCATGGCGGTGCTGGTCTCGTACGGCCAGCCCAGCGCCCACCAGATCTCGAACTTCGACGTGTCCTCGGTGCGATAGTCGGCGAAGCGCTCGCTGCGAGCCGGGTGCAGGAACATCGGAATGCTGTCGCGATGGAGCAGGTCGAACACGGGCGCGAACTCAGGGCGATCCAGGGGCTGTCCGGCGACGTTCGAATAGATCTGGACACCCGACGCGCGAAGATCGCGCGACGCGCGCTGGATCTCTTCCACCGCCGCGTCAGGGTTGTTCATCGGCAGCGCGGCGAGGAAGCCGGCGAAGCGAGTGGGATGGCCATCCACGAGCTCCGCCATCCCGTCGTTGGCGACACGCGCGAGCTCGGGCGAGAGATCCGGGCCGGCGAAGGTTTCGATGGGCGGCGACCCGAGCGAAATCACCTGCCGGTAGTCGCCGAACTCGTCCATCAGACGAAAGCGGGCGTCGAGCTCGCAGAGCGGCTTCACCTGCATCGAGCGCCGGAACATCCCCTGGTCAGGTGCGTGTTCCTGAAACTTCTGCAGGAAACGCGGCGGCATGAAATGCGTAAAGACATCGAGTGTGGGCATCGCTGGCGATCCTACCGCAAGACGATCGTGGATGATTCGGTCCGGGATATGCTGTGGCTGACGAGCCACTGACGCGGCCATTTGGGCCGTCCCTTGTTCGAGGTAGGTGATGAGCGACCAGACCGGCCGCAGCCGGCGGCAGTTTCTCGCAACGCTTTCAGCGCTGGGGGCGGGTTCCCTGGTCTCCTCGCTCGCGTCGTCGGCACAGGTGCCTGCCGGCACGCGCCGCATCGACATCCATCAGCACTTCGTGTCGCCGAGTTTTCTCGCCACGCTGTCTTCGAAGAATTCGGTCACCCCCGTCCCCGGGTTCGCCGCATGGAAAGGCTTCACGCCGGCGAGGGCAGTCGAGACCCTCGACCGCGTCGGCGTCGCGACCGCCATGCTGTCGATCACGGCGCCAGGCGTCTGGTTCGGCGACGTCCAGGAGGCACGCCGGCTGGCGCGCGAGATGAACGAGTACGCCGCCGCGAAGATGGTGGGCGATCACAAGGGCCGCTTCGGCCTGTTCGCCGTGCTGCCCCTGCCGGACGTGGAGGGAAGCCTGCAGGAGATCGCCTACGCGTTCGACACGCTCAAGGCGGATGGCGTCGGCGTGCTCACGAGCTACGGCAACGCGTGGCTGGGTGACACGTCATTCGCGCCGGTACTCGACGAGCTGAACCGCCGGAAGGCCGTCGTCTACACGCACCCGACCGACGCCCAGTGCTGCCAGGGTCTCATCCCGCGCGTGGCCAATCAGATGCTCGAGTACCCGACGGACACGACGCGAACGATCGCGAGCCTGCTCGTCAGCGACGCCGCGACCAAGTACTCGGACATCCGCTTCATCTTCTCGCACGCGGGCGGCACGCTCACGTCAATCGCCGGCCGCCTGCTCGGTCCGGAGATGTCGGCGGCCAACCTTGCCGGGCAGCCGGCGCCCAACTCGCGGCTGTATCACCTGCGGCGCTTCTACTACGACACCGCGGGATCGGCGAATCCCGTGAACATGCAGGCGCTCAAAACGCTGGTCCCAACGGCGCAGATTCTCTTCGGCACCGACGCGCCCTTCGTCGATGGCGCGCCCCAGGTGCTTGGACTCCAGAGCAGCGGCTTCACGGCCGGCGAGGTGCGCGGGATCGAGCGGGAGAATGCCGTACGGCTCATCCCTCGACTGATGATCTAGTACGTAGCGTCCGGCTTCAGCCGGACCAGGGAGCCTGCCATGAACGTTTTTGATCACATCGTCACGAGCGAACAGGAGCTTCACGAGATGGTGGGGGTTCCCTCCTCACGCGCGGTGCAGAAAGAACGGCCGATCATCGACGCGCATTTCCGCGCGTTCATCGCCAACTCGCCATTCCTGCTGATGGCGACCGCTGGCGCGGACGGCCGCTGCGACGTGTCACCCAAGGGTGATGGACCCGGCTTCGTCCTCGTGCTGGACGAGCGGCGCCTGGTGATTCCCGATCGCCCCGGGAACAAGCGCCTGGACGGCATGGCGAATCTCCTGACGAACCCGCACGTCGGCTTGATCTTCCTGGTCCCCGGACGTGAAGAGACGCTGCGCGTCAATGGCCGCGCGTGGATCACAAAGGACCCGGGCCTGCTCGGGCGATGTGTCGTCCAGGGCAAGACACCGCTTCTCGCGATCGGCGTCGAAGTCGAGCAGTGCTTCCTGCACTGCGCGAAGGCCTTCCGCCGATCGCGTCTATGGGTGCAGGACGCGTGGCCCGGAGCCGATGTGCTCCCGTCGATGGCCCACGTCCTGTTCGACCAGATTCAACCCTCCGGTGTGACGCTGCAGGACTACGCCTGCGACATCGAAGAGGGCAACCAGAAGCGCTTGTACTAATCGCATGTAGCGGCGGGTCTTAAGACCCGCCTCTACGGGCGCTGACGTGATTCAGGACGCCGGGTCTTGCGCACGCGCGTCAGCAGGCCGTCGAAGTCGGCGGGCAGCGGCGCCTCGAAGTGGAGCTGCCGGTCGTCGGACGGATGCCGGAACGCCAGGCGATAGGCGTGAAGGGCCTGACGTGGAAACACGAGCGGCCGAATCTCGCCAGGACCGAAGACATAGCGTTTCTCTCCGACGAGCGTGTGACCACGCAGGCGCGCTTGTATGCGAATCTGATTGCGCTTGCCGGTCTGCAGGCGCACCTCGATCAGCGACGTCTCCGCAAATGATTCGAGCACGCGGTAGTCGCTGATCGCCTCGGCGCCCTTCGGATCGTTCGGGCTCGTCTCCTTTTGAATCAGCGCCTTCTGGTCCCAGACGAGTCGGTCGCGCCACGTTCCCTGGGCGGGGTCGGGGTGGCCATACACGAGCGCCCAGTACACGCGCTCAGGCTCCCGGCGTCTGAACTGATCCTTGAGCGCCTGCTGCGCCCGCGCGGTTTTCGCAAACACCACCAGCCCCGACGTGTCGCGATCGATGCGATGGACGATGAAGGGACGCCGCTTGCCGCGGGAACGGAGATGATCCTCGATGTGGTCGTAGACTGACGGCGCCGCTTCGCGCCGCTCGAGCGGAACCGCCAGCAGCCCAGCCGGCTTGTTCAGCACGAGCAGTGACTCGTCCTCATAGAGGATCTGCAGGTCGCCTGACTCGAGCGTGCCGTGCCGCCGCCTCGAGCTGCCGGGCCGGTCCATCCACACCCGGACGACGTCGCCCTGCCTCACGCGGGAGCCGGCGACGGCGACCGACGCTTCGACATCGTTGATGAAGATCTTCCCGCGTTCGAGCGCGGCGATCACCCGTCCGCGCGATCCAATACGTTCTGGCGTCGCGAGAAACTGGTCGAGCCTGAGGCCCTGCTCGTCGGCCGTGACTGTCCACTGCGGGAGGTTGCGCGTGTTCACGGGAGCCGTCAGCGGGCGTCTGACTGGTAGACGATCTCGCCGCCGACGATCGTCATCCGCACCGTCGTCGTCAGAATCTGTTGGGCCGGCACGCGCATGATGTCCCTCGACAACACGACCAGATCGGCGAGCTTGCCAGCTTCGAGCGAGCCGGTGAGCGTCTCGGCGTGGGCGGCAAACGCGGCGTTGCGTGTCAACGACACGAGCGCTTCCTCGCGCGACAGACGCTGATCGGGCATCCATCCGCCGGACGGCATACCTGTGCCGTCCTGTCGTGTGATGGCCGCGTAGATGCCGAGCATCGGGTTGGGCTGCTCCACGGGGAAGTCCGAGCCGCTGGCAATCGTCGCACCGGAGGCGATCAGCGTCCGCCAGACGTAGGCGCCTTCCTCCATCCGCGCGCGACCGATGCGCGCCGGTACCCACGGCATGTCGGACGTCGCGTGCGTGGCCTGCATCGAGGCAATCACGTTGAGCCCGGCAACGCGCGGAATGTCCGCCGCATCGAGAATCTGCGCGTGCTCGTTGCGCATCCGCAGCGCCCGCGCGCCAGGCACCTCCCGCTGCACGCGCTCGAAGGTATCCAGGACCAGCCGGTTGGCGCGATCGCCGATCGCGTGAATCGCGGTCTGGAAGCCCGCCTTCGAGGCGGCCAGCGTTTGTGCGTAGACCTCGTCGGGGGGCGTGATGAGGAGGCCTGTCGATCCAGCCTCATCCGCATACGGCTCGAGCATGGCTGCGCCGCGTGAGCCGAGCGCGCCATCGGCGACGACCTTGATGGCGCGTACTGCGAGGCGATGGTTGCCGTAGTCGGTGAGCGGGCCGTTGTCGAAGAACGGCCGGAGGGTCGCGAGTGGGCCGCGCAGCATCACGTACAGCCGCGTCTTCAACATGCCGGCATCGATCAGGCGCTTGTAGGCCTCGACCGTCGCGCCATCGGTCCCGGCATCGTGCACCGTGGTCAGACCGAGCCGGCGCAGCTCGCGATCGGCGAGCAGGATCTGTTCCTCGAGCCGCGCTTGTGTGACCGGCGGAATCCTGGAGGACACCAGCGCCTGCGCGTTGTCGATCAGCACGCCAGAGGGCTGATTGCCGGCGCCTCGAACAATCCGGCCGCCTGGCGGGTCCGCAGTGGTCGCACTCAGGCCGGCGGCGTCCATCGCCTGGCGGTTGGCGAGACCCGCATGACCGTCAACGCGGGTCAGATACACGGGGTTGTTCGGCGACGCTGCGCTGAGGAGGTCGTGCGCCGGCCAACCGGTTTCGGACCAGTCGTTCTGATCCCAGTTGCGGCCGAGGATCCACTCCCCGGGTCGAGCGCTCGCCACCCGCCGGCGTACCAGCCCGACGACCTCTTCATAGCTGCGCGTGCCGCGCAGCTCGAGGTTCTGCATGCTCGCGCCGAGCGCAGCGACATGCCCGTGCGAATCGTGCAGCCCGGGCACGACGGTCGCCCCACCAACGTCGATCGCGCGAGTGGAGGGACCACGCAGCGAGAGAATCTCCCCATTGCCGCCGACGCGGACGATGCGATCGCCGCGAATGGCAATCGCCTCAGCCACTCTGTTCGTCGCATCGACGGTATAGATCCGCGCGTTGTGGAGGATGAGATCGGGGGCGGCGGGGCTCTGTGCGAACGCGAGCGCACCGACGAGAATCGCGAGACCGGCTTTCATTCCTGCACCTTGAAGAGGCGCCGCGCGGCGTCGAGGAAGGCGTGCGCCGGATGGTCGTCCAACAGGACTGTGGCCTTGTCGAACGAGGTCCATTTGCGCTGGCGGATGCCCGCTTCCTGCCAGTCGTCGAGCTCCTCCAGCACTTCCATGAGGTAGACCATCACCACGAGCGTACCGCCCCACTTCTCATATTTGTAGGTGCCAAGCGCGTCGCCGACCACCCGGCCCCGCAACCCGGCTTCCTCCCACGCCTCCTTGAGCGCGGTCTCAACGTGAGTATCCCCCGCGTCGACCATTCCCTTTGGAATACCCCACGTGCTGGAGACCTTCTTCTTGATGAGGCACACTTCAAGGGTGGTACCGTTGCGTCGAATCGGGATCGCCGCGGCCTGCTGCGGACGCATCGACTAAGACGATAGCAGCAGGGAGCGGATGCTGGCGACCGACCCAGCCCGGCTGGTTCGTGGTTCGTGGTTCGTGGCGAAAATGAAACGACCAACGAGCGGAAAGCCCAAACACAACCAGGAACCACGAACCACGAACCACGAACCAGCCAGCTGTGTCATCGCGGTGCGTGTGATCCCGCGGGCCGGCCGGTCCGGCGTGGCGGGCGCGCGCGGCGACGCGCTGCTCGTCCGCCTGAACGCGGCGCCGGTCGATGGCGCAGCCAACGCGGAGCTGATCGACCTCCTCGCCGAGACCCTCGGCGTCTCCAAGCGCGCCATCGAGATCGTCTCCGGTGCGCGCTCGCGACAGAAGAAAGTGCGAGTCACTGGATTGACGCTGGATGAGACCAACTCAAGACTCAAAGCTCAAAACTCAAGCAATACGTAACTCGTCGCAACGGCATGCTGTTTGAGCTTTGCGTTTTGAGTTTTGAGTTAGTCTGACGCGTATCGTGCGCACTGCGGCCGACTTCCTCATCGAGAACGCCAGCGTGGTGGTCACGTGCGCGGGTCCGGCGCCGCGCCGCGGACCGGCACAGCGCGACACGACTCCACTCCATGACGCTGTCGTCGCGGCGCATCAGGGCGTCATTGTCTACGTGGGACCGGCCGGCGCGGTCCCGGATGAACTGGACCTGCATCCTGATGCGGTGCGCATCGACGCCCGCGGCTGCACCGTGGTCCCCGGCTTCGTCGATCCACACACGCACGTCATCTTCGCCGGCGATCGGCGCGACGAGCTGCGTCGCCGGCTCCTCGGAGCGAGCTACGAGTCGATCGCCGCAGAAGGCGGCGGCATCTCGAAGACCGTGACGTTGACGAGGGCCGCATCAGAAGAGGCACTCGCCGACGCCGCCCGTGTGCGACTCGATGAGATGCTCGCGGCCGGGACGACGACATGCGAGGCCAAGAGCGGATACGGCCTCACCACGGAGTCTGAGCTGACGCAGCTTCGCGTGATCAGGACGCTCAATCGGAGCCACGAGATGGACCTCGTGGCGACGTTTCTCGGGGCCCATGAGGTGCCGGTCGAGTATCGGTCGCGCCGCGCCGACTACGTCACCGCGATCATCGAGGACATGATCCCCCGCGTCGCCGGCGATGGACTTGCCGACTGGTGCGACGTCTTCTGCGACACGGGCTTTTTCACCCCGGAGGAGTCGATCGCCATTCTCGACGCCGGCCGTCGCGCCGGGCTGATGCCCCGCATCCACGCCGATCAGCTCGCGTGCAGCGGCGGATGCCAGGTGGCCGCGACGGTCGGCGCCAGGTCGGCGGATCATCTCCTCTACGCCGATGAGGCCGGCGCCGATGCGCTCGCCGCGTCAGGCGTGTGCGCGACGCTCCTGCCCAGTGCCGCGTTCTACTTGAAGCTCGGTCGATTCGCGCCGGCCCGGATGCTGATCGATCGAGGCGTGCCCGTCGCGCTCGCCACCGACCTCAACCCGGGCGGCGGCTTCTCTCCGTCGATGCCGTTCGCCATGGCGCTGGCGTGCTTCGGCATGCACATGACGCTCGAGGAGTCGCTGATCGCCTCCACGCTGAATGCAGCGTGGTCGCTCGACCGCGCCGACACGGTCGGCAGCCTCGAGCCGGGCAAGCTGATGGACGCCGTGGTGATCCGCGGCGGGCTGGTGGAACTTCTTCGCGTCGGCTCTGGCACCTCTCTGACGGTGATCAAGCGCGGCAAGGTCGTCGCCGCGGCGCACGAGAATCGCGGCATGGCCTCCTATTCGACGCTGACCGTCACTGAACTGCTGGACGCCTTCGCGTCAAGCGAACCTGTACCTGGGGGAGGCTCCGCCTCGGCGCTCGCGGGCGCCGTCGGAGTCTCGCTGCTGATGATGGTCGCCGGCCTTCCGAAAACGCGGACCGGGACGCCGGAGGAACGGGCGGCCCTCGGCGCAGCTGCCGCTCGACTTCGGCCGCTTCGTGATGTGCTGACCACGCTCGTCGACCGGGACAGCAAGGCCTACACCCTGGTCCTCGAAGCGTTCCGCCTCCCGAAGGGCACCGACGCCGAAAAGACGATCAGGCGAGACGCGATTGACCGCGCGATGCGGGCCGCCACCGACACGCCGCTCGAGACGATGCGGGCGTGCGAGCAGGCTCTGGGTCAGGCGGTCGCCGTCGCGGCCAACGTGGTGCGAAGCGCCGCGAGCGATGCCGGCGTCGGAATCGAGCTGTTGCGCACCGCCCTGCGCGGGGCGGCGCTGAACGTCGATACGAATCTCGGTGACGTGAAGGATCAGGAGTACGTCGAGCGTGTACGCGTCGAGCGGACGCAGCTGGAAGAGGCGAGCCTCGCCGCTGCTACGCGGGCCGCGGCATTTCTCTAGGGTTGATCCGCGGGCGGCGGCAGCCCGCCGAGCGACACCGCATCAACCAGGAACGTAAACTTGATCGGATACGCGTAGTTGGGGAAGAACTCCACCGGCTGCGTGTACGCCCCCCGCGCGACGGTGCGCATCCCGTCCCGTTGCACGTTCACGTCACCGACCATGACCGGAACGTTGAGCTCTTTCGCCTTGGCCAGGATCTCGTCTCGCAACTGGTTGGACGTGGCCTTCTGGCCGAACATAACGAGCTGCTGTGCGGTGTCTCTGAGCTGGTAGTAGTTCCACGTCGCCCACGCGCCGCGGGCCACGGCGTTCAGGAGCAGGAGCGCGATGACCAGCTTGAAGAGCGTTTTCATCCAGTCAGTGGATCAGTGAATCTGATGAAGGATTCTAGCCCACCGCACGTTCCCGACGCTCCCCGGGCCGCCGCCGAACGAGAAGTACACGAACAGCGCCTTGCCCTTGGCGTAGTCGCGCGGGAGGAAGCCCCAGTAGCGGCTGTCCTCGGAATTGTCGCGATTGTCGCCCATCATGAAGTAATGACCCTCCGGCACCGTGACCGGCCCGTAGTTCCTCCTGACGTCAGTGTCTGAAATGTCAGGAGAGTCGGAGGGATACATGAAGTGGACGTACGGCTCCTCCAGCGGCGCGCCGTTGATGTAGACCTTCTTGTTGCGCAGCTCGATCGTCTCGCCCGGCAGACCGATCGTGCGCTTGATCAGATCGCGATCCGGGTCTTCGGGGTGCTTGAACACGATGATGTCGCTGCGGCGGATCCGATCGATCGGCAGCAGGTTGCGCTCGAGCGAGGTCCGCGTCGGGCCGAACACGAACTTGTTGACGAGCAGGTGATCGCCAATCAACAGGTTGTTCTCCATCGATCCACTCGGGATCTTGAAGGCCTGCACGAGGAACGTCCGGACGAAGAGCGCCAGGATCACGGCGATGCACAGCGACTCGAACGACTCGCGCAGCGCCGACTTGCGAAAGCCAGGCGCGGGCAAGCCCAGCTCGCTCCTCTGTGACGTCGTGGACGATTCGCGCCGGGACATCAGTGGATTTGATGGAGGATGCGCGACCACCGCACGCCCAGCCCACCCTGCCCGGAGAAGTACACGAACAGGGCTTTCCCCTTTACGTACTCGCGCGGAAGGAAGCCCCAATAGCGGCTGTCCTGGGAGTTGTCGCGGTTGTCGCCCATCATGAAGTAGTGATCGGCCGGAACGGTGACCGGCCCGTAATTCACCCGCACATCCGGATCCGACACTTCCGGCGCGCCCGACGTGCCATCCGCGGGTGGAAACAGGAAGTGCACGTACGGCTCGTCAAGGGGCGTGTCGTTGATGAAGACCTTCTTGTTGCGCAGCTGCAGTGTCTCACCAGGAAGCGCGATGACCCGCTTGATGAAGTCGCGCTCGGGGTCCTCCGGAAACTTGAAGACGATGATATCTCCACGGCGGATATCGTCAATCGGCAGGAGGATCTTCTCGAGCGACGTCAGCGTGGGCGCGAAGACGAACTTGTCGACCAGCAGGTGATCGCCGATCAGCAGGTTGTTCTCCATCGACCCGGTCGGGATCTTGAACGCCTGGACCACGAACGTCCGGACGAAGAAGGCCAGGACCACGGCCACGCAGATCGACTCGAAATACTCGCGGATCGTCGACTTCTTGAATGGAGCCGCCCCTGGTGGGAGGGTATTCATCCCGGCCATCAGTCGGTCCCCATCTTCAGCACCGCCAGGAAGGCTTCCTGTGGGATCTCCACGCGGCCCACGCGCTTCATGCGCTTCTTGCCTTCCTTCTGCTTCTCGAGCAGCTTGCGCTTCCGGCTGATGTCACCACCGTAGCACTTGGCGAGCACGTTCTTGCGCAGGGCCTTGACCGACTCGCGGGCGATGATGCGGCTGCCGATTGACGCCTGGATGGCGACCTCGAACATCTGGCGCGGGATGAGCTCGCGCATCTTCGCCGCCAGCGCCCGGCCGCGCTCGTACGCCGCGTCCTTGTGGACGATGATCGAGAGCGCGTCCACCGGCTCGCCGTTGACCAGGATGTCCATCTTCACGAGCGGCGACTCCCAGTACCCGGTGACGTGGTAGTCCAGCGACGCGTAGCCGCGCGACATCGTCTTCAGCTTGTCGTAGAAGTCGAGCACCACCTCGTTGAACGGCAGATCGTAGGTGATGAGGACACGATCCGACTTGAGGTATTCGAGCTTCTTCTGGACTCCACGTTTGTCCTGACACAGCTGCAGGATCGCGCCGACGTGTTCCGACGGTGTGAGGATCATCGCGGTGATCACCGGCTCCTCGAGCTTCGCGATGCGGCCGGCATCAGGCAGCTTGGCGGGGCTGTCGATCTCCTGCACCTCTCCGTCGGTGGTCGTCACGCGGTACAACACGCCCGGGGCGGTCGTCACCAGGTCCATGTCGTACTCGCGCTCGAGCCGCTCCTGCACGATCTCCATGTGCAGCAGCCCGAGGAACCCGCAGCGGAAGCCAAAGCCCAGCGCCGCCGACGTCTCCGGCTCGTAGAAGAACGACGCGTCGTTCAACCGCAGCTTCTCCAGTGCCTCACGCAACTCCGTGTACTTGTGTCCTTCGACCGGATAGAGCCCGGCGAAGACCATCGGCTTCAGCTCCTTGAAGCCGGGAAACGGCTCCTCGGTGGGCCGGGCCGTCTCGGTGACCGTGTCGCCGATCTTCGCATCCGAGACGCGCTTGATGTTGGCCACGAGGAAGCCGACCTCGCCCACGCCCAGCTCGTCGACCGGCGTGGCCTTGGGTGAGAACACGCCGAGGCCGTCGACCTCGTAATCCTCGGCGATCGCCATCAGGCGAATCCTCTGCTTCGTCCTGAGGGTGCCGTCGATCACGCGGACGACGATGACCACGCCGCGGTAGGCGTCGTACCAGGAGTCGAAGATCAGCGCCTTGAGCGGAGCGGCCGGATCGCCCTTCGGTGGATGGAAGCGGCTCACGATCGCCTCGAGGATGTCGCGCGTGCCCGTCCCTTCCTTTGCGCTCGCCAGCATCGCGGTCGAGGCGTCCAGGCCGATGATCTCCTCGATCTGGCGCTTGCACTCGTCCGGCTGCGCGCTGGGCAGATCGATCTTGTTGATGACCGGGATGATCTCGAGGTTGTTCTCCACGGCCAGATAGGCGTTGGCGAGCGTCTGCGCCTCCACGCCCTGGGACGCGTCGACCAGCAGCAGCGCCCCCTCGCAGGCCGCGAGCGACCGCGTCACTTCATAGCTGAAGTCGACGTGACCGGGCGTATCGATCAGGTTCAGCACGTACTGCTGGCCGTCGCGCGCGGTGTAGTTCAGGCGGACCGGGTGCGCCTTGATCGTAATGCCGCGCTCGCGCTCGAGATCCATCGCATCGAGGACCTGCGCCTCCATCTCGCGAGCCTGGAGCGCTCCGGTGAGCTCGAGAAAGCGATCCGCCAGCGTCGACTTGCCGTGGTCGATGTGCGCGATGATCGAGAAGTTGCGGATGTGCTGCGGATCCATCGGGGGGAAGTGAAGAATTATAGCATCCGCCCCGCGGCCCTCTTTCGAAGACGTCGTGTCCGGCTTCCGCCTTCGCGTGAAGCTTCGGCGGACCGCCGTATGTGTTGCTCGAGAGTCTTATCTGCGGGCCGGGCGCTGCCGCTTCCTCGACTTCCTCACGTAGCGGTACTCCGCTTTCGAACTGTCACGATCCGCCGCGGAGAATGGGCCGCCGCTCGCCACTTGCTGATCGACCAGGCGTGCCACCGTGGTGGTCAGCTCCTTCACGACCATCTCCCTGAGACGGTCCACCCGACTTTCGCGATGCGCCTGCAAAACGACGCTCTGCTCACGCGTCAGAAACAGTTCTGAAATGTCGACGGTGAACGCTGCGGCGATGCGCCCCAGCGTCGCCGTGTCGGAGTCCTTGCCGTGCTTGATCAGATTGGTAAGCGTGTTGGGCCGGACGGAGGCGGCGTCAGCAAGGTGGCGCTTGGTCCAGCCGCGCTCAGCCAGCAGGCGCGCGATGGCTTCACCCCATCGAGTCGTGGGCACACCCGAACTGTAGCGTATCGCTCGAACACGATTCAATGAGCACAGCCCTACCAACAGTTTGCGATAAATGGCGCTGCGCCCGTCATTCATCGCGATATCATATCGCTCTGACGCTCACATATACCTTTGTAATTTGACATGATATTGATTAAATGGTATTGGATCGCGCCACGGCGTCATGGTTGAGGTGTCATCGAGTGGTTCAGGGTCGACGCCGTTCAGCGTTCATGAACGTGCAGAGCACTCCCCGAGGTCAACGGCCTCGAAGACCAAAGGCCGATGACCTCGTTGATTCCGCCGAATGAGCACCATGCGGTGAATCTGTCGATCGGCAAACCGATGGTGGCCGAGTACCGCCTGAGCGGGTGCGACTGCGACGGCGCGGAGGTTCACCCACAGGGCCGCCTTCCAGCTCACGTGACGTGACCGTCATGCTTGGCTTCGCCGGCGCGCCATTCAGCGCGGTCGTCAACGGGCGCACCGTTAGCGCTGATGGTGTGTTCACCTTTGACTTCCCCCCTGGCGAGCACGAGATCTCGGGTACCTTCTCGAGCGGTCTGATGATCATCGCGTTCTCCTGGGGATCCATCGGCCGGGGTGGTGTGCGGCCTGGTTCGGTCCGCAGCCTGGCCGGCATTGACCCGTTCGTCGACGCGTGCGCCGTTTCATGGGGTGACCTCTCGCCGCGGCAGGTGACTTTCCGCGTGAGGTTTACGGTGACGACCTAGACTAGTCTAGGCCCTCGCGGCTTGTCAGTAGCGCGTCCGTGCCGCGGTGAAATGAGTGCCTCAGCGCTGGTCGAGCGGGAGGAATCGCTGCGGGTACGACGGCCCCGTGTACTCCGCGCGCGGGCGAATCAGCCGGTTGTTCGCGTACTGCTCCAGGACGTGCGCCGTCCATCCCGATATCCGGCTGACGGCGAAGATCGGCGTGTAGAGGTCGATCGGGATGCCGAGCGTGTAGTAGGTCGACGCGGAGTAGAGATCGACGTTGGGATTGAGCTTCTTCTCCGCCTTCACGAGCGCTTCGATGCGCCGGGACATGTCGTACCAGGCCGTGTCGCCCGCCCGCGTGCCCAGGTCGTGCGACATCTGACGCAGGTGCGTGGCACGTGGATCCTCCGTCTTGTAGACACGGTGGCCGAAGCCAGGAATCTTCTCCTTGCGCGCGAGCTTGCCGCGAATGACGTCGTCGATGCGATCGCCGCTCGCGTCGTGCCCGAGCTCGAGGAGCATCCTCATGACGTCCGCGTTGGCGCCGCCGTGCAGCGGACCCTTCAGCGTGCCAATGGCCGCGACCACGGCCGAGTAGATGTCGGTGAGCGTGGCGGCCGCGACACGCCCCGCGAAGGTCGATGCGTTCAGCTCGTGGTCCGCGTGCAGGATGAGCGCGACATCGAAGGCGCGGATGGCCGTCGAGCTCGGCCGCTCGCCCGTCAACAGATAGAGAAAAGTCGCGGCGTGGCTCATCGCCGGATCCGGCGCGAGGGGGCCGCCGCCCGCCTGGAGACGACCCCACGTGGCCACGATCGTGCCGACCTGCGCCGTGAGGCGCACCGCCTTGCGGTACTGCTCCTGCGGAGACGCGTCGCCGGCCTCCGCGTCGTAGTGCGCGAGGGCCGACGTGATCGTGCGCAGCGCGTCCATCCCATCCACCGGCGGCAGGCTGCGCATCAGGCGGACGATCGGTTCGGGCAGCGTTCTGCCGGCCGCCAGCTGCGACTGCAGGTCGCCAAGCTCGGCTCGCGACGGCAGCCGGCGATGCCACAGCAGATAGCAGACCTCCTCGAAGGTGGCGGACGTCGCCAGGTCGTGGATGTCGTACCCGCAGTAGGCGAGCACACCTCGCTCCCCGTCCAGGTAGCAGATCGCCGACGAGGTGGCGACGACGTCCTCGAGCCCGCCCTTGGGTTTCTCCGCTGTAGTCATGAACTGATCTAAGTATGGATCATCGTCACGGCTCTGGGCTTTCGACTCTTGGCTCCCGGCCCCGCCTCGCGAACGCGACGGGGGTCGACTATACTCGCGCCGTCTCCCGTGTCCCTCCCGCCAGGCCTTCTGCTCGGCCCCTACGAAATCCAGTCGCCCATCGGCGCGGGCGGAATGGGCGAGGTGTACCGGGCACGCGACACACGACTCGATCGCACGGTCGCCATCAAAGTGCTCCCCGCACAGCTGGCCGCGGATCCGCAGTTCCGCGAGCGCTTCGACCGTGAGGCCCGCGCGATCTCAGCGCTCGATCACCCGCACATCTGCTCGCTGTACGACGTGGGCGAGCACGCCCCTTCGACAGGCGCAGGGCAGTCTGTCGCGTATCTCGTCATGCAGTACCTGGAGGGCGAGACGCTCGACGCGCGCCTGACGCGGGGCGCGCTCCCGTTCGATCAGGCGCTCGAGATCGCCATCCAGATCGCCGACGCGCTCGACACGGCCCACCGGGCCGGCATCGTCCATCGGGATCTGAAGCCGGGCAACGTCATGCTGACGAAGACAGGCGCGAAGCTGCTGGACTTCGGCCTCGCGAAATCGACGACGCCCGGCAGTGGCGTCGCGGGCTTGTCGATGCTGCCGACCACGCCGCCGGGCCTGACGGCGCAGGGCACGATTCTCGGCACCTTTCAGTACATGGCGCCCGAGCAGCTCGAGGGACGCGAGACCGATTCGCGGAGCGACATCTTCGCGTTTGGCGCCGTCCTGTTCGAGATGCTCACGGGCAGGAAGGCCTTCGAGGGAAGGAGCCAGGCGAGCCTGATCGGCGCGATCCTCAAGGACGATCCGCCGCCGCCGTCGAGCCTGCAGCCGCTGGCGCCTGGCGCGCTGGATCGGCTGGTGCAGATCTGCCTGGCCAAGGATCCGGACGATCGCTGGCAGAGCGCACGCGATCTCCACCGCGAGCTTGCGTGGATCGCTGGGGCAGGTTCCCTGGCCACCGGGGGAGCGGCAACCGGCCAGACGAGGCGACAGCTGCAGCTCGCGTGGATGGCCGCGGCGATCTTCGCCGTCGCGTTCATTGTCTCGGCGGGCATCCTGATTTCACGGCGCCTCGGCGATCGTCCAGGGGCCAGCGCACCCGTTCGATTCACGCTGCCACTGGAGGCCGATCGGGAGGACGACTATTCGGCCGGCGGCTTTGCGCTCTCGCCGGATGGTCGATCCCTCGCCTACGTCGATGGAGCAGGGCCAACCTACACACTGTTCATTCGTTCAATCGACACGTTGGAGAGTCGGGCGCTGGTGATGAGCGAGGACATTCGGTTTCCCTTCTGGTCGCCCGACGGTCGTTTCGTGGCGTTCTTCGCGGGGCTCGCCCTCAAGCGGGTCGACGTCGCCGATGGGACGACCCAAACGGTCTGTCCACTGCCACTGCCGGGACTGCCGGGTGGGACGTTGGTTCACGGCGGGACGTGGGGACCTGACGATGTGATTCTGCTTGGATGGTCCAATAACCTATATAGCGTCCCCGCGTCGGGTGGGACGGCCACGCCGCTTGGACGTGACGACTCGCGTCCGGGAGGCCGTCGCTGGCCTGAGTTCCTTCCCGGGGGACATCGCTTCCTGTACTCGCTCTATCCCGACCGTTCCGACGATTCCGTTGTGGAACGCGGTGTCTATGTCGCCTCGCTCGACGGTGGAGCGGCAGAGAAGCCGATACAGGTGATGCCGAGCGACTACCCGGCTCGATATGCGGAGCCGGGTTACCTGCTGTTCGTACGCGACGGCGTTCTGCTCGCCCAGCGGTTCGACGCCGGCACGGCGTCGCTGCAAGGCACTCCTGTGACGCTGGCCCCGCGAGTAGCCGTCTCGCCGGACGTCAACTTCAGGAGCGCCGACTTCTCCGTCGGCGGCGGCGCCCTGGTCTACCGGACCGGCTGGAGCCGTAGTCGCCTGACGTGGCTCGACCGGTCGGGTAAGGTCGACAGTGTCATTGGCGAACCGGACAACTATGTGGAGGCGGAGCTCTCGCCGGACGGAACGCGGATTGCGCTCGAGATCAGCGAGGGGAACGGGCTGGGTGCGATCTGGGTGATGGATGCGGTCGCCGGCACCAGGGTGCCGCTTACGCGGACCCTCGACGAATGGGAGTACGCCCCGCGCTGGTCCCCTGACGGCCGTCATATCGCATACAGCCGGTTCGCCGATATTTACAGCATGCTGGCCGACGGCTCTGGAGGCGAGGTATTACTCGCCCGAATTTCTCCCTTTATCCTCAACTTCTCCAGACAGTGGACGCCGGACGGACGTTCGGTCGTGTTCACAAAACTGACCGGTGGTCTTTTCAGCGCGCCGGCATCCACGAACAGCCAGCCCTCGTCTCTCCCGGGCAGCAGCAACAGCGAAACCAACGCTCGTGTCTCGCCAGACGGACGATGGCTTGCGTACACGTCGGCGGAGTCGGGACGACGTGAGGTCTACGTCAGACCCTTCGGAGGGGGAGCCAGAAGGCTCATATCGACTGCTGGCGGTGGACAGCCGCTGTGGCACCGCAAGGGGACCGAGCTGTACTACCAGGCAGCCGACGGCTCGATCATGGTCGCCGCGGTCAAGGGCGGAAGTACTTTCGACGTGTCTGCTGCGAGGGCCCTGTTCTCGACCAGGCCTACTCGCGACGAGCTCCGGCAGTCCTATTCAACGATCGACGGCGAACGGTTCCTCGTCCGCACCCCGGATGCGTCAACGCCTCCTTCGATCGCGTGGCTCGTCAACTGGCCGGCGCTCGTCGAGGGTCGGCGCTGATCGGCCCGAGGTTCATTGGCGCCGCAGCGCCCCCGGTCAGCGGCTCGGTTGAGCGCCTCGCGGGCCGAAGAGCGGCCTGTAGTCGCGATTGTTCTCGCAGACGAACTCGATGCTCAGTCGATCAATTCGGCAACTGGATCTTTGTCCCCGCATCGAACGTCGCGAGTTTCAGGCCGTTCGCCTGGGCGATCTGTGCGAGGTACGCGTCTGACGTTCGAGCGGCAGTGCCGGCCCAGGTGGCAAGACGCGGCGATGGAGCCGAATCCACGAAGCCGCCTGCCTGGCCTTTGAGCGCGTCGAGGGCCTCCTGTGCCTGGGCTAGCGTGTATGCGAATACTTGCATCGACACCCGGATGAACCCCAGTTCAACGTGGGCACACGTCCGCAGGCTCTGCCGGTCCACGCGGGCGGCCCAGGCATGAAACTTTTCGTGATGGGGGGCTCGTGCGTGCCGCCACGCGAGCAAGGTGTTCACGTCGAGCAGATAGTTCATGGGAAGTCGGCCAATGCGGCGCGGATTTCCTCCTCTGTCACCATGGGCCCTGGAGTCGCATCATACGTGAGACCCGAAACAGGGTGCTTGATCAGCCTGAGCCGTCTTCTAGGCTGCTTCTCCACGAGCGCCTGCTCCCGGAGATAGGCAGAAACGGTCTTCTTCCTGGCCTTCGCTCGCGCACGAATGGCGCGGGCATCTGCGGCGGAGACCTTGAAACTGAGCACTGGCATGGTATTACCGTATTTACCGGCTGGGTCGGCAGTCAAGCCGGCCTGATCCGCACGACCTTCGCGAAGGAAACGTGGAGGAGCGTCACCGCGGCCCACGTGGCAAAGGCGATCACGAACTCGATCGGCTGCGGGCGATGGACGCCGAGACCGAAGACGAATTGTCACATCAGGGTCAGCGGCTGGGTTGAGCGCCCTGCGGGCCGAAGAGCGGCCTGTAGTCGCGATTGTTCTCGCAGACGAACTCCATGATCTTCTTCATCGGGGGGACGTTCAGGCGGTACGTTCTGGTCTCCGTCCACGGACCGACGAAGACGTTCGGGTCTTCAATCGTCACCTGGTAGGCGAACCCGTCTTCGGTGCGCCTGAACCGCTCGACGGTATGAAGGGCGTCTGAGTGCCGGAATCCGCTGACCTCGGTCTTGTCGTTGTAGCCAATCGTGTCCACGACGAGCACGTCTCCCTCCCAGCGGCCCACCGAATCGCCCAGCCAGGTGGGATCCGGATCGACCTGATGCGGCTCACCGTCCAGCGGAATGAGGCGAAACGTTCCGGGGTACTCGTGGAGGAGCACGAGAAGATCCTTGTTCTGCACGATTTGAAACTGATACGGGACCCCAAAGGCATCGGGCGGGCTGAGCGGCATGCAGTCGGCGGTTCGTCCGACATTGAGCCCGCCACGAGCGACCCTGTATTTCTCGGCGCCTGGTTTCAGCACGGGGACGCGCGCAACGCCGTCGGTCGCTGCGCCGGCGCCACGTCCTCCTCGGCCGCCGCCGCCGAACGCGTACACACCCGAAAAATCGGGGTTCCCCTCGGGCGTGCGCGGGATGGTGTTTGCCGTCGCCGGTGGAGTCGTGGCGGGTGCGACCGCCACCGGTGTTGTTCCAGCGACGGTCACGGTCACCGATCTGGTCACCACAGTATCGTTGGGTCCGCGCATCGTCAGCGTGTAGGTGGTCGTGGACGCGGGCTTCACCTGCCGGCTCCCTCTCGGCGTCACCGGACCGACACCCGGCTCGATGACCGGTCCGGCGGGATTCTCCGTGCTCCACACCAGCAGGACGGACTCTCCGGGATCGATCGAGGACGGACGCGCCTCGAACGACATGATCCGCGCGGGCGGCCCTGCGGCGCGCCCACCGCGACCCCCGCCGCGCGCGCCACCGCCCTGCGCGGCTGGCGCGTCCTGCGGCGTTTGGGTCCATACCGCCACCGAGGCGAGCACGATACCGACCGCCGAAAGCAGCATGCGCTTCATCTCGAACCTCATCGGTGCGCGTCCGCAGAGAAGGGCCCCTTCAGGATCGAATCTCGCGTCCGTCCGGGAGCTTCATGCGGTTGGCGATCATCGACGGCGCGCCGCTCCGTGCGGGGGCTCCGGTCGCCGAGATGATCTCCCCCGGTTTGACCGTCCTGCTGGTCCATCCGTACGCCCTGAGGTGATTCAAACTCATCATCTCGACTTCCCACTCCACGACC
>DATDOE010000076.1:0-2640 GCA_035293405.1 Vicinamibacterales bacterium | reverse complement strand
CCTATTGAAGATGGGGCTCTGCCCCAAACCCCGCTAAAGGTGCGCATGGAGCGCTGGACTTGGAGTCTAGATGAGACGGGACCTTTCGAGGACGGTGGCGATTGTGGGGGCGGCGGAGTCTGACGAGATCGGGCTGACGCCGAACAAGTCGGCGTTGCAGCACCACGCCGAGGCCGGGTACAACGCGCTCGCCGACGCCGGGCTCAGCGCCAAGGACGTCGACGGGCTGTTCACGGCCGGCTTCAGCACGCTGGCGACTGCGGAGTACATGGGGATCAACCCGAAGTACACGGACAGCACGTCCGTCGGCGGTTCGTCCTTCGTCGTCCACATCGCGCACGCGATCGCGGCGATTAACGCCGGCTTCTGCGAGGTGGCGCTGGTCACGCACGGCCAGACGGGCCGCAGCTCGCGCGGCGGGCTCGGCGCGGACGTCAACCTGCCGGGCCCGCAGTTCGAGACGCCGTACGGCATCGTCGGGGCGCCGATCAACTACGCCATCGCCTGCAGCCGTTACATGCACGACTACGGCGAAGAACGGACGCGGCAGGCGTTGGCCGAAATCGCGGTCGCGACGCGCAAGTGGGCGCAGTTGAACCCCATGGCGATGATGCGAGAGCCGATGTCGTTCGACGACTACCACAACTCACGCTGGATCGCCTGGCCGTTCCACCTGCTGGACTGCTGTCTGGTCACCGACGCGGGGGCGGCCTACGTGATCACGTCGGCGGCGCGGGCGCGAGACCTGCCGAAGAAGCCGGTCTGGGTGCTGGGCGCGGCGGAGTACCACGACCACTCGCTGATGAGCCAGATGCCGGACCTCACCGTCCACCCGGCGAAGGTCGCCGGCGACCGGGCCTTCGAGATGGCAGGCGTGAAGCGCAGCGACATTGACCTGAACATGATTTACGACTCGTTCACTTACACGGTGCTGATGTCGCTGGAGAGCCTGGGCTACTGCGGCCCCGGCGAAGGGCCTGACCTGTTCAAGGACCAGCGCACCGGCCCCGGCGGCGACTGGCCGGTGAACACCAGCGGCGGCGGCCTGTCGTACACGCACCCCGGCATGTACGGCATCTTCACGGTGATCGAGGCGGTGCGGCAGCTGCGCGGCGAGTGCGGCGAACGCAACGTCCACCCGAAGATCGCGCTGTGCAACGGCTCCGGGGGTTCGCTGTCCTCGGCGGGCACGGCGATCCTGGGCATCGACTAATACATAGGGCATAGGGCATGCGAATCGTGACGCGTTCTCTGGTCTATGCGCTATGCACTTCTGCCGACGTATTCGAATTAGAAAGGGCTCACCATGACACAGGCACCACCACCACGGCCGCTACCGACGATTCAGCCCGAGTGGGAGCAGTACTGGGCGAAGGCGAAGCAGCACGAGCTGTGGTTGATGCGCTGCAACGACTGCAAGCAGGCCTACTTCTACCCGCGCGCGATCTGCCCGAAGTGCTTCTCACGCAACACGGAGTGGTTCCAGTCCTCCGGCAAGGGCACGCTGTACGCCTTCGCAATCGTCCACCGGCCGCCGATGCCGGCGTTCCGCGAGCAGACGCCGTACGTGGCGGCGTACATCGAGCTGGAGGGCGGCGTGCGGCTGCCGACGAACCTGATCGACGTGGAGCCGGACCCGGAGAAGGTGAGGATCGGGATGGCGTGCGAGGTGGTGTTTGAGGACGTGAACGAGAGGATCACGCTGCCGAAGTTTCGGCCGGCGTAGGGCTGGGGCGAATGCTCGTCATCAATCGATGTAAACTGAATCGACGTGCCGACTGTCCTGCGGCTGGGAGCTTTTCGTTTCTTTTTCTACTCCGCGGACGGGAACGAGCCGCCACACGTACACGTGGAACGAGACACGGCACACGCGAAATTCTGGCTTGAGCCTCTTAGAATCGCGGATAGTCGTGGCTTCAGGCGGGTGGAGATCCGGTACATCGAATCGATGATCGAACAACGTGTCGATACTTTGTTGAGGGCCTGGAATGAGTACTTCGGAAGCTGAGATTCGAGAGGCCGAGGCCGAGAACGTTAGAGTGAGTGACGATGCGCTGATCGTCGACCTTTCCGACGGCCGGACGATCTCGGTGCCGCTTGCCTGGTTTCCTCGCCTCGTCCACGCAACGACTGCAGAACGAGCGAACTGGCACAGAATCGGTCTAGGCGAAGGCATCCACTGGCCCGACCTTGACGAAGACATCAGCGTCCGCAGCCTGCTGGCAGGACGGGCGTCTGACGAGAGCCAGGAGTCTTTAGGGCGCTGGTTGAGCGCGAGGGCTTCAGGCAGTTGAGCTGACGACGATAGAAACAGGAAAGGGCCTCGGAATTTCGAGGCCCTTTTTGTTTGTTGGTGGCGGGAGAGGGATTCGAACCCCCGACCTTCGGGTTATGAGCCCGACGAGCTACCGCTGCTCCATCCCGCGACGGTGACAACTGAACAGAGAAGTGCTGGTACTGCAATATCGCCTTCCCGGAGGGGAGGAATTATGCGCAGATTTTAATGTAGGTCAAGCCCTCGGCCATTAGTACAGCTTAGCTGAAGACATTGCTGCCCTTACACATGCTGCCTATCAAACGGGTGGTCTACCCGTGGCCTTACTCCTTTCGGATGGGAGAACTAATCTTTAGGTGGGCTTC